>CAZITB010000025.1:0-26787 GCA_964542055.1 uncultured Candidatus Kuenenia sp.
TTGGGGTGTAGCCGGTCAGGGCTTCAATGTGAGGGCTTAAATACAAAAAGCCTGTTTCGCCGACTTGGCGGGAATATAGCACATGGTCAAGAGAGTTTACGATTTCATTTAGTTGTTTAAGTTTTGGTGATTCAATTTCATCTTGAGCAATAGTTATATTTTCAAAGTCCATAATCCGCATTCCACCAATAATTTTCGATTCAAGAAACTGTCAATAGACAAGTTGACAGTTGCCTTAAAGGGAATTTCGGTAAGGGGAGAGTGCGGCTTAATGAAAAAGCGCAAAAACAAGCCTTAAGGGTACCTATAAAAATTCATTTTGGCGGACAAACAAATCTTTTTACTTCTGGTCTGCGTCAGACAAAAGCCGCCTTATCTTCAAATAAGGCTGATTTGTCTTCCTTGTCAGAAGGCAAAAATCTTTTGCTTGCCGCACAAAAGCAATTATTAGAACTACCCTTAAATTTTGAGCATTGCCGATTCAGGTCTGATAATGTTTGTATTATTCCAGTTCGAAGAGGGCTTGTTGGCGCATAGATTCGGCGGAATCGAGCAGTTCGGCTCTGGTGGGTCGCTGGTACGGTTCTAGCTCGAAGTTCCAGGTGTGGTCATCTTCGATTGTTTTTGGGTAGAGTATCTGTGCGAAGAAATCAAATGGGAAGACATCATGGAGGGGGCGATCCATATCTTTTACGGTTTTAAGGGTTTCGTATCCGTCTTTTGTGATTTTGACGTAGTAGTCGCCGTACCATAGAAATGATGTGGTGACGGGAGAAGTGCCGATCTCTTCATCGTTCAAAGTAACCAGTGCGCCTTGTGGCTGGGTGTTTATTGTTAGTTTGCGTTCGACGCAGCCGGTAATGGTTATGAGAGCTAATGATATTAGAAGGATAGCCAGATTTTTGGACATAATGAGTTCCTTTTACAATTTATTTTATATGAAAATACCGTTTGCGGGCGGTAATGTCAAGTTTTGAAGGTGAAAATTCGTTTTTCTTGACTTTTTTGGATGTAAATAGTAATCTGGCGGTTTAAATCCATAATGAAAACTTATAATAACGGTGCGAAATGAAGGTATCTTTAGACTGGTTAAATGATTATGTGAAAATTGACAGGAGCCCTGAGCAGATTGGTGAGCTTTTGAGCGATAGGGGGTTTCCGATCGAGGAGATAATCGAATTTGACGGTGATACGGTGCTTGATGTTGAAGTTACGAGTAACCGCGGGGACTGTCTTAGCCATATAGGGATAGCGCGGGAGATAGCGGCGGCGACGGGTAATGAGTTGAAGATGCCGGAAGTGAAAATCGATGAAAGTGATGCAAAGGCGGAAGATTTTGTTTCTGTTGAGATAGAGGACGCGGGGCTTTGCGGAAGATATACGGCGAAAATTATTAAAGGTGTCAAGCTGGGACAGTCGCCTGAGTGGATGAAAAAGCGGTTGGAAGCGGTTGGTGTGCGGCCGGTTAATAATGTTGTGGACGCGACCAATTACGCGATGCTGGAAAATGGTCAGCCGACGCATGCTTTTGATAATGATAAATTGCAGGGCGGTAAGATAATTGTTCGTAATGCGCGTAAGGGTGAAAAGCTGATTTCGATCGATGAGACTAAGTGCGATCTGAAAGAGAATATGCTGATGATAGCTGACGCGAAGGGGCCGGTTGCGATTGCCGGTGTTATGGGCGGGCTTGATACGGAGATAAGCGATTCTACGAGTACGGTACTGCTGGAGGCGGCACATTTTGATCCGCTTTCGGTGAGGACGACTGCTCGCGGGCTTAATATTGGTTCGGAGGCGTCTTTCAGGTTTGAAAGGAATGTCGATAAAGATGCCGTTGATTACGCATCGCTCAGGACGGTTGGGCTGATACAGATGGTTGCTGGCGGCAAGGCTGCAAAGGGTATTGTGGATGCGTATCCGGCTAAGGATGAGACGGTTGAGGTTTCGATACGGCTTGAACGGATGAAGTGGCTGTTGGGGATTGATATTGAAGTAGGGCAGGTGATGGAGATATTTGAGAAGCTGGGTTTTGAGCCGAAGATTGAAGGCGATGTTGTAAGATGCACATCGCCGTCATGGAGAAATGATATTCACAGGGAAGTTGATCTGATCGAGGAGGTTATCAGGTCATACGGGTATAGCCAGATCCATACTGAAAAGCGGATCAATATCGAGGTAGCGAAGATCGATCCAGAGCAGAAGTTTAGAACTGAGGTTCGGGATTACCTTGGGGGCAGCGGTTTTTATGAGACGATCAATGTTACGTTTACTGATAAGGAATCTGCGGAGCTTTTGAAGGTTGGCAAGTCCGAAGGTTACCTGGCGGTTAAGGATGTTACGCGTAAGAGTGCGAATTTACTTCGTGATTCGCTGATCGGTTCGCTTATGGGAAATTATAAAGTGAACCATAATGCCGGTAATACCGATTGCAATATTTATGAGCTGGCGCATACGTTCGTTAAGAAAAGCGGCGGTGATATGCCTGATGAGAAGATGAAGCTTGCGTTGCTTTGTGACAGTGATTTTCGAAAGTTGAAAGGGGTTGTGGAAGGGCTTGTTGAAAATTTCAATAAGGATGCGGAGATTGAATTCAAAGCAGGTGATGCTAAATGGGCCAGTGCTTTTGCAAGTATAACAGTTGAGGGTAAAGAGCTTGGTTATATTGGTTTGGTTTCGAAGGATACTTGCGGGAAGATGGATTTGAAAAATGTTGAGCCGGTTGTTGCGGAGCTGGATTTTGGAACGCTGCGAAATTTGCAGAGCGGGCCGGTTGAGGTTAAGGAGATTTTAAGGTTCCCGGCGATTGTGCGTGATCTTTCTATTATTGTGGATGAAGGTGTTTTGTGGAAAGATATTGTTGGATGTGTTGAAAAGCCCAAATGTGATATTCTGGAAGATATCACTTTTGTTGATATTTACAGGGGCAAGCCGATCGAGAAGGGGCAAAAGAGCGTAACTCTTTCGCTTTGTTTCCGCGATGAGGACGGAACGCTGACGCACGAGCAGGTTGATAAATATGAAAGCGCAATCGTTGAGTCGCTCGAAAATGGTGTCGGTGCTAAGTTGAGAACAGTTTAAAGAGTGTAGGGCTAAAAGTGTAGAGGGGTTTATTTAATAGCAGAAATTTAAATGTGTTTTACAGGTCAAGTATGACATTTTTTTGTTATAATTGTTTTTAGAACTTGGGGGCAGGGGTTTGCGTAAATGAAAAAACAAGAAATCAGCCGGTTTTAATTGATGTAAATTAAAATTAAGTTTTGATTGCAATTCGAAGGTGGATTTGTTAATATACCTATAGGCTTAAACCCCTGCTCTGTTCGTAAGGTTAGAGGCATTTGAAAAACCTATGAATGTGCCTTGGGAGATAGGACCTGAACGGATCGGCAAAGCCAGCTTGACTGGACTGTCGGACGTCAGCAACTGTCACCCCCCTTGAAATAAAGGGTTATTTCAAAGTTTAACCGACGGCAGCTGCGGAGGATCGGCCTGAAAAAAATGGTCCACGACAGTGGGCCTTTTTTTATTAGAAATGGGTTGGAAGGGTGTTTTTGTTTCAGATTAAAAGTTATTATCGAACCGTTTATGATATCTGCTTTTAGAGGGTTTAATTATTTTTGTTTTTTTAAAACTATAATAAAGCCCAGGGAAAGTTTGGACGAATTAAAGATTGCAAACGTATGTAGATTCATTTATACAAATATATAAGGATGAAATGATGCAAAAAGTAAGAAGTTTTACGATACTTCCTTCATTGCCGGAGCCTTTAAAGGATTTAAAGACAGTGGCTCATAATATGTTCTGGTGCTGGAATGACGAATATGAAGACCTTTTCCAGCGAATAGATCCGAAGCTTTGGGAGCAGTGCAGCCATAATCCGGTTAAGCTGCTTGGGACAGTATCGCAGGCGAGACTTGAAGACCTTTCGCATAATGAAGGTTTTATATATCAGTTAAATCAGCTGCGTGAGAAGATGAATCTCGAGCTTGAAGCTCCGACGTGGTATGAGAAGATAAACGGTAATAATACGAAACCGACGATTGCTTATTTTTCGGCAGAGTTCGGTATTCATGAATGTCTGCCGGTTTATTCGGGCGGTCTTGGGATATTGGCAGGCGATCATCTAAAAAGCGCATCGGATCTGGGCGTGCCGCTAATTGGTATCGGTCTTTTGTATCAAAACGGTTATTTCAGGCAGTATCTCAATACTGACGGCTGGCAGCAGGAACATTATGTTGAAAATGATTTTTATAATATGCCCCTTGAGCTTGTCAGGAAAGATGATGAAAAGCCTTTGACGGTTAGCATTCCTTTTCCGCAGAGAAGTGTAATTGCGCAGATATGGAAAGTACAGGTAGGGCGTGTGCCGCTTTATCTTCTGGATACGAATGTTAAGGAAAATTCTGAGCATGATCGTCCGATAACTTCGACTCTTTACGGCGGTGATATCGAGACGAGAATACGCCAGGAGATAGTTTTGGGTATTGGCGGTTACAAGGCGCTGGTAGCTTTGGGTCATGAGCCGACGGTTTGTCATATGAATGAAGGTCATGCGGCGTTTATGGCTTTGGAAAGGGTTCGCCAGATAAAAGACAGCAAGAATATGACGTTCGATGAAGCTTTTGAAGCTGCTCGTTCGAGTAATGTATTTACAGTTCATACACCTGTGCCGGCGGGCAATGATGAGTTCCCTGTGCAGATGATGGATAAATATTTCGGCAATTATTTTTCACAGCTTGGTTTGAATCGCGAACAGTTTTTAGCTCTTGGAAGGCTGGATCCTGCAGATGATAAAGAACCTTTTAAAATGCCGGTTCTGGCTATCAAGATGAGTTCATGCCGTAATGGTGTGAGTAAACTTCATGGCGAAGTTTCGCGTCAGATGTGGTCTGGGCTATGGCCTGAATTGCCGGCTTCGGAAGTGCCGATCGATTCGGTTACTAATGGGATACATCTGCGTACATGGATATCGGCGGAGCTGGTGTCTTTGTTTGAAAGGTACCTTGGAGCGAACTGGAACGAAGAGGCTGTTGATAAGTCTATCTGGGTCAATGTTGAGCAGGTTCCTGATGAGGAGTTCTGGCGGATACATCAGCGATGCAAGGAAAGTCTTGTCGCGTATGTGCGAAAGTCTTTAAAGAAGCAGCTTAAGAGGCGCGGTGCGTATCGTTCAGAGTTGAACTGGGCCGATGAGGTGCTTGATCCGGAAGCGTTGACTATCGGGTTCGCCAGAAGATTTGCGACTTATAAACGCGGCGCGTTGTTTTTGAAAGATGTTGAAAGGTTCACGAAGATTTTGACCAATACGGAAAGGCCGGTGCAGTTTATTTTCGCTGGTAAGGCCCATCCGCGTGATGCATCTGGTAAGGAAATTATCAGGCAGATAGTTCATTATGCGAATAACGATTCGGTTCGCAGGAAAATAGCATTTGTTGAAGATTATGATATGGATGTTGCCAAGTACCTGGTGCAGGGAGTTGATGTGTGGTTGAACAATCCACGCAGGCCGATGGAGGCCAGCGGTACCAGCGGAATGAAAGCCGCTGTCAACGGCGTTCTGAATTTGAGTACTCTTGATGGTTGGTGGTGCGAAGGTTATCATCCTGATGCAGGGTGGGTTATCGGTGCAGGTGAGTCTTATGATGATCTTGCTTATCAGGATCTGGTTGAATCACAGGCGCTTTACCGTATTCTCGAGGAAGAAGTTGTGCCTCTGTTTTATGAACGGAGCAATGAAAAGCTTCCGAGGGAGTGGATCAAGCGGATGAAGAATTCTATTAAGTGGAACGCTCCGAAATTCAATACCGGCAGAATGGTTGCAGAATATACGCGTAAGTTTTATGGTCCTTCGGCTGAGAGGTGGAGATACCTTACGGCTTCGGCGATGTCGAGGGCGAGGGCGCTTACGGCGTGGAAAAACAATATTAGAAGCTCATGGCATGAAATTCAGATCGAAAATGTTGATGTGAAGTATGCCGGCGGTGAGTCTTTGGCAGAATTCAATGTTAAAGCTCCACAGTTAAAAGTTGGCAGCGAGCTGGAAGTTAGTGCGACCGTTAAGCTTGGGTCGATCAAGGCTGAAGATGTTCAGGTGCAGATATATCATGGAACAGTTGATTCGTGGGGCAATATCAAAGAGGGCCAGATTGCCAAGATGGATTTTGTTGAAAATATCGGTCAGGATGGACGGTGTCATTTTAGAGGTATTTTGAAATGTACTTCGTCGGGCAAGCATGGTTTTGCAGTCAGGATAATGCCGCAAAACGAGGACTTGTATAATCCTTATGATACAGGTTTGATGTTGTGGGAAAATAACGGAGTAAGTTGATACCGTTGTAAAAATCGAAGTTAAGAGAAAAGGCTTTTCAATTATGGAAAGCCTTTTTTTTATTCTAATTCTTTTTCCTTTATGAGGTCGTAAACTTCGTCAGCAGATTTGCTGTTTGAAAGTTTTTCGCGAAGTTCTTCGTCTAGCATAATACGGCTGATTCTTGCAAGTGCCTGGATATGCGGGCCGGTTCTGTTTATTGGAGATGCCAAAAGAACTATAATTGTTACTCCTTTACCGTCGATGCTGTCGAAGTCGATCTCTTTAGGGGCGATGCCGATAGCCATTACGAGTTCGTTTACTCCCTTGCATTTTCCGTGAGGTATGGCGATTCCTGATCCGATGCCTGTACTTCTTGTCATTTCGCGGGCAAGTACTGAATCGAGGACATTGTCTCTGTTGTTTAGCAGACGACAATCGTTTAGGAGGTCCACAAGCTCTTCGATTGCCTGCTCTTTGTCTGTGCCTTTTAAAGGCGCTTTGATGCAATTCGGTTTAAGTATTTGAGTTAACTGCATAATATTACCACAAAAAGTTACTAATTAATAATGGATAGAACCCAAATAATAACAATTTGGGATTGGTACTACAAGCCTTAAGGGGAAAATTTTTAATAAATAGAAAAAAAGCCCCTTTTGGAAGGGGCTTAAAGGAAAATATGGTATAAATTAAAATGAATTAGTATTAGGCCATTGCTTTTTGCTTACGAGCCATTTGGGTTCTTTTTCTTGTGTTTAAAGTTCTAACGGGTCTTGGTCTGTTCTGGTGGGGCATATTTGCCAGTTCTACGGCACGATAGGCGGTTTTTGCGTACATATCGGCTCCTATTTCTTCCCAAAGCCCTTCGGCACGGTCAAAAATTCCGCCTGAGAGCATTATTGCCATATCTGGACATGCGTCTATTGCATGGATGGTATCGATCAGTTCGCGTATGGAAGGTGCAATTTTTGGTGTGGCACCGTATATCATGAATATGTCCGGGCTGAACTTGTGGGTAAATGAGATCAGTTCGTCATTTTCAACGCCTCCGCCGAGAAATCTGACATCCCAGCCGTCGCTTTCGAAAAGGTCAGCGGCCATTTGTGCGCCTAATTCGCCGTGTTCGCTAGAGGCACATGCGATAACGATTTTTTTCTGTCTTGTCTCTTTCTGGGGCAGTTTGTTCTGGAGCTGGTCCACAATTGTGCGGTTTATTCTGGTGGCCATGTGCTCCTGGGCGGAATTGATGAGGGATTGACGATGGAGCCGGTCGATTTCCAGCATCATGGGCCAGAGTATGTCCATGTAAACCTGATTTGCGGTTGTACCTTTTCTGAGGCAATCTTCGATGGTTTGACGTGCAGCGTTTCTGTCGCCTGCCAGCAGTGCTTCCATATAATCTTCTAATACTGTTTGGTGTAACATTTCGATACTCCTTAGCGATTTTTATTGAGAGCCTAGATTAACAAATAATTATTACTTTTGATTTTAAATGTTAAAATGGGCAATTTATTAACTTTCTACATATCTATCGTCAGGTGGTTTAAAAAGTCTTTAGTTAAAATGGGCAATTTAGATAAAACAGGAAATATCTTAAAAATTTATATAAAGTATTGTTTTACAGATTGTTAGGAAAATTAAATGGTGTCCGGTTGAGAATTATTTTAAAAAAATTGTTAAAATAGTTAAAAAATTAATAGTAATTTTGTTTTCAAGGTAAAGAAATTGAAGTTCCAAGCAAAAATTAATCACAGTTAGTCTAAATGACGAAATAATGGTAACTAACAAATAATCAATTTTTTGGAATTTGAAATGTTAGAACAGTTAGGTTCAAAAACTATCGGCGGGATTGAAAATACAGGTAAGTTCTGGAGATTTGTTTTCAATGCCTCGAATGCAGGTTTCCTTTCTTTGTTTAAGGGTAAGTCGTATCCTCTTATCTGGTCGCAGATGCACCTGATCGGTGTTAAAAGTGTGTCGGTAGTAATGATCACAGGTGCATTTGTGGGTATGGTGCTGGCTATACAAGCCTACGACCAGCTTGCGAGTATGGGTCTGGAAGAGCATTTGGGGGTTTTGATCAATTTATCTGTTGTTGGTGAGTTGGGGCCGGTTTTGGCGGCTGTGATGCTTGCGGGGCGAGTTGGGGGAGCGCTTACTGCAGAGCTTGGAACCATGAATGTTACCGAGCAGATAACCGCGATCAGAAGTATGGGTACTGATCCGGTTAGGTATTTAGTGGCTCCGAGGGTGATAGCATGTCTGCTTTTGACGCCATTTTTGATTATTTACGCAGATTTAATGGGTATAATTGGGGGATATTTTATAAGTGTTTTGCAATTTGGCATAAATGAGCAGGCTTACTGGAATTTCTCGGCTGCGGGGGTGAAGTTGTGGGATGTTTCAATCGGAATAGTTAAAGGTTTCTTTTTTGGCGGAGCGATTGCTCTGGTTAGCTGTTACAAAGGATTTAGCTGCAGAGAAGGGGCCCAGGGTGTGGGTCAGGCGTGCACCGAGGCATTTGTGGCCAGTTTCATTTGCATACTGGCTCTTAATCTTGCGTTGGCTATAATATTTAAAGCAATTCATAATTCGATATGGCCTGCTCCTACATTGTTTTAAGGGAATGTTTTGGTTTCAAACGAATCGGAAAATAACCATATAATAGAAGTTAAGAACCTGGTTAAGCAGTTTTCGGACGGCGAAAGGGTCATAACAGTTCTAGACAGTATTTCACTTTCGATAGAAAAGGGCAAGACGACTGTTGTTATCGGTCCAAGCGGCTGCGGGAAGACGGTTTTTACCAAGCATTTGATGGTTCTTGAGCGGCCTACCGAGGGTGAGGTTTACTTTAAGGGTATGCGGATAGACGATCTTAGCGAGAAAAAGCTGGAGAATATTCGTACGCAGTTTGGGTTTTGTTTTCAGATGGGGGCGCTGTTTGACAGTATGACGGTTTTTGAAAATATTATTTTTCCCATTCGGCAGCACCATAAGATAGCGAACTGGAAGGAAATTGAAGATCTGGTAAAAGATAAGCTGGCGATGGTGGGCATGGACGGCTTTCAGAGTTATCATCCTGCGAATTTATCGGGCGGACAAAGAAAGCGTGTTGCGCTGGCAAGGGCGATAGCGCTGAACCCGGAAGTGATTTTATATGATGAGCCGACAACGGGGCTGGACCCGATCCGCTCGGATATTATTAATGAGTTGATAATAAAGCTTCAATCGGAACTGGCGATAACAAGCGTTGTGGTTACGCATGACATGAACAGCGCTTATAAGATAGGGGACAGAATCATTATGTTTCATCAAGGCAAGATTATTGCTGACGGCGATGCTGATCATATTCGTAATCATCCTCATGATGTGGTGCAGCAGTTTATTCACGGGCGGATAAGTGAGCATGACCTGGCGGCATTAAAGGTGGGCGGTACGAAGTTCAAGCCGCAGTACCTGCCGGAAGATTTTGAGAGATAGCAGGCAAGTCGGATTTGGGGTAGTAAATACATTTCTTGCAAAATTGCTGTAATATTGGTTATAATAGCGGTTTAGCAGTTTTTGCAAGGGAATCATTTTGGACAGTGAAAAAATCGCAAAAGAGCTGGGCAGATTAGTAAAAGGCGACGTTTGCTCAGATATTTATACTAGGATAGCGTTTTCGACCGATGCGAGTATTTACCGGATAATGCCGGAGTGCGTGGTGTTTGTCAAAGACTCTTTGGATGTGCAGGCGGCTGTAAAATATGCGGCAGAAAGTAAAACCCCGGTTGTTGCCAGGGGGGCGGGCAGCGGGGTGGCAGGTGAATCGCTTTCGGCGGGTATTGTTCTGGATTTTACGAAGTATATGAAATCGGTGGTTTCGATATCTGATGATCACAGCAGGGTGACGGTTGAGCCGGGGCTGGTGCTTGATGAGTTGAACGGTTTTCTTTTGAAATATGGTAAGAAAATCGGGCCTGATCCTTCGAGCGGAAATCGAGCGGTTGTCGGCGGGGTGGTTTCCAATAATGCTACGGGTTCGCATTCACTTGAGTACGGGCATATAGCTGGTCATGTTGAAAGTATTGAGGCGGTAACCGCTGATGGTGAGATTGTTGAATTTACAAACGGGCAGGAGGCTGACGCGAATCAGTTTGCACGTAAATGTTATGAACTGCTTAGCGACAATAAAGAGGTGATCGAGTCGAGAGTGCCCGCGACCAAACGCAACCGGAGCGGGTATAATATCGCGGGGATTTGCCGTGATGGAAAGATTAACATGGCGAAATTGCTTAGCGGGTCGGAATCGACGCTGGCGATGTTTACGCAAATAACGCTGCGGACGGTTGATCTGCCTAAGGCGAAGGGGCTTTTGCAGCTTGAATTTGAAACGATTGATGAAATGGCAAAGGCGGTTGCTGTTATCGCAGATGATGGGGCAAGTGCGTGTGAATTGATGGATGAAAAATTGCTTGGGATCGCGCGCGAGTCTTTGCCGCAGTATAGTGATATATTTCCGGAGAAGGCTGCTGCGGTTTTGCTAGTTGAACATACCGGCGATGACAGGGGGGCGGTTGAGGATAAGATAAAAGGGACGCTGGATAAAGTTGGTCAGTTGGTAAAGGCAGGGCGCGAGTTTTTTGATCCGCAGATGCAGGGGCGTTTGTGGAAGTCGCGCAAGGATGCGGTGCCGCTGCTGTTCAGGGATAAGTCGAAAAAACGGCCTGTGCCTTTTATTGAGGATGTCTCGGTCGATAATTCGAAGCTGGCAGAATACATAAAGGGGTTGAATGAGATTCTGGCAAAGTATGATTGCCCATGTGCTTATTATGGGCATGCCGGGGATGGTGAGCTGCATATTCGTCCTTTTCTTGATCTGCATGATTCGGGGGATGTTGAGAAGATGCAGGCGGTTGCTAATGAGGTGTTTGAGTTGGCGTGGTCGCTTGGGGGGTCTATAAGCGGTGAGCATGCGGATGGGCTTGTGCGTGCGGCATTTGTAAAGCGGCAATACGGGAGTGAATATTATGAAGTGTTGAGAGGTGTGAAGGCGATATTTGATCCTGAAGGGATTATGAATCCGGGTAAGATTTTGAATGATGATCCGGATGTGATGGTTAAAAATGTTAAGCTGGCTCGGGTGGTAAACGGCAGTAAAAGCGGTATGAATTTGAATATGTCGCATGATGAGTATCTGCTGGAAATTGAGCAGTGCAACGGTGATGGGGTGTGCAGGTCGGCAAATGGCCGGATGTGTCCGGTGTTTAAAGCGATGGGTACGGAGCTGGCGTGTTCGCGGGCGAAGGCAAATTTACTGCATGCCTGGGTGACCGGTTTGCTTGAAGATGAGGAGTTTGAGAGCGAGGAATTCAAGCGGGTGCTTGGGTATTGTGTGAATTGTAAAATGTGCAGTGTGCAGTGTCCGTCGGGGGTTGATATTTCGAAGCTGATTGTTGAGGCAAGGAGCGAATATGTAAAGAGAAAGGGTTTGACGAGGACCGAGTTTGCTTTGATCAATAATCGGTTTATGAGTATGATGGGAAGCGGGTTTTCGCCAGTTAGCAATTTTGTTTTGAAACTGGGGCCTGCGAAGTGGGGACTGGAAAAATTTTTAGGGCTTGACAGGCGCCGGGGGCTGCCAGCATTTGAGAAGGGGAGTTTTTTACGGAAAGCAAGGAAGTATATCCAGTCTCAGCCGGCAATTGAAAAGCCTGTCGATAAGGTGGTTTATTTTGTGGATTCGTATGCAAACTATAATGATCATGAGCTTGGTTTTGCGGTGCTGAAAACTTTGCGGCATAATGACATCGAAGTCGCGTTGCCGGATCAAAGGCCTGCGCCTATGCCCGGAGTTGTTTACGGGGATGTTAAAACGGCTCGAAAAGATTTTGAGTTTATAGTGAAGAATCTGATCGGGTATGTGAAAGATGGTTATAAAGTGATATGTTCTGAACCGAGCGGGGCACTTTGTTTGTGTGAGGATTTACCGTTGTTTGTTAATGGTGATGATGCGCGGGCAGTGAGTGAAAATACTTATGAATATACCGACTATTTGAATGTTCTGGAATCGCAGGGAAAGTTAAAGCCTGTAGAAAACAAAATTGATGAAAGTTTTGTTTATCATCGGCCATGTCATTTATGGGCGATGGGTAAAAATGATAATCTTGATCTTCTGAAGAAAACAGGTATCAGTTTGGACAGGCCTGAAACGGGCTGTTGCGGGCTTGCGGGTACGTGCGGGATGCAGAAGAAACATTATGATCTTTCGATGGAGATTGGGCGGGAAATGGCAGAGGTGATAAATAATAGCTATGCTGAATTTGTTATGACTCAATGCGGGGCCTGTAAAATGCAAATCGAACATTTGACGGGAAAAAAGGTTCAACATCCAGCGAAAATTCTGGCGAGGGCGTATAATCTTTTATGAAAATTTTAGGGATACATGACGGGCATGGTGCTAGTGCGGCATTAGTTGAAAACGGCAGGATTATTGCGGCTGTGCAGGAGGAGAGATTGTCCAGGAAGAAAAACCAGGGCGGATTTCCGGAATTGGCAGTTGAAGAAGTTTTGTCGATTGCCGGTTGCGGATTGGGTGATGTTGACAAGATTGTTTTTGCCGGTACAAATTCGTCGAATTGGAATAATGAGCTGGATTGCAAAAGTATCCTTTTCGATGAAGAGTGGAAGTTTGAGAAAATGAAGGATTCCGAAAGGATGAATTGGCTGATCGAGCGAGGGATAAGCGAGGAGAAGATAAAATTTGAAGATCATCATTTATGTCATGCGGTAACAGGATATTATGGTCAAAGCGAGCGTGAGAAAAAGAAGCTAATTTTTACATGTGATGCTCTTGGGGATATGATATGTGCAAGCGTGAATATTGCAAGCGGTGAGAGGATTGAGAAGATCACGGAAGTTGAGCAAAAAGAATCTGTGGCGATCATTTATTCGATGATAGCATTTTTGATGGGGTTCAAGCCGTTCGAAGAAGAGTATAAATTGATGGGGCTGTCGCCTTATGGATATGACAGCAGCGAGTCTGAAAGAATTGCAGATAAATTGGGCAAGCTGGTGAAATTTGATGAAGATAATCCGATGGTCTGGAAAAGATCGGGCATGTGGTGTGAAGAGCTTTTGACATTTTTAGAGGATGTTACCAGGTATCAGAGGTTTGATAATATTGCCGCGGGTGTGCAGAAATTTATTGAGCGTTTTTATGTTAGATGGGTTAAAAACTGCATCGAGCTAACAGGTGTTTGTGATGTTTGTCTTTCGGGGGGGTTGTTTATGAATGTTAAACTTAATAAAGCGATTATGGAGCTTGATGAAGTTGGGTCGCTTTTTGTTTTTCCGTCGTGTGGGGATGAGACTAATTCAATCGGTGCGGCTTGGCTTGGGGCTATTGAGAGTGGTGATCGTATTGAACCGTTAAATGGTTTCTATTTGGGCGGAGATTTTGGAGATGAAATAGAGGATGCGGTTGAAGGTTTTGCTTTCAGAAAGAACGTGAAAGTTAGAAAACATGATGATATCGAAAAAGAAACTGCAAGGCTGCTTGCTGAGGGTAAAATTGTTGCCCGGTTCAAGGGTGCAAGTGAGTTCGGCGCAAGGGCGCTTGGTAATCGGTCGATACTTGCAGATGCTTCGATCGAAGGGGTTGTGCGGAAAATTAACAAAATGATAAAGATGCGGGATTTCTGGATGCCGTTTGCGCCGTCGATGATGGATGGAGATGTAAACGATGTAATAGAAAATTCGAAGAGGATGGATGCTCCGTATATGATTTTGGCTTTTGATGTTAAACCGGAAAGAGTAAACGATGTGATCGCGGCGATTCACCCGGCGGATATTACTTGTCGTCCGCAGGTGGTGACTGAAAAACAAAATGCTTGCTATTACAGGCTGTTGGATTATTATAAAAGTATGAGCGGAAAGACTGTGCTGTTGAATACGTCTTTCAATCTGCATGGAAGCCCGATGGTTTATAAGCCGCAGGATGCGTTGGAGGTGTTTGACAGTTCAGGTTTGCAATATCTGGCAATTGGAAACTATTTGATTGAGGGGTAAAAAATGCAGGATACACGAAATCCGAAAGAAGCTGTTCTCTGGGAACCGGCTGAGGAAAAAAAAGTTAAATGTTACCTTTGCAATTTTCATTGTGTGATCGGCGAAGGCAAGATGGGGCGTTGCAGGGTACGCAAGAATATCGAGGGTGAATTATACTCGATGAATTATCACAAGGTCTGCTCGGCAGCGGTTGACCCGATCGAGAAGAAACCGCTGTTTCATTTTCTGCCGGGTTCTCGAAGTTTTTCTATCGCTTGTCCGGGCTGCAATTTTCAATGTGAATTTTGTCAGAACTGGCAGATATCGCAAATAGAGACAGACGTAAGTATTACCGGTAGTGATTACTCGCCTGAATTGATAGTTGAAGCGGCAGTTGATAATAAGTGTAAATCAATAGCTTATACATATACTGAGCCGACGATTTTTATGGAGCTTGCCGCTGATTGCGGGCAGCTGGCGAAAGAGCGTGGGTTGAAGAATGTTTTCGTGAGTAACGGTTATATGACTAAAGAGGCGGTGGATTTTGCAAAAGGCTGGCTTGATGGGATAAACATCGATTTGAAATCGTTCGATGATGAATATTATAAGAAGCTTTGCAAAGCCAGGCTTGAGCCGGTTTTGGAGACTATCAAGTATATTGCAGAGAATACCGGTATCTGGATGGAGATAACTACTTTGATCGTTCCGGGGCAGAATGATTCTGATGATGAGTTGGAACGGATCGCAAATTTTGTTTCTAACCTGCGAGATGGAGATGTTCCATGGCATATAAGCCGATTTTATCCGAATTACAAAATGGATGGGATTTCGGCGACGGCAGAGGATCGAATGCTAAAGGCCTATCGTTATGGTAAGGATTTGCGGATAAAACATGTGTATCTTGGAAATATTTATTCTGATATTGGGCAGAATACGTTTTGTCCCAGGTGTGACGCGAAGGTTATCGACCGTACCGGTTACAGTGTTGATAAAAATAAGCTTAATGACGGCCAATGTGCACAATGCGGGCAGGAAATTTCAGGTTTTTTTAAATGCTGACCAGCACAAAAGTAAGCGAAAGGTAGATAGCCACTGAAATTGAGTCGTTGGCGGTAGTAACGAGCGGGCCTGAGCTTATGGCGGGGTCTATTCCTATTTGCCTGAAAAGAAAAGGAAGGAACAGTCCTAAAGTTGTCGCTACCATTATCGCACTAAACATCGCGGTCATGAAAGCCATAGAAATCTGGAGCAATGCCATGCTATCTACCGCAAATTCGGGATTGTTGAAAATATTTGGAACCAGCCAGCAGATAAGCCCGCCGATCAATCCGCAGGAAATAGCTACCAGCAAAGCGACTCTAACTTCACGTGCAAAGACTCTCGAGACACGAGTATCGGCCAGGTGGCCGCCTGCCAGGCCTGAAATTACAATTGCCGAAGTTTGCAGGCCTGCGTTACCGCTGATAGCAGCGATCATGGGCATAAAAGCAATTGCGGTAGTATAAATGAAAAAAACATTATGGCTGTGAAAAAACTCTTTGAAAAATAGTACCAGTACTGCTGTAACGGCAGTGCCCATCAGGCATGGTAAAAGCCAAGTCATCCGAATCCTTGCAGCTCGGAAAATGCTGGTGTCTTCGAGTTCTTCGGCCTCGGTACCGGCCATTGTGTAAATGTCTTCTTCGGCTTCTTCCTGTGCTACCTCTAAAATCCTGTCGGCGGTGATTCTTCCAACCAGGCGATTGTTATCGTCCAGCACCGGAGCGACAATAAGGCTGTTTTTGTTGAATATTTTTTTAACCTCTTCCTGGTCGGCGTGTACACTTACGTGAATTGTATCTTCTTCGAGCAGTTCTGTTATGTTGGTTTGAGGATCAGAAGTCAGCAGGTGTCTTATACGAACATCACCGAGAAATTTGCCTTTTTTGTCAACTACGAAAACAAAAAAGAAATCCTCATCAATATGTGATCTTTTTATTTTATCGATGGCTTGTTCGACAGTGGCATCTTCTGGGACCCTGATGATATCGAGGTCCATAATACCGCCGGCAGAATCTTCGCTGTATTGTAGGAGCTTTAGAATTTCTTTTGACTCGTGCGGTTTTAGTTCATTGAGAAGTTCCTGGCTGTCTTCGTCCTCCATTTCAGCCAGAATATCCGCGGCATCTTCGGGGTCGAGTTCTGAGATGTAATCCCTTAATTCGTTTTTGGTCAGGATATCAAAAAGCTCAGATCGCGTGGCTTCATTTACCCTTTCGAGAACTATCGCGCCGGTTTCATCATCAAGCAGGTTAAATAAAGTTCGGCGGTCTTCATTGTCGAGGAGTTCAACAAATTCGGCGATTTCGCTTTCACGCAAATCCTTCAACAGCGCAGAAAGTTCGATGCTGTTTTTGTTTTCCAGCAGATCTTTCATTTTATCGAGAATTTGTTGGTTTTTCTGAGACATATCGCTTTAGGGTACCTCTAAAAAATCATTTTGGGGACAAAAGCAATTATTAGAACTACTATTTAAAATATCTTAAAAGACCTTTTTTAGCAACCTATTTACGGAAATAATTTATCAGCCACAACAGAAGTGTTAAAATCAGGCTGATGATTATACTTGTGGCCAGTGGAAAGAAGAGTTTCCAGTTTTTGCCTTGGAGTGTTATATCGCCGGGCAGTTTGAAGAGGCCAATCTTGCTGCCGAGCATAAAAATTATGCCGATGATAACCAGTATTACCCCTGTAAAGATGATTATTTTTCCTAATTGTTCAGGGCCAAAGCTGCTCATTGTGTTCCTTTCAAATTTCGAGTAACTCGTTCCATCTTGTTGTATATCTTTTTGAGCGGTAATCGAATTTTGTTTGCCAGGGTTTATTTAGCCCCTCGGCTGCCCATGTTACTTTATTTAAGCTAAAGCGGGAATTGATGTTGTCAATTGCTTTCATTAGCCTTTTATTTTTTGTATGATCGACCCTGTCGAAAAGATTCGGCTGAAGCCGGTCTGCTGAAACAAGGTCATTGAAAATCACGCCGGATTTTTTGAATTTGCTTTTGTTACGGAATATTTTTTCGACGGCTTTTATTGCAGCTGAAATGACAAGCGGTGTGTAATTTGTAGCGGTATCAAATGTGATGCTGTGCGAATTGAAATAGCTTGTTTTTTCGTCGAAGCGGTTTGTCATGGCATAGACGATCATCGAGTTTGCCGCAAGGTTTTGCTGGCGGAGTTTCTCGCATGCCCGCGCGGTATAGCCTGCGGTAGCATTTTTTAATTCTTCCAGGGTTTCGATCGGTTTGCCAAACGAACGCGAGACGGTTACTGATTTTTTGGCAGGGGGATTTTCCTCGAGTGTAAAACATGCCTGGCTGTTTAACTCGTAAACCGTTCGCAGGCCATTGACGCCGAAGACTTTTTTAATCCAGTTCAAATCGGCATTTTTCAGGTGGTAAGCGTTTGAGATTCCTGCTGTTTTGAGTTTAATTGCGGACTTTGAGCCGATTCCCCAGATATCGCCTACGTCTATTGCCTGCAAAGCTTTGTCGAGCCATCGCTGATTGGTCAGGTCTAGGACGCCGTTTGCTTTTTTGGATTTTTTGGCGAGATGATTTGCAATTTTGGCAAGGGTTTTGGTGTGCGCAATGCCGATGGAAACGGGGATGCCGGTCCATTTTTTGACCGTGTTTCGCATGTTCCTGCAGTGATCGGTTAGATTTTTTTGAATCCCGTCAAAACTTAAAAAGGCTTCGTCAATTGAATATATCTCGATATCCGGAGTGTAATTTGCAAGGGTCTGCATTACGCGGCTGGACATATCGGCATAAAGGCTGTAATTGGACGAGAAGACTATGACGTTGTGTTTTTTGAAAAGATCGACAGCCTTAAAAGCCGGCTGGCCCATTTTTATCCCGAGTGCCTTGGACTCATTTGAACGGGCAACGACACAGCCGTCGTTGTTGGACAAAACTACAACGGGTCTGTTTTCCAGGTCGGGTCTGAATACCCTCTCGCAGGAAACATAAAAATTGTTGCAATCAACTAGTGCGAATATACTTTTCATAACGGATGAATTACGTTGGTAACTACTCCCCAGACCTCAAATTCGGTTTCGGGGGTGATCTCCTGCGGGGCGAATTGCTGGTTTTCGGGTTCCAGGAAGATTTTTTTGCCTTTTATCTTTATCCTTTTTACCGTCAACTCGCCGTTTACCGCAGCTATTACGATGTTGCGATTTCTTGTTTCTAGCGAACGGTCAACCACTAGCATATCTCCGGAATGTATGCCTGCACCGATCATTGAATCGCCGGTTACTTTTACAAAAAAGGTTGCGGCGGGGTTCCGCACCAGGTGGCGGTTGAGATCGAGCCTTCCTTCTTCGTAGTCAGAGGCGGGCGATGGAAAACCGGCCGAAATTCTCTCAGTAAAAACTTTCTGACCTCTGGAATCATACAATACCGGTTGGAAAATGATTTCTGCTTTTGTCTTCATAATCATATTATACATTTTATTTTTCTGATCACCATAAAAATTGCAATTTAAAGGTCTAAGAAGGCGGCACTTTTCAAAAACTTAATGTCGGAAAAAATAAAAAGGGCGATTTTGGTTAATTAAAAAGATAATTTGGAACAAAGGGGCCGGGCTGCGTATAAATAATTGCACGACCCGGTTGACCTTGCTACCCGAGGACGCTTGTCGGATGTTGTGTTTGTAACTGATTAAGGTTGTAAAAAAACGTCCGGCAAAGGTGGAAGATAAAAAAAATTAGGCAAGGAAAGCGACAGCTTCGGTTGTCGCTTTTTTTTATGCAAATCCTAACTTGAAAAATTTATTAACTGGGGTTATATTGTCATTATATCAAGTATTCAATTCGAAAGGGAAGCTATGTCAACGACAGAGAATCTAAATGAAGCATTTGCCGGTGAAAGCCAGGCTAACAGAAAGTATCTCGCATTTGCGAAAAAAGCGGATGCGGAAGGGCTCAAGGAAGTAGCCAAGCTATTTCGGGCTGCCGCTCATGCCGAAACGGTTCATGCCCATGCCCATCTTCGGGCTCTTAACGGAATAAAAACGACTTCCGAAAACCTTCAAGAGGCAATAGAGGGTGAAGGTTTTGAGTTTATGAATATGTATCCGAAATTTATCGAAGAAGCAAAAAGTGAAAATGAAAAAGCCGCATTAAAAAGTTTCGAAAATGCAAATACCGTTGAAGAGATTCATCACGGGTTGTATTCGGAGGCGTTTGAAAAGGTAAAACAAGGTGATGATCTGCCACCGCGGAAAATTTTTGTCTGTTCGGTTTGCGGGAATACCGTATATGATGAAGCTCCGGATGTATGCCCGGTTTGTTCAGCGAAAAAAGGCGCCTTCTGCGAAATAGAATAAAAATAAGCCCTGGTTCGAAAGCCAGGGCTATTATTTATTATGCGATTAAGCGGTTTTGCCCGCGTCCTGCGTGTGATTTTTCCATGGCTTTGTAAAAGCTTCGCATGACGTATTTTTCGACTACGGCTTCCCAACTCATTTGCTTTGCCAGCTCATAGCCCTTTGAAACAAGGCTTTGGATTTCCTGATCGGTTTTAGGCAATCTTGCGCAAATTTCCAATGCAATCATGCCGCTGATTCGATGTTCGATTTTATCACGGATATCCAGCCCGATCTGTTTTAGCTGATCAATGTCATCACTTGCGTAGCCGTTAAGCTCGGTATAGTCTGCGACGATTACATTTTTTACGGGTTCACCTTTTGTGACGTCATTTACAAAACCGGCACATCCGCAAACGTTTGTAACCACGCATAGCCCGCCAAAGCTGAGAGGCTCGAGTTGAGCGATACCGAAAGGCTCATAGATGCTCTGGCCGAATTCACAGTCGCTTCCTATTCGGATGTCCATAAACTCCATTTCTTCGGGCATTCGGTTTCCGCAGGTTTTGTGATCGAAGCCGAACTGATTGATATAAACGATTTTGATGTTTCTGCTTCTGGCGTTGAAATCCTGTACACCTAAAAAGAAATTGGTTTCTCCGCCGGACATATCGGGCATTCCTTCGCGGTGTGCCACGGGCCAGTTATATTCATTTTCCATCTGTTCTATATCGCAGCGTCTTCTCTGGCCAACTTCGGTACTGAGTAAGAATAGAACAGCGGTTTTGTCCTGGGCACGGAATTCTTTTTCCATGTGTTCGAGAACGCGAATATCCCGCCAAAGGCCTTTGCTGGGTACAAGCCTGGTAACGTGTGTAAAAACATAATCGGGAATATAACCCAGGAGATTATTGCAATAGGTTTGCAGCTTTGCCTTGCTTTCCTTTTTATCATTGAGGGATATCTCGAAAGAGGGTATTCCGTTATAGGTCAGGTCTATGTCAACGTTTTGAAATCCGGGTGCAAGGAATTTGAGCTCATCTACGACATAGTCGCCAACTGCCAGGATGTTATCGCAAAACTTTGCAGCTTCTACAAGTGCGTGCTTGAAGAAATCGTGCTGATCGCCAAAGACATCACCTGCATATAGATTTTTCTCGCGTGCCTTTTTCATTACGTTATAGAACATAGTATCGTGGCCATGGTGGTGTTCAACTATTCGGCGAGCGGTCGCAACTTCGTGGGCGTAAAAAACGGTTTTAAAATCGTGTTCGGTGTCGATTTCCGCAGCCAAAGCAGTGGGCATTCCCATGAATTCATGCGAAACGATGATGGTGTTGCTCTGGTTGTCACATGCGCCTATGGCTTTTAAAGCAGCTATTGCGGGTACCGCCAGGCGGACATATTGCTCGTATTCCCACAGGTTTTCATAGAGGTGGCTTTGGATGCCGAACTCGTTATACAAAGCGCATTTAAGGTCGTTGACGGGTCCTGATTCGATGCGGGTAATGTCAATAAGAATGATTTCGGAAGAGGCTCTTTTGAGTGTTAAAGGTTCTGTGAAACTTTTGCGACCGTAAACAATATTTACATTGTAATAGCGTTCGATGTTTTGGAAATTTCTCGCATAAGGCGAATTGGTAAGGCCGTCGAGAGAGGAGTAGAGTACTTCGCCGTTTTCGCCGAGCCGGGTATGGGCGGGTCCATCGGTGGAAAACAGGGGGCTGATGAGAACGGTCCTGTCAACTGCCGCGTTATAACAATCACTTGTGAGCATTCCCTCTAATACAGCACCAATACCGCCGATTTTGCCGACAGCTTCATGGGTTACATGTGCAACAGTTGTTTTTAGAGCCATTTGTTTCTCCTGAAATCAAAATTATATGTCGGTATTACGTTCATTTGGTCACCTTTGTTTTTGTCCGGACGGGAAAATCGTCCTAATACATATAAAACATAAGAAACAAACGGATATTGTCAAAAAAGAAGGCAAACGTCTGATAAAAGGGGGCAAGGTGTCAAATAATCGGTCTAATTCTTGCATGCAACGTTCGTCTTAATTCTCATCTCATCGCTGCCACGATAGAGCTTTTGGGCCACTACGGTTGCTGGATTTCGTTTGTCTGGTATCCCGCTGAAACGTAATAGAGGTTTTGGTCGGAGGTGGTCTTGGATAAACCTACAGAGAAATCCGGAGTTTGCCAGAAATTTGTATAGCAGTCGGGGCGGTTGGGTTCCATTGTTTGCGGCTGGGGCTTACCATAGATTTGGAATGTTTCAGTTAAATCTGCAAAGAGTTTATCGGCAGTTTTTTTGTCGAGGCGGTTGAAATTAAAAAAATAGCTGTAGAGGTTGTCTTTTTGGAAATTGAATTCAATTTCCGCAGGCAGGCCCATAAGTTCAGTATGAACATGGGCTTCGGTGAGGTCAGTTTTATCAGGTGTCAAATAACCACCCTGGCCCTGCAAATCAGAAAGGTTTGGATACAATAATTTAACGTCTTCAAAGCTCGAACCTATGGGCAGCTTTTTTATTATTGTAACGATTTCAAGCGGCTGAGTTTTTTCGCTGGAAGTTTTGCTATTTAAATACCAGCCAGCCACGACGCCTGCCAGCAAGACCGAAAATATTGGTATGAAAAGATGTTTATTTTTCATCGTAATTACTTCAATTTAAGTGGTATTCCGTTGTCCCGTGATTCTGCTATCAATTTGCGCATGTGTTCAAGTGCCAGCCGAAGCTCCTGTGAACTGTCGAGCAGGTTTTCATAAAGCCTGCCATCGTTTAATAAACGTGATGCCGTACCATCTCCGGAATTTGCCTTATCTATGGTAATCTGTAACTTTTTCAATGCCGTCGCGAACTGGTAACCTGCTTCCTCCAAGGTGTTAGTGATCCTTACCATTTGCTGATCGGCATCATCGATCAAAGTTTTTCCGGATTGACTAAGGCTTTGAATATCCTTGATCGTTTCGGTTGCTTGAGCTGTTGCTATTTCTGTATTTGCCAGCAATCCTTTAATACTTTTTTGATTATTCGGATCACCAATAATATTATTTGCATTTTCGAGTAAAACAGTGAATCGTTCGATCAATTCATCGGCGTTGTCCTGCATTTGTTCTGGGATGAAATCGCTTGCCAGTTCGACCGAGCCTTGCAGCACAGGAAGGTCAGGTCCTAAAAAGGCAGTTTCGGGCCTGTTTGGGTCCAATCGTTTGGGGTCTTTTGTTGGATTGACTTCCATTTCAATGTAACTTGAACCGAGCCCGCGTTTCATGATGTTTATTTCGACATTGGAAGGGATATCCTGGTATTTCTTGTCAATTGCCATATGTACAAGCGACTGATGATAGATTAGATTTTTGTTATTAATATCCTGCCGCAGCTGAGGATAACTCACTCGTGTTACACGGCCGATCTCATAACCGCAAAATCTAATTGGTGTACTTTTGGAAACTCCTGGAGCGGAAGGGAACTGAACCTTTATCTCGTACGACTTGTGCCTTGTCACCCAAAGAGGGAGGTCCTGGAACTTGAAAATCAGGTAAATCAGTGCACAAAGCCCAACTATCACGAACAATCCGACAGAAATATTCCTTTTTCGCTGTTTCGAATAATAATCTGACAATCTAACACTCCTTAGTCATTGTCAATAAACAAATCCCTGATAGCCCTGAGAGGATATCCACTTTTATTGAGATTTTTAATTAATTTAACCTTTTCTATTGATTTTTCGTCAAAAAGGCGTCTTCCGGTTGAGGTTTTTTTGGAAGGTTTGATTAGTCCGACCATCAAGTAATATTGCAGTGATTGCCTTGATACGCCCGCAAGCTCGGCCGCCTTGCCGATAGCGTATAACTTTTCTTGGTTTTGTGGTTTTTTTTTAGTCATTGAAAAGTTAATCCGGGAAATCGATTCCGCCTTTTGAAAGGGGATTGCACCTGAGTATTCTCCAGACTGATTTTATAAAGCCTTTTATCGGACCATGTGCTTCTATCGCTCTGATCGAATACTCTGAGCAGGTGGGAACGAACTTGCAGTTTCGCCCAAGCCAAAGAGAAAAAGTTGCTTTATAGAACCTTATAAAGAAGATCAGCATTGCTGATACGGCCTTTTCGATTTTATTGAATTTTGTATTTTCTTTTGGCATATTCAATCAATGATTTCAAACTATCACGGGCTGTTTCAAAATCTAGCTTGCTCGATATACTATTATTCGTCATTTTGGAGCTATAGATCAAAATATAATCATGGCCCTGCGGAAAATCGTGTTGACTTAGCCGGCATAACTCTCTTGCGATGCGTTTTAGCCTGTTTCGATTTACCGCATTGCCGAATTTTTTGCCAACTGAAATACCGAATCTGGGATAATCAAGGCTGTTTTGGGCTAGGTAAAGGATAAAAATGTCGTTCCTGACGCATTTTTTCTCTCCCAGCACTTCGATGAATTGCCGGTTATCGCCAAGTCTCATTTTTTTTGGAAAAGTATAATCTGACAAAGCTTACTTTCTGAAACTGCCTGATAATATCTGTTTAAGTCTTTATCGGCAATTGTAAACGGAAAATATAGATTTTCCACCCAGGTCAACCATTTAAAGTTGATTATTGCTGTAGTTGATTGATTTTGTTGCCAAGTGAGCTTTGTGCAAAATTTTCGTCGCATTCAATAGCTTTTTCGGCAATTGTTTTTATAGTTTCAACTGTAGAATTGTAAAGATCGTTTTGACCAAACGTTGATGCAAGATTTGCCTTTTGCAGTGAAACAACAATTCTCTGTTTTAGAACGGGGCATTCGGGGCGGAAATTGCTTTGCTGGTAAGTATTTTCAGCTTCTTCGAATGACTCGAGGGATTTGGAATAGTGGTCCTGGGCGCCATTTGAATATCTTTTTTCAGCGGCGTTTAGCGAAGATGCTATTGCTGGATTTACTATTTTAGCCAAATTGCTTAAATTTTTAGATAACGCAAGTTTCAAATTGGCTGCCTTGGCATAGAGCCTAGCTTTTTCAGCTTGGATATCAGCAAGGAAAAGCTTTGAAATCTGGCTAATATCGCGGTTTTTTCCAGCACGTTTAAAGTTGCCCTGGGCATTATCTAACTGCTCCAGTGCCTGACCCATCAAGCTGTCATACTCGCTTACTATATCATCGAGCCCGGTAAGTTTGGCAGACAATGCCTGCTGGACCTGATTGATTTGCGTCTCAATAGTTGAAATGTTCTGCTGCAGGTTTAAATTTTTGTTTACTTGTTTGATTTCTTCGATTTGGTTTTCGAGTTTGTCAATTTCCTGCTGATAGTTTAAAAGTTCCTTTTCCACAATATCCGATTTGCTCTCTAGCATGCCGATCTGGTCAAGGTAGTGTTGATTCTGACTCATGTACTCGGCTTTCGAGTTGCCATCTTCTTTGCCTGCGATAATATCATAAGCCTGTGTTTGAAGCTCGGCCTTTTTCATCGTGTCATTAGTAGTGCGTGCCTGATCCATTAGTTTATTGGCTGCTGACTGCAAATTATCTGCTTTGGTTTTGGCTTGGGCTGCCTGAGTTTCCAGCTGTGAAATTTGGTTATTAATGCTTTGGATATCGTCTTTTTTCTGCTGCAGTTTTTCTTTTAGACCTGCCAGCCCGGTCACATTCTCGTTGCCTTGTTGCAGAATTGAAAGTTTCTTTTGTCTTTGCTCCACTACCGCTGAGAGGTTTTCTTTGTTCGAAACCAGCTCATTTATTTTGAAAGCCGAGTCCTTGATTTCTGAAACGGTTTGTAATATATTCTTTTTAATTTCGATTTGCGCCTGGCTAAACTGGCTGGCTTTGGCTATCTGCAAAGTACCCTGGGCTATCTGGGCAGCTTGGCCGGAAGAATCTCTGGGCAACTCCCGAAGGACCTGCTGGGCCTTTTCGATGTCGCCGGTGTCCAAAAATGTGTTTAAGGCTTTGTTTATGACTTTGGATGACTGATCCTGGTTGTTTTTTGTGTCGCAGCCGAGGATACTCAAAGATAATATTAAAATAATGGCAAATAAGACTAATTTTGGGTAAAAATCTTTCACAATTGACTCCATTTAGCATAAAATATAATAAGGACCAGAACATAATATCTTCTTAAGTGCTGATTTGTCAAGTAATTTCGGCTTTTGGGCACCTGCAGATTAATGCTGATATCTGGTCAAAACCTTTAGAATAATTAAAATTGGTGTTTAAGTAAGAGGATGAAAAATGAACAATACCGAAAAAAACAATATTAAAAAGGGCTGGCCGGTTTATGCTGTCTTTGTTTTTCTTATTGTCGTACTAGGATATGTTATTTATGTTCAGACCCAAAGGGACAGAGCCCCAGAGCCAATAGAAGAGTCCGTCGAACAGGAGCTTGTTGAAACAGTTGCCCAGCCTGTTGATCCTAATTATCAGGAGATTGACGATCAGCCCGCCCAGCAGAACCAAGCTGAGCCCGAGCAAAAGCAGGTCCTTGCGGTTACCAAATCCGAAGCCAATGAGGTTGAAATTAAACCTTCGCTAGCCGAGATTATACGAAACCGCAAAACTTGGGATGCGATCGAACCGATGCTTTATGGTCAAAAAGCGCCGGATTTTACGGTTAAAACTTTAGATGGTAATGATGTGAGCCTGGGTGAGTATAAGGGCAAAAATGTTTTGGTGGTGTTTTGGGCGACATGGTGTCCGTATTGCGTGAAGGAAATCCCGATTTTGAATCGGCTCCAGTCTGAAATGGATGATAAGCTTCAGATTCTTGGTATTTCCAACGAATCGGCAAACGTGGTCCGGAATTTTGTCCAGAATCGCGAGATTAATTACGATATGGCTCTTTCCAGCGGCGGTTTTAACCAGATGGGTTCGACGTATATCATGGTAACCAGGTACGGCCTTCCGACAGCTATGCTCGTGGATCCGCAGGGAAGCATCAAAGTTATTTACGTCGGTGTCGCTTCTTATGAAGAGATTAAGGGCATGATCGAGGCAGAAAAAAGTTGACAGTTTTTGACAATTCAATATACTATGTCAGTTTATGCACTCGTAGCTCAGTTGGATAGAGCAACGGATTTCTAATCCGTAGGTCGCAGGTTCGAATCCTGCCGGGTGTGTTTTTT
>CAZITB010000026.1:0-26443 GCA_964542055.1 uncultured Candidatus Kuenenia sp.
TCCAAGATGTATCTAGCTGTAAACAAAGAACTTAAGTTTTATTCAGCAAATCCTACTTATGGGTCCGGATTACCGGTTGGTGCTTGCGTGGACATAGCCTATTTCGCAGACAGATGGCTTGACAGTTTTTCTCAGGATCATTGCCAGGCATCGGATATCAATCAGGACGGAAAGGTGGATTTTAAAGACTTCGTCGAAGTTGCGGAGAATTGGTAAATTTTTTTATTATAAATTTTGATAAGGATTAACTTAATTTAGAATTGCAAGAGAACATACTTAATGTCATAATAGAAATATTTATGCTAGAGAACAATATTTGAAAAAGATATCCAATAATATCGACATAAATACAATGTGTTCATCTTTTTCAAGAAAAGATTATTTTATCCAAAAATTCACAAACGCGGCTTTGATCATTTGGTAGCATTTTAGTTGCTGTGTATATGCAACGAAGAATTTTAAAAATTATGCACTGAATAAAAGCTGCACAAGCACCGCTTTTCATGCGGTGTGAGTTATTCTGAAAAAGATAGAAATTTTAGATCAGCCAGTAAAATCTTTAAGACTTTTGCAATGGCAATGGAATGATGTAAGTAGAATTTAATTTATAAAACTGGTATTTTAAGGAGAAAAAAATGAAAACAAACCTTTTTTATTTTATGTTGATTTCAATACTAACCGTCTTTTTGACTAATGATATCTCAGCTGTTCAATTTGTAAATGAGAGCAATAAAGTTAGTCTGGAAAATGATTTGCTGACCTTTACTTATGATCTAGAAAATAATACGTATAGTTTGCTTGACAAGAACATCGATAAATTAGTCTTATCTAAAGCTTACGCCAGCATTAATTCCAATAATTTTGAAAGTGAAAAAAAACCTGACGCCAAGGTAATTTCCATAAAGGATGATATCGGGACTGGTAAGAAAATCGAAATTCTTTGCGAGAACAGTTCCGAAGTAATTTATATTTTCCATGCGACTGTTTATGACAGTAAGAGTTATGTAGTCCTGAATGCCGGTATTATAAATAATTCTCCAAATGACGTAAAAGTCAATCAAATAGCTCCACTTCAAAGTGGGATAGCTTTCGGCCATCTGGATAGCCCTCAAGATATAGTAATGCTTAATGGTCAAGCAGGGGGCGGAGATTCAAAGATCGAAAAAACTGATAAAATGCAAAGCCCCAATAATTTGATGGTAACTCTCGGTAATAATAGTAGTAGAAGTACACTTGTTATTGGTGGGCTCCATTATTTTGATTTTGGAAAATGGGTATCCGCAGAGAAACTGAAAAATGATGGTATAAAATTGAATGTTGAATACAGAGACAAAGTAGGTAGACTCGTCGATGCCGGTTCGAAGTATATACCACAAGACAGTTGTTACATTGATTTGATCAGTGCTAATCCTTTTGAATCTTTGGAACAGTATGGCAGCACTTTGAAGACCGCAAATCAAGCGAATCCGAATATTTACAGCTTTCCAACCGTATGTCTTTGGTATGCCAGCGTACCTACTTGGGGCGGAACTGATGATGAGTTTCTGAATAATTCCGTAGGTGCTGTAAAAGAAATGGAACATGCTGTCGCTAGTGGGTTTTTGAAATACGCCCCAGTCGCTGTTAGATTAGTACCTGATTTGTATGAAGATTATTGTGAACAGGGGTGGTGGGATGACGAACATTGGCAAAAATATGACCGCTATGTAGAACCGTATGAAACTACCGAAAAATGGGCACAGGCAATACTAAAAATGGGTGGACTGCCTTTTACTTATTTCCAATCAGGATTTACATCGCTTGATTATGCAGCGGCTTATCCTGGTCATTTTCTTTTCAACGATTCATCTTGCGCTAAAACCGAGGGCGAGCCGCAAATGCTCGTTAAAAACAGAAATATTCATGGAAGATGTACATATGATTATACTGACCCCGGGTTTATAGATCATCTCAAAAATGTCTGGTCTAATCTCAGAAATGGCGGTGTCAAAGGTGTTATGTTTGACTATCCAGAAACAGCATGGATAGAAAAAGGGGGCTTCGAAAATAAGTATGCAACAACGGCATCTGCTTATAGAAATGTATTTCAGTTATCGAAAAATGGATTAGGTCCAAACTCATATATACATGAAAGAAACGTAGCAGGCCAACCATTCCTCGATGTTACTGCCGGTATCGTTGACAACCAGCGTGTTTGGGTAGATACAGATCTTGCAAATCCGGAAATGTACACCAGGTGTGCTCTTCGTTGGTACAAAACACGCAAAGTTTTCACTTATGATACAGATTCTAAAAATCTTTTTAAAGTCGCCCCTAACAACATAGATGGTCTCCGTCAGATGTTGTCAATGGTTTATATAACAAGCGGAAGATTGCTTTTGGCAAATAGCTTCAACCACATTACCGATGAGCAAATCTTTACGATGAGTCGAGTTTTCCCTGTGCATTCAACACCGATAACTGCCCGACCTTTAGATATGCTTGAATGTAAAGCGAATCCGCAAATATATGATTTAGAAATAAATAAAGATTGGCATCAAATTGCGTTTTTTAATACAGACCTTGAAAATAGTGCTAAAATTTCTGTAGAGATTTCAAGCAATTCTGCTTTTGGAGGTATGGGATTAGACCCAAATGAAAAATATCATGTCTATGATTTCTGGAACGATGAATATCTCGGAAAGGTTGCAGGTAATGGACGATTAGAACAAGAACTTCGGGCAGGTGAAGTTAGGATGATGTCTGTACATAAATCAATTGACAGGCCTAATTTCATTTCCACAAATCGACATTTGATGCAGGGTTATGTTGAATTGAAAGATGTTCAATGGAATTCGAAAAAGAAGATTTTGTCAGGGAAAGCAGATGTAGTTGGCGGTGAAACATTCAAAATAGTGATTGCTGCTAATGGCTTTGTTCCATCGGCTAGTCGTGTCATTTCTGCAAATTCAAAACTTACTGATACCAAAAAAGGTGTGTTTGATTTGCTGATTGATTCATCCAAAAATAAAACTGTAAAATGGAGAGTTTCGTTCAATTAATTACATTTGGAATGAATACAAAGTAATTTTAAAGTTGTATTTTGAATGATAGTTTTTTTCCATAATTTAATTTAGAGAACTATATTCTGCTATACATGGAATAGCGTTGCGAAAAAGATTAAAGGGAATTTTATGCAAATAACATTAATAGACTTTTTGGTTTTTTTTGGCTTTATAGCCGCGGTAGTTTCATTGTCGTTATGGGCGAGCAGAAAGGAAAGTGATTCTGCAGACTATTTTCTAGCTGGAAGGTCTTTGACATGGCCGCTGATCGGTTTGTCTTTGTTGGCGTCAAATATATCAACCGAGCAGTTCATAGGAATGTCTGGTGCGGCTTTTGGAAGAGTTGGACTAGCGATTGCCAGTTACGAATTGATGTCTGCAGTAGTTCTTGTATTCGTTGCCTGGTGGCTTCTACCGAAATTTCTAAAAGCAGGCATCTATACTATGCCTGAATTTTTAGAATACCGTTATAACTCTACCAGCAGGTCGATACTTGCTTTTTTTATGATGCTGGCCTATGTGCTTGTTGCTTTAGCCACTGTGTTATACTCTGGAGCTATAGCACTGAACGGAATGTTTGATTTTGATTCAATTTTAACATCAAACTTCGGGTTTTCGCAAGACCAGGCAAATTTTTGGGCCTTAATGTTTGCTATAATTTTCATTGCTTTAATTGGAGGCACATACACCCTCTATGGTGGGCTAAAGGCTGTTGTCTGGGCAGATTTGATTCAGGGCTCAGCATTGATACTCGGAGGAGGGCTTGTAACCGTTCTTGGTTTTAAGTATATAGGTGGAGACAGCGGCTTTTTACACGGAGTCAAAATATTTGCACAAGAAAATGAATCAAAACTTAATTTAATATTACCTTGGAACGATCCGGATGTCCCATGGGTTGCTGTTTTTATTGGCGGTTTATGGATACCGGCAATCTTTTATTGGGGCCTCAATCAGTTTATTACACAACGTACTCTGGGTGCCAAAAATTTAGCTGAAGGCCAGAAGGGAATAATGTTCGCGGCCTTTTTGAAACTTCTTACACCGGCAATTGTTGTAGTTCCCGGGATTATTGCTTTTCATCTTTATAAAGATCAGATATCAAACCCGGATGAAGCATATCCTTACTTGGTGCAAAATATGCTTCCACCATATCTTCGAGGTATTCTTCTTGCTGCTCTGTTCGGGGCTGTTATCAGCTCCTTTAACGCTATGCTCAATTCGGCAGCCACAATTTTTACCATGGACTTCTATACTCGCTATATCAACCCGCAGGCAGCAGGACACAAGATCATAAGGGTCGGACGTATCGCAACCGGAACTTTTCTTCTAATGGCAATAATCTGGTCTCCAATGATCTATTTTTTAGGTGAAGGAGTGTTTGTCTACATACAGAAGTTTTGGGGATTCATTACACCTGGTATTGTAAGTGCATTTATAATAGGCATGTTAATTAAAAGAACGCCGGCATTTTCGGCGAATATTGCGATGATAATGAATATCCCTGTTTATGGATTGTTGCTTTATTTTCTTCCTAATGTAGCTTTCCTACACCATATGGCGATAACTTTTCTTATCCTTTCAGCTTTTATGATAGTAGCTACTTTGTTCAAACCTCTTAAAGAGCCGGTTCATATGCCTGAAAATAAGGATATCAATCTTGACAGGCAGCCCTCGTTATATATCGTGGGTACGATAGTCTTAGTACTAGTAGCGTTGCTGTTTATTGTTTTTAGATAGTGTTTGTGATGTATATCTATGGAGCGGAGTGGCAAAAATTAATTTGACATAAACTCTTTGACACAGACATTTAAAAATCGTTAAAAAGTTTACGCATTCTAATCCGCTGCGGCTACTGTCAGATTTTGCAACGGTAAATCCTTTTCACGGCAGATCAATTTGGCCTTTTTAAGCTGAGGTTTATCAAGAGTTTTTTCAATATATGACAACCGATTTTGAGACTCGACATGGCCATTTAAAGCAGCATGACTATACCAGACATAAGCTAAAACCATGTCTTTTGACACTCCACGGCCATATTCATACATTTTTGCCAACAGATTTTGTGCTGTGACATCATTATCCTGGGCAGCCTTTGAAATCAAATCCTCTGCCTTTTTATAATCGCCAGATTTTATATAAAGTAAACCAAGGTTTGTACGAGCAAGAGTTCTGCCCTGCTTGGCCGCTAACTTAAGCCATTTTTCAGCTATTTTTTCATCCTTTTCAACTCCCAAGCCTTTCAAATACATCAAACCAAGATTCGTCTGGGCAATGGCAAAACCCTGCTGGGCAGCAAGCTGATAATATTGGGCCGCTTTTGACATATCCTTTTTGACCCCTAAACCATTGTAATACATATTGCCCAAAGTGTACTGTGATTGAGCGACATCTTTATGGGCAGCCTGCTCAAACAATTCTCGTGCTTTATCAAAATTCTGATCTACTCCCCGGCCCTGGTAGTAAAGCAGTGCCAAATTATTTATTGCCGGGCCATATTCGTTTTTAGCAGCCTTTTGATACCACTGGATCGCTTCGGTTAAATCAACCGGCATGCCGTCGCCCTGACTGTTCATTACTCCCAGCATATACTGCGCATAAGAGAAATTCTGATCTGCGGCTTGTTTAAAAAGCTGGTGAGCTTTATCATAATCCTTGACAAATCCCAAACCTTCATAATACATAATCGCAAGGCTTGACAGTGCCTGCGGATATCCCTTATCAGCAAGATTTTCAAAATATTCTTTAGCTTTTGTCAAATCCTGTGACGTGCCCCGACCCTGCAAATATAGAAGTGCCAGGTTCTGCTGTGCTGGTCCAAAACCTTCGTTAGCTGCTTTTTCATACCAGTAAGCGGCCTTTTCGGGCACTTTCATCACTCCTAAACCCTCTTCGTACAACATTGCCAGAGTATTTTGAGCAGGTAGATGTCCTTTTTCAGCAGCAAGTTTAATCAGATCAGCTGCTTTGGCGGGTTGGCATGGAACATTGATACCATGCAGGTACATCGTGCCCAAAACAAATTGCGAATTTGCATGGCCATTAAGTGCACTTTGGCGGAGATATTTCAGTGCCTGACTCTTAACATCTCCATCAACTTCATTTCGAATTGCCATAACTCCCAGGTTATTCATCGCTGAAATATTATACTTTTGAGCAGCGTCAAAAAATAATTCCTGTGCACGTGACTTGTCCTGTTCTAAACCGCGGCCAAGGTAATACATTCTCCCGAGATTATTTTTGGCATGAGCAAAACCGTTTTGCGAAGAAAGACCGTACCAGTAAGCAGCTTGATTTAAATTCGGTTCAATGCCTAATCCCTTTTCATACATTAGACCCAGATAAAACTGTGCACCGGGATCACCGTCATCCGCTAAGGGTTTCCAGGTATTGAAGGCCTTATTGTAATTTCGATTCTCAAATTCGGTATAACCTTGTTGCAAACCTTGACTGCAACCTGAAACAAAAATCGACATAATAATTAATATCCAGCAGGCTTTTTTGTATTTATCATTCATGCAAATATCTCCTAAGCTATTATAGGCTCACAAAGAGATATCGGCATATAGAGTCAGGCAGTTAACCTGCAGCTACTGTTAGTTTTGCGTTAACGTTTTGTTAGGAAGGGCGGTTAAAACTTTGCCCCGAGGCTTACAGAAAATTCTATCCCCTTTTTGTAGGATGTTTTAGTAACATCTCCGACTATGTCATCAGATTTATAATATGTTTCTATCGCAGGATTGAACAAATTTTTCGCCTGGAATTTCAATTTCCAGTTTTCACCTAATTTTTGCGACAAACTGAAATTCAAAGTGCCGTACTCCTTTTCATAAACGTCAGGTACATAACCTTTGGCTGAAGCACCTGCACCGGCTATCAAGGTGTCGCCCCTTACAGTATAGAAAAGTCCAAGCTGTGTTCCAAGCGATCTAATATCATAAGTAAAGAAAATATTATAGAGGTGTTCCGGGGCATTAGTCATATTGCGAACACGCTCAGCAGGAGCTCCATAATTTTCCATACTTTGAACTTGTGCGTCCAAAAGAGTTACCTGCGAATCAATAATTGTGGCGTTTGCACCTAGCGATAAACCATTTAGCGAATCGAAAAATTGTCCCATCTGCTGGCGGATTTCAAATTCGAAACCATCGATTTCGCCCTCTGGATAGTTTACCACTGAAATGAAATCATGTGTTCCATCATCAATCTGAACGTATTCAATTGGATTTTTCACATCCTTGTGAAAATATGAAAACGAAAGCAATCCTCCCTGGTAAGGCGTGAAATCGAAACGAAGATCATAATTATCAAGCGAACTCATCTGTAAAGCAGGATTACCTACAAACTTATCACCACCGACATATTCCTGCTGAGCGATTGGTGATAGTTCTTTAAATGTCTGGCGTGCAACTGTCTGGGAATATGACCCTCGAACTGAAAACTTTTCAAAAGGTCTGTAGTCAAAACCTATCGAAGGCAAAACGTCGGTCTGCTTGAAATCCACGTCAGAATCTTCTCTATTGAAGTTAGCGTAGTTAATAGAAAGATTACCTTCATCAGTCCAATTCCAATAGTAAAGTTTTGCACTAGGGTCGCCACTAGGACCAATATCAGGATGATTGACTATGCTCAATTCGGTGCTCTCAAAACGTGCTCCGCCTATAAGGTTAAAATATGAATTAAGCGGCAAATCCATCATACTGTACCAGGCAGAGATATTCTGCTGACCATCATAACCGACATCAAATGGGAATTCTTTGATCGGATGATTTTCATCTTGCCAGATTTGACTCCAGTCTTCATCCCAAGAACCGGCAGCCCACCAATTACTATCACCTAAATTGAGATAAGTATCCTGTTCATAAGTTCGTGAAACCTGGTCATTGAAAATACCGAACTTAAAGTATCCTTCGTCGCCGGACCATTGCTCGAAAGGCAATTTCCAATTGGCATAATATTGATCAGAAGTTTCAGAAATATCCTTCCATGACCGGTATAACCAACCAGAAGTACCTTCATCGCCACCAAAAGGACTGGAAAGATATCTTCCATCTCCAATGGGCCAGGGCCACCATTCAGCGGAAAAGAGCCTTTTGTCTGGCTGGTATAAAGTAGATTCACTTCTGGCAACCATCCAGTCCATTTCAATTCTGTCAAATGAAAACCAGTTTCTTAAATTCAACTGAGGCAAATCAAATTTATGATTACCGCTTAGCTGTAAAGTCTCGGTTGTTCGTTCAGTGTATTCAAGGGTTTGATTTCTAAGTGGCGGAGAAGCGTTTCGATTAAAATCCGGCGGCAAAGGTTCGTTGAAATCAAGTTCAGGATAAATTTCAGGCCAGTAAATATGCAAGCTTTCTCTGCCGCGTATATTTTCAGCCAGAGTTACCTTATCAACTGCATCACGAGTGTACATATATAAAAGATTAATTTCATGATTTTCAGTTTCTAAACCTACCGCACCAAGACCGCCCCATTGAACGCTTTGGCTTGCCTTGGTAACATCAAAAAGCGAAGTATTCCAATCCATGTAATCATTTTCAGATGTTTCGGTTGGGTTCCCTCCCGAATAGTAAGGAATCATTTCATAAGGAGAATCTCCATCCCTCAAGTCAATACCCTGTACCCAATATTTATCATTTTTTCCATTGTCATAAAATGAACTGTCACGCTCGTAAAAAAAACTTCCGAATCCACCGACTTTTATATCGTCAGTCAGCTGAAACTTATCTCCCATAGCCACCGACCATTTATATGCAGTTTGAGCATCTGCAGGACTAACACCTATTGCGCCGTCCCAACTTTGATTCAAACTATCTATTTGGGGGTCAATCGTTTCTGTACCCCATTTGTCAACGCCGCCGCCTTCGTAGCTTAGAAAAGGATCAGCGTCTTCAACTTGAGTATTGTAGCTGGTTCCCGTTGATACACTTAATACTCTTTCATCAGGGATACCTTTGAGCACAAGATTAACAGCACCGCCAGATGCATCGCCTTGCTGATCAGGCGTAAATGTTTTGGTAACCTGAATACTTTCAATAACAGCAGATGGAAACTGATCAAGCTGTACTGCACGTTTGTCAGAATCGGCCGTGGGAAGTCTAACGCTGTTCATCTGTGAGTTTACATACCTGTCAGGCAGGCCACGAATGGTAGCGTATTTTCCATCCTGAACAGTGGCACCGGAGACAAGTTTCAAAGCACTTGCGGCATCTGAGGCACCCGCCTGGCTCATAAGATCGGCACTGACTGAATCCATAAGTGCCGGCGATTCCATCCTGAGTTCAAGCAGAGCCGCTTCTGTGCCGGTTCCAAGCTGAACATCCTGTACAACAAATTCTTCCATGTCTGTGAAATCGCCAGAAAGCCATGCATCTACCTCTGTCATCTTACCGGAAGAAACCACAACATCCGACTTTACCTGACGGACATAACCCTCTTTCGAAAATACCAGTGTATATGTGCCCGGCTCAACTTCGCTCAGTATGTAATTGCCTTCATCACCGGATTCGATGGTTTGACCTGTTTTGGCAATTGTTACTTTTGCTGAGGGCATAGGAGCTTCGAAATCTTTATCGTAAACCATACCGCGAATACTTCCCGTTGGTTCTGCTCCAAACAGTGATACACAACAAAATAAAAGCAACAACGGAGATATAAAAACAATTCTACTGCTTACCATGATTTGACCAGTTCCTCATGAATCTGGCATATTCTTGACCATAGCTGAGCATCAGGCTCAACCTCGCTAACAGCCATAGAACAACATGTAGCACTAAGATCTTCGGCTCGAGGTCTGGGATTGGGATTTGCAACACCTTCTTCGATGACTTGCTTGTAAATAGTCAAAGCTGTATTGGGATCGCCCATTGCCTGATAAGCTTCAGCAAGTGGACGCAATGTTTGAGCTCTGTAGATATCTGTTATTTTGCTGCCGGTTTCATTGTACCGCTGATAAAGATCATCGGCTTGTTTACTAGCATTTTCCTTATCGCCTGATTTGTATTGCAGTTCTATAACTTTAGCAGAATATGGAATGTAGTTCTGCAGCGGCCATTGGTAATCTGATAACATTTTTTCAGCTTTGTCGATCAGCTCTGTTGTCTTGTTATTGTCAGATTTGTCAATTGCATATTCGGTTAGCTTTATAATAACATCCAAACGGATATTGACAGGTATTCTGTGTTTTTGAGCGATTGTCTCAATCTTCTGCTCTGCCAAATCGCGATTTTCTGCATCATCGTAATACTCGTTGAAAAGGCTCGCATAAGCATACAGGCTTTCTATGGTGATATCAAAATTCATAAGTGCAACTGCGTTATCGATTAACTCAACCTGTTGATCAAAAGACTTCTCACTCGATGAAAGATTTTCAACTTCTGCCATTTTGGTGGCATTTGGATCGTCTGTCATCTGGCTGTATATATCGGCTTTGCCGGAATTTCCAAGTAAGGTATAAGTTTGAGAGATTTTAGATTTAATCTTTTGATTTCGCCATTGACGGTTGTGGTCCATTTGTGCAATCTGTTCTGCCATTTCCAACCCTTTTTCTATGTGTTGCGCATCATGACCTTCTTGAGCAAGATAAAAAGCGATTTCAGCGTAACACAAACCTCTACGCCAGTTTTCAATTTGGTCGGCGTACTTTACTGCCCTTACAGGTTGATCTAATTGCAGGCAGGTTTCTACAACAAGCTGCTGAGCTTTTGATCGATCCTTGATAAAGGGCTTTTCAGGTATATCATTAGCAACTTCTATTGCTTTATCCAGCAGTTTGATTTGATAATCAGCCAGTGGTTTGTCAGAAACAGGATGTGCTTTTTCAGTACTGGTTTCTTTAGCAGAATTTTTATTTGGGCAACCTGACAGTAACAATGTAAGTACAACTAACAGGATGCAATGCTTTGCTTTTGAAAGTACAAATTTCATTTTAAATTCCTTTTTAATATATTTCTAACATTCTGCCCAAAAGGTGGATTTCAATACTGATATACAATATTAAAGTTTATTTATGCGAGGATGTTATCAGCGATATGTTTAAAAATGATTAGCGTAAGGTTATGAAATTATTAACAATTGCAAATAATTAAAAGAAAAAAAGGCAGAGTCGTAAAACCCTGCCTCTTTATTATTAACTTCTTATAAAGTTATTACTGCAGCCACTGTGAGCTGAAGCTTGCGAAGTCAACCAGGTCAACTGTACCGTCATAGTTGAAGTCAGCAGAACCTGCTTCTGAAGTCATTCCATAAGCGTAAGCAGCTGTCCATCCAGCCAACCAGTTTGTGGTTGAGAATCCACCTGCGGTAATACCTTCGGCAGGAAGAGGATTGATAAAGCTTACTGGCTCAACATGGTATCTGCCCTTAGTTGTTTCGTAGTTTACAGCTTCGCCGCGAACAAGTCTCTGAATCGGCAGAGTTGTAGCTTCAACAACGGTTGAGAAATCAACACTGTTGTTGGTTGCAAGATCCGACATTTCGCCACCGTTGCCTTTGTCATTGTAATAAACGCTGTTTGTGATCTGGCAGAGATTGCCGTCAAGATCGGTAGAGATGTAAGCTTCATAAAGATTTGCGAAGTCAATTCCACAACTAAGAGGATCACTTTCCGACATCAGTTTCCACTGGTTATAGCTTGTGGTCCAATGCTCATACCAGCTCAAAGTGCCATCAAGGCTGTCACTTCTAAAACTGCCTACTTTACCGTCATCACCACTTGCCGCGGTAGCATAACCGTTGTAACCGTTAGCACCGTCACCATCAGCATTATCGAGTTGGATCAATTTGTCAATATCCATCCATATACAGTTATCATATTGAACGCGTGCATTGTCACGCCATGCTGTACCGGCGTCACTGCCTGCACCCGTAAATTCACCATATCCTCCCGCAAAATCATCGTACATATAGACGCTTCCGCCAGGCTGGCCAACAACTGTAACATTGCTGATTCTTGCGGTTGTAACAGGCTGAGAGTCTGAATCTTCAGCACCGTCAATTTCGAATGCGTTGTCACCCATGCCTGAACCTTGTGTGAATTTACCGCTGTAGCCCTGTACAATCAAACCGAATTCAAGTGAACCGCGCCATCCTTCGTCACAGTCAAAGCTGTCGTCACCAATGTTCCAGATGTTTACATACTTCACATCTACTGTACCGCCCCAGATTTCGATACCATCGTCTTTGTTGTTCATGATTTCAACGTGATCAATCTCTGTAGCACGTCCGATACCACCCAGCGAAAGACCGTTAAGTTCTTTGTTTGGCTCAACGTCTCTTCCACCGTAACGGATAGAAAGGTGGCTGATAGAACCGCTGTCATCATTGTCATCTCCGCCACCGTAAAGAACCGGAGTATCATCAGAACCGTCTGTGGCAAGACCTTCCATTTTCTTTTTGTTCATTGCACTTGGGCACTGGGTATTAGTAACTGTACCATCAGCAGGAGTTGTCCAGGTCTGAACATTGTTTTTGTAATGTGAACCTGAAAGGTAAGCGTTACCCATTACAGCAAGGCTTCCCCATTCATTACAAACAGGTCTCCAGGTACCTGTTTTAGGATCACCCATAACATTGATTGCTGTTACGTAACCGGTTGTAGCATCTCTGGTTACATCTGAACCTAGCCATGTAGCAACATCTTCTGCAGATGTCATGATTACAGGTTCATCTTTTGTACCATTAACATAAATTTTCGCTCCCTGGCTAACTGCAAGACTACCAAGATCATCATAATAACTTGCAACTACAACGCCTGCTTCGATTGTCAAAGATGCTCCGGCTTTTACATAGATGTCACCAACAAGGTGGACTGGCGAATCACTTTTTTGCCATGTTGTATCAGTAGTGATATCACTGTCTACAACAAGGTTTGCTGCGTTTGAAGTGCCGATCACGGTTACTGCCGCGATAAGCAATGCCATTTTCAAACTTTTCATCATAATATAACCTTTCTAAAGATAATTTTCGAGGCATCTAAGATTCGGGCAACGCACCCTATTCCTAAACACCCTCCTCATATATTTTGTTAAAATCTAATTTTCCCACCGGCGCCAGGCGGAACTGCATCTAATAATGTTTTATGTTGGTGTAAGTTATAAAGTCATTATGTTAGATGATGATTAATTTGAGATTAGAATAACAATAATATTCTATAATCTTTTTATTTGGCGATTCTTTCAACCTGCTCCAAATATTTTTGCACGGTTTCACGAGGTTTTATCATCTGGGCACGACGCAGCAAAGGCAGAGCCTGGGCATATTTGCCGCTTTTTACCATCAATTGAGCCAGTCGCACTTTTGCATCGGCCTCAAATTCCTCTATCGCAGCCGCTCTTTCGTACCAGAATTGGGCCTTTTCGACATTACCCTTGCGCTCGCTATTTTGACCCAGCAAAAGAATAGCTTCGCCATCGTGCGGATCGAGCTCAACTATCTGCTCAAGTACTGCTACTTCTTCTTCACCGGAACCGGCGGCAACCACTAGCCTTGCACGTAATTTCAAAAGGTCCTTACGATCTTCTTTAGAAAGTGAGTTGGCGTGCATACTTTCTATCTTCGAAATCAGTTCACTGGTTTCCTCAAGTGCTCCTCTTGCGATAAGAACTTTAGCATTACGAAGCGGCCTTTGAGGCTTGTGATCGGGTTTAACATCCATAGCACGCATATAAGACTCAGCCGCCATTTCAAACAATTCTTCATTGACATAGATATCCCCAAGCATATTGAGACTTTCAAAAGTCGATTGACCCATCTGGTCAACAAGCTCATAAATCTGGGCAGCTTCAAGAGGCTTATTAAGCCCAATAAAAGCATTAGCCTGAAGCAGCCACAAATCCGCACGGTCCGGGAACTGCTTTATCAGAATATCACAAATCGCTGAAGATTCTGAGTATCTCTGCTGTTTAAAAAAACTCCGAGCAAGCCCCATCTTCCAGTCCAGCGTATCAGGATCAAGCAATATCGCCATCCTGTAAGCAGATTCTGCCGCTAAAAAATTACCAACCGAAGAATATGAAAAACCAAGCAACCCATAAGTTACCGCACTATTATCACCAAGCTCAAGTGTTTTGGTCAAAGCGGGAACGGCCCTGTCAAAATAACCCTGACGAACATAAATAAGTGCAAGATTTTTCCACGCCCTCAGGAATTTAGGGTACTTATCAACCGCCATTTTATAAACTATGATCGCTCTATCAAGTTCTTCCTGTTGGAAGTAAATGTTACCCAGTGTAAATTCAAACACCGCGCTGGCTGCATCATTAGTATTCTTCTGCAATAGCTTGACCGCTTTATCCATTTCTTCAGCTGAAATATGTTCAAGAACTTCCTGCATCACTTCACGTTCATCTTCAGTTACTCCCGGCTCAATTTCAGTCTCAGCCATATAACTCATAGCGAACTGCTTTCTAAACTGCGGATCGTTCCAAATTCTCACTTCAATCTTGTTATCCGGCTCTGTGGTCATCATCTTCGGTTCAGGCTTAACCTCTCTCGAATTGGCATTGATCGAATCATTGGCCAAATCCATCAGGTCTTTGTGTGCTATTTTCTGCGAAGCCGAGGCTGTAACCGCGGTTAACAAAATCATAAATAAAATTCTCATTTTACTACCTTTCATATACTAGATCATTTTGGAAATATGATCGGAACTCTCATACGAAATCTTACAGATTTTCCACCTCTTTTGCCCGGTTCAAACTTCCATTTTTTAACCGCAGATAAAGCAGCGTTTTCAAATACCGGGTCGGAAGATGATTGAATTTTAGGTTCAACCACTCTTCCCTTTTGATCGACAATGAAAACAATATAAACCTTGCCAGGCGCCTTTTTGCGAATATCGTTAGTTAATACCGGGCCGGCTTGATAGATAACTCTTGGTTTTTGATCCAGATCAGCAAGCGAAAACAATGCATCTGAATCGCCGCCGCCCTGTACCACATTGTTAAGCTTAATACTGAAATCACCTTCCATCCAGCCACCACTGACACCGGGATTCAAAGCTAGCTCAAGCTGCGACAGATCAAGCGGCGGTGCCTCATCCGCTAATTGGGGGGGCTGTTCTTCCGGCTCAGGTTCTTCTTCGGGCTCGGGTTCCGGCGGTGGGTCCGGCGCTTCCAGTTTCGCAGTATCGACCGTCTGCAAAGTTAAATCCGTTGTCGGCGGTTTGTTCAATGTCTGCATCAAAGGCAATACCATAAAAAAAACAAGTGTAAGCCCAACCGAACCCGCAACTACTGCCAAACGGTGAAAAAGCTCTCTAAGCAACCAGAAAGATTTACGTTTTTTCCTCACTTTGACATTAGCCTTCTATTTACGAGTTGCAACACTGACTTTTAATGCTCCGGCTAATTTCGCCTCATCGATAACACGTACTAACATACCCGATTGGGCCGAGGTATCGGCTTGAACGATAACTGGTACATCTTCCTTTTGAAGCATTCTTTTCACCAAAGGTTGAATTCCGCTTATTCCTATTTCCCTGCCGCCGTAAACTACTTCACCTTTTTCGGTCAATGCTATCAAAATACTGGTCTTTTCCAGCTTGACCGAAGACGCCGCCTGCGGTTTATCCACTTCAATACCTGTCTCTTCCACGAACGTTGTGGTTACAATGAAAAAGATCAGCAGAATAAATACACAGTCCATAAGTGGTGAGATATCTATTCCTGCTTCATTACTGTCATCCGATGAAATTTGACGAAATCGTCCCATGTATTTCCTCTATACTAGTTATTAGCTCCGGTTCCAACGTGCAGTTTTTTATACTGTTTTTGTGTACATACCGTTTCAAGATGAGCCAGAAACGCTTTATATCTTTCGTGCTTGCGAACCATTTGATAATGGAAAAAAAGTCCCGGCAGTGCGATAACCAAGCCCGTCTCGGTCGTTACCAGTGCTTCTGAAATCCCTTCTGCTACCAGTCCCATGGTTTTATCACCGCCTGACCCGGATGCCAGTGCCGCAAAGGTTGAAAGCATACCCGTTACTGTTCCAAGCAATCCCAAAAGCGGAGCAGCGCTAACGCAGATTTTCATAACTCGCAAATCGCGTTCAAAAGGGTCAATTTCAGTTGCATGTAACTCCTCAAAAAATAACTTTGTATCTTCTAAAGTTTTTCCACCGGTTACAAAATTGAGTAATTCACCAATGGGCCCTTTTCTTTGATTGGGATGATCGATCCATTTCCGCCATTTTTTTTCACTGATCTTCATGAAACCTTTTTCTGATAGTCGCAAATGAACATGCATGCCAAGTGCAAACATGACAAACGCTATTATTGCAATAGCTATCATCGCCCAGCCCCCGGAAAGCCATATTTCAAACGCTTGCTCATACAACGAGGTAAACCATTGTCTGGCTTGCTGGAAATCGAAATTTGCAAATAAATCTGTCATACTGTAAGTTTATCTCCGATTTGATCGCGCGATATCCTACCCACCAGTTCACCTTTTTCATCAAGTACAGGTATGATGTTTGAGCTTATGTTGCTAAACAAAGTTTTAACTTTTTCCCTGTCTGTACCGACCCTGACAAAATGACCATTATTAACTGCAAAACTTTTCAATTGCACATGGTCGGGTTTCATAACCAATTGATGCATAAGCACGCTTCCGATATATTTGCCGGTGCCGTCCACTACAAAAACAGTGTCGATCTCTTCGGGAATTTCCGCTGAGCGGATAAATTCGATAGTTTCAGCAACTGTTGCCGTTTCATTAACACTTATAACCCTGGTATCCATCATTCCGCCGGCATAATCGGGAGAACATACATCCGGCATCGATTCATAATTCAGTGACTTGTGCTGATTGATGCTTTTAAGCAGCTCTTTTATTTGTTCAGCACTAACCGTATTGTCCTTTTCTTTTTTATGATAAGGGCTTTTACTGACCTGGTTAATGAACGCAACTGCAGCTTTTTCCATTTCATTGATTGCCCCTTTGGCTTTTCTGGAAAGAAATGCATGCAGCAGCAATGACGGTATTGCGACGATCAGTCCAAATTCGGTTGTTATCAACGCTTCCGAAATACCACCCGAAAGAGTTTTAACATCACCCGAACCGAAAACGGTAATTAATTTAAAGGTATTGATAATACCGGTAACAGTACCTAACAGACCCAGCAAAGGTGCCGAAGCTGCACTTATCGCGATAAATGGCAAAAACCTTTCCAACTTGAGACGGGTAGCCAGCAGCTTTTCATACATAACTTCTTCAATAAGGTCTCGCGGCTCTTGCATATGTTCCACAGCCGCTTTGAGCATCTGCCCTATAGGACCCGGTATCTGCTTAACCGTTTGCTGGGCGGCTTGTTCGTCATGTTTGGCAATCGCATCCAAAAGAGATTGCAGCTTCTTCTTTGAAGGTTTACGAATAGTAATGACCATGCATATCCATTTATAGAGCGCTACCAAAAGAGCAGCTCCTGCCATTATAAATATAGGATACATAACCGGTCCGCCCTTTTTGATATGATCGATTATGGTTTCTTTGGTCTCTTCAATTTTATGTGCATTGCCCAAAGTGGGATCCAGAGGAAACAACCCTTGTGAATTTTCGATCAAATTAGAGGCTGCCTGGCTGTCCAATGGATTGCCGAATGTCATTACCGTAGGTTCCAGCGAACCAAGGCGCTGCTGTACCGTTCCAACCACCTGGTTATCGTCAGATTTAAATATAACCGATGGCCCGATCATTAAAAATTGACCATTTTTCACTAAACCGCTGCCATCTACCGCTGTTCCTGTAAAAGTAGCACCCCCGAGAAGTTCAAACAGACGATCAAGCGAAATCGAAATCAGCTCTGTCTGCGCCTGGTAAACATCTTCCTGTGCAAGAGAGCTGTTGTCCATTGCAAGCTTGGCTTTCTCGAGCGGATCGCGGTAAAGCTGTATCTCAGCGATATGCAGCCGAGACTCAAAATTCCTGATGTATTCGCTGAGAAGATTAGAAAGATAGGTGGCCTCTTCCTTTCGAGATTTTATCTCTGAGCGCAAATTGCTAAGATCGAGGGTTCTGCTGTCAAGCAGCCGGGTTGTCTGCTGGTATTCCTGGCGAACTTCAGATAGTTCATTCTCCAGATTGTTAAGCTTTCTGCTAAGAGGCACCTGCTCATCGGCTATTTGATTGCGAAGGCTATTTAGTTCCTCGATGCTTTTTTGAAGTTTCAGTTCTAATGAACTCTGAACCTTATCAAAGGGCACCTGCTCCTGGCAAAAAGCAACCGAATTTACAGCAAGAACGAAAATTACGATGATATTTTTAATTCTATTCATTAAAAGCAATCCATTATTTAATTTCAACCGGCACTTGTACAAAAGATGCCGCTTTTTCATTTTTCATTATTGATATAATGTCCGAAATTTGAGGGGCAGATTCCTTATGAGTCCTCCAAGTCCACTTATCGTCCATTGAAGTTCCAACGCCTGCAATTGTGCCGTCTGCATTTGCAAAGAACCCCTGGCTGATGCCGACATACAAAGCTGTAACTTCGACCGAACTGCCGTCTTCCAGCTCACGAACTTCGCTTGTAACAGTGATCTCTCGATTGAATTTATCTACCTCATTAAGAATACCCACCACATTTTGAAACCGTTGAGACGCTGAAAGCTTTGCGTCTTTAGCCTCTTCCGGACTTTCAGGTAGTCTCTGGCTTAGCGGTTTTATACGCTGAGTAATCGGATCTGGAAGATTTGCCAAAAGCATTTTAGTACGATTTTCCAGCGAAGCCAGATCGCCGCTCAAAGATTCTGAAGCTTGTTTAAGCTTTTCATTTTCCCCGAGCATTTCCGCTCTTTTTTTATCAGCTTCGGCAATGCTCTCTTTTGCTTGAGATATCTTTTCCTGCAGGCTTTCGATTTCGCGGCCAACCAGTTCTATACGCTCATTGAGCATTTCCCTGGAAATAGCAAAATCTTTCTTTTCTTTGGAAATGATCTTTTGAGTTTCCACCCATTTTTCTAACACTGTTCGAGTGTTCTCAATATTTTCTGATCTTTCGTCTGCATCTACAGAACTAGCCATCAGTAATAGCAGACCAATCAAAACAATTTTTTTTATTTTAAACAAAAAACAATCAAAAATTTTCATAGATAGTCTTCACCTTTCGCCATTTTACAATCGCTTCTATAAATAATCTCCGCCTCCAAGCCGAGTTATTATGAAGTTTTTATCAGAACAATGTATGGAAATGATTAGCGAAAAGTTTAATTATTGTTAGCTTTAGCAGGTTTTATGTAAATGTTCAAAACCTGGGACATTTGCATCTTTCTTTATTTGTTTTTTACTGCAATTAAGCGTGTGGGTCGCCGTTAATCCTTATGGATAGTTCGAATAATTGCTTTTGCGCGGCAAACATCCCAGTATCGGGATTGGCTTCTTGCACGGTGGGAATGGTCAAGTAGTAACCTAAAATGGACTGAGTAGGAAATACTGTTTTGAAAGGTTTCGGGCTGCTCTAGAGCAGCCCGAATAAGCTAGGACGATTCAGCTTTATTTTTTGATTGCTTTGTTGGCGATATCTTTGCGGTAGTATGCTCCTTCGAATTGGATTTTTTCGCAGGCGGCGTAAGCCTTTGCCTGAGCAGTGGGGATGTCATCGCCGATGGCAGTAACGCCGAGGACTCGTCCGCCATTGGTCAAAATTTCCCCTTCCTTTTCGGTTGTGCCGGCGTGGAATACTACTACATCGTCCATTGCGTTGGCATCTTCGATTCCGGTTATGACTTTGCCTTTTTCATAATCGCCGGGGTATCCCCCCGAGGACATTACCACGCATACTGTCGGCCTGGGGTCCCAGTTTAATGTAATATTATCGAGCTTGCCCTGGCAGACCGCGATCGTCGGCTCAAGGAGGTCGCTTTTTAGACGCATCAGTATTGGCTGAGTTTCGGGATCGCCAAAGCGAACGTTGAACTCAAGGACTCTTGGGCCGCCGGGGGTGAGCATCAGACCAGCATACAGGACGCCTTTGAAAGTTTTGCCGCTTCGGTTCATGCCGTCAACGGTTGGGACCAGGATTTCTTTGGTGATCTGGTCGAGCATTTTATCTGTAACTACGGGCGCGGGGCTGTAGGCGCCCATTCCGCCGGTGTTGGGGCCGGTGTCGCCGTCGCCGATTGGTTTGTGGTCCTGTGAAGTTTCCATAATGTAGATATTGCGGCCATCGACGAATGCAAGGATCGAGGCTTCTTCGCCGAGTAGTTTTTCTTCTACAATGAGCTTGTTGCCTGCGTCGCCGTAAATTTTGTCGATCATTATTTTTTCAGCGGCCAAAATACCATCTGAAGGATCGTCGCAGACGTAAACGCCTTTCCCTTTTGCAAGGCCGGCGGCTTTTATGACTACGGCTTCATCTCGGCTGGCGATGTAGGCTTTGGCATCTTTATAGTTATCAAAGACTCTGCCTTCAGCGGTTGGGATCGACATTCCTCGCATGATCTCTTTCGCGAAAGCTTTATTTGATTCGAGTTCTGCGGCGGCTTTGTTTGGTCCAAAAGCCATGATACCGGCAGATTCCATGGCGTCGGCCATTCCCAGCGACAGAGGGTCTTCAGGGCCTATTATCGCCAATTCGACTTTGTTTTCTTTGGCGAAATTGACCATTGCGCAGATGTCGTTTACATCGATAGCTACATTGGCTCCGAGCCTGGCTGTGCCGGGGTTACCTGGTGCAATGAAAATTTTGCTGACGTTTTTGCTTTGTTTAAGTTTCCATGCGATGGCATGTTCTCTTCCGCCGTTGCCGACAATCAATACTCTCATTTTATTATCCTGAAATTAACCTGATATTTCTGCAGGAATTTACAAATTTTCCAAACTGCCGCAAATCCTAACAGAAAATTATGCTAATCTCAAGATTTAAAATATAGATACAAGAAACCGGAGGTATTTTATATTCTTTCCAATTCGATCTTTACATCAGTACCACGGCTGATGACGTCAAAAACAGGCGAAAACTTGTAATATTCCTTTATAAGTTCAAAATCGTTTTCGTCCGAATCAATCCTTACTTTCACATTAATTCTATTAAACCCTTTTCGGGCGTGTTCATCTAAGCCCATAAAGCCTCTGAGGTCCAGTTCGCCTTCGACGACCGATTCAAGAGACTTGACTTCGATTCCTTTTAGAGAGGCATGATAGATGATACTGCTTGTTATGCAGCCCGCAAGGGCATTTAGCAAATGCTCGACCGAACTTGGGCCTTTGTCTTGACCTGCAAGTAATACAGGTTCATCCCCGTCTAGAACAAATTCCTGTTTATGATTGATATGCTGGCAAGCCGCATAAAAGGTCTTTATTCTTGACTGGCTGTGTCCGGCAGTTGTCCATTTATTTTCCACTTTGAAAAGGCAATCTCCATTTCTTTCATCGGTTTCAATTGAATCAACAGTATCCTGTAAAACAGCTAATTCCACTCCGTTAATTATTTGATGTTTCGAATATGATGCCATTTTTATATCTCCCCGTTAAATTCTTATTCTTTTCATTAGAATTATACGTTGATATATTGCATTATGGTTTGTGGTTTTGGAATAATAGTCAGTCTTTTTTAGAATGGCGTTTTAGATTTGAAATGGAGTTGGCGAGAGGCGATGTCGATGATATAAGTGGTTTCATTTAGGACATGCAACTTCGGTTTTTGCAGAAGTAAACGAAATGAATGACAAAAGAGTTATATAAAATGTAATAAGCGGGCAGAAGGGCGGACTTCTGCCCATTTTTAGATTAAAGTGTAACCTCTATGCAAGCGTCGGATCTTGTCTTGGGGAGGGTGAAGGTAAAGGTTGAACCGCGGCCGGGCTGGCTTTGTGCGGTTATATTTCCGTTGTGCAGTTCGATAAGTCCTTTTACAATTGTTAGTCCAAGGCCAGTTCCGTGTTCGCCTGGGCCGACATTGCGTTTGACCTGTACAAAGCGGTTGAAGATTTTCTCGAGATCATTAGGCTCTATTCCCTGGCCGTCATCTGTGACCTCGACAGCAATTTCGTTGAAAGATTCTGTGAGTTTAATTTTGACATTTCCGGAATCCTTGCCCATGTACCTGATCGAATTTTCGATAAGGTCTGTTAGAATCTGAACAAATTTGTCCTGGTCGGCTTCGATCATGATCTTGTTGTCTGGCATATCTGATAAGATTTCTATGTTTTTGTCCTGGGCAAGGATTTTTAGCGATTTGATCGTTTTATGAATAACTTCCTGTACAGCGAACTGTCTGTAATGAATGTCCATTCGCCCTGCATCAATGCTTGATACGTCCAGAAAATTTGAGATGATCTTTGCGAGCCGGTTTATATTTTCATTAATATGGTCAAGTTGATCTTCGACTTTTTCGTCAAGTTTGCCAAAGACTTTGGCTTTTAAGTTGGATATGATATTTTTTGTAATGCATAAAGGTGTGCGGAGTTCGTGAGTAACGCTCATGGTCAGTTCACTTTTCATCTGGTCGAGTTCTTCGGCGGCTTTTAAGCGGATGTAAACCCGAACTTTGGCAAGAAGCTCATCGTTATTGAATGGCTTTGTGATGTAATCGTCGCCGCCAGCTTCGTAGCCTTTTAGCCTGTCTTCGAGGACTGTTTTGGCGGATACGAAGATTATTTTAGTGTACTTCAGTTCGGGGTTTTGCCGTATCTTCCGACAGACTTCGAAGCCGTCGATTTCAGGCATCATTATATCAAGCAATATGATGTCGGGCCTGATCTGCGAAGCCATTTCTAGTCCTTCATGACCTGAATTGGCGATTTTGATGTTGTAGTCGTCATCGAGGAGTTCTTTTAGAATCATGGTGTTTACGCCATTGTCGTCTATGGCCAGGATTTTACTTTTGTTTTCCATTTATGTTTCCTTCTATGCTTTTATCTCTTGGTTCGGATTGTTTTGTTTCAATTCAGGTGCGGGCAATTCGAACGTTAATTTTGCGCCGCCATTTTGCAAATTTTCGGCCCAAATATTTCCCTTATGATGTTCGATAATTTTTTTAGATAAACAAAGGCCAAGTCCTGTGCCGCCTGCTCCGGTTTTTGTTCGGCTTGACTGTTCAAAAACATCGAATACCGATGTTAGCTCCTGGTCAGGAATACCGGGACCATTGTCAGTGATGCTCACTTTTGCGGTTTTATTTACATATTCAAGGTTAAATTCAATAATGGAATTTTCGGGTGAAAATTTTATTGCATTGCTGAGTAAGTTTCTAAGTACGGTCAGAATATAGTTTGAGTCAATTGTAAGTTTTTCGTGGTGTGAAGGGCAGTCGAATTTGATTGAAATATTTTTGCTCTCAGCGTCTGAATGAAATTCATCAATTATTTGAGAAATGAGCATCGCTACATTTACAGGATGAAGAGAGAAATCGATTTTTCCTGATTCTATTTTGACGATATCGAGCAGAGTTACTATGAGTTTGTGGAGCTGTTCGCCGCATATCTTTATTTGGTTGAAGTACTCACGTATGGCTTCGGGTTTAGAGCTGCTGTATTTCTGAATTCCAAATTCGGCGAAACCAAGGATGCCCTGAAGGGGAGTTTTGAGTTCATGTGACATGTTGGCTAAAAATTCAGATTTTGCAGAATTTGCAGCGTGAGCCTCCTGTGCAAGTTCCTGTTCACGTAACACAGCCGATTGCAACTGTTTAATAAGCTCATCTGTTGATTTTTTGGCTTTTAGAAGGTCTGCTTTAGATTTTTCATGTTCTTTTACTTCCTTTTTCAAAGCTATATTGTGAACTTCAAGTGCCTCATGCTGATATTCTCGTTCCTTCAAAGTAGCAAGAAGAACTTTATTTTTCATTACTATCTTGGTAAGAATGTAACACCCGGTTATTACCATGAATGCGGCCATTCCAATATAAATGAAAAAACCTTTTGAACCGATTCTTAATACTTTTTCCAATTTGGCAGTGTTTAAAATTGAAAGGTTTGTGTTCTTTAAAGGAACTTTAACAGCAAGCATGGTGTGTTTGCCTTTTTTGCCGGTTGCTTCGAATTTTTCAACAACGTTGCTTTCCAAAACTTTTGTATCGAGTTTATAAAAAAGTCTCTCGTTTTCGTCGTTTTGGGTTGTAAGCAGAATATCGTTGTCTTTAGAAAGAACGCTGATCCATGAGTTTGAATCTGTATGGTAGTCTGAAATGATTTGTTTAATGGCTTGTGGATTAATTACCGCCACCAGATAGCCTGTTTTTTTTCCATCTACATACGAAGGTGAATAGACAAAGATATCTTTTTTTTGGTGTTCATTGATAGAGCCGGCAAAACCGTCCATTTGCGGTAACATTTTTACGGATAAATGCTTGTCAGAATCAGTTTGATCAATGTTAATCAAAATGCTTCCTGATAAGTCAGTAAGGTAGATATTTTGATACAATGAAATTCGGGAAATTGATAGTTCTAATAGTTTGTGGATGATTGAGGTGGCTTTTTTCATATTTGCAGGGGATCTGTCTTTGAGGTAGTTGAGGACAGGGTAGGTGTTTGAAACTTTTTCGGCTTCAGATTTGCGTTCGACCAGGAAATATGCCAACGACCAAGCCAGTTTGCTCGAATATATTTTATGGCCGTTTATACTTTCGATCTTATATTGAGTACTCGAAACATAAAGATTGTAGATAAGAGCTGATATGAATATGGCAAGAAGCAGAAAAAGGGTTTCTATGGTAATATACCTCCTGATTTTACTCTCTTTTTCATATTGCTTTTGCATTTTCATCCTTTTTATAAAAGTAATAATATTCATGGACTTGTTCGGTTAGATATTAAAACGACTTTTGCAGTGGAAAAATGTTTTTTAGAAAGTCGTGGAAATTACGGAGAAAATAGGGTTTATTTTGTCGGAGGTGGCGAATTATAGGACTTTTGGCTATAATGAGGGCGGCAGATAATAAAAAAATGAGAAAAGTTAGGAAAAAGTTAAAAATAGGGGTTGACTGAAAATAAAAAATGATTATATTTACGCGTCTGCTTGTAAATAACAGTTGGCAGAAGCTTGTTTGAAAATTGAAAAAAAGGAAGAAAAAAATAAATTTTAGGCTTGACTAAAAGTTTTGGTAAGGTTAAGATTTTCTTTCTTGTTAGTATTTGTCGCTGACGTTGAATGATTTTGGCAGCGGCATTTTTTATTGCTCATTTAAAATGTAATAATTCGACACGAGCCCTGACCTTGCGGTCTGAATTGCCAGTCTCTGCATAGCAGGGTCTTGTCAAAAGGGCTCGTAGCTCAGCTGGCTAGAGCGCACGCCTGATAAGCGTGAGGTCGGAAGTTCAAGTCTTCCCGGGCCCATATATAAGGTTAGCGAAAGCAGGAACCTTTGTAGGTTCGGGGACGTAGCTCAATTGGGAGAGCGCCGCCCTTGCAAGGCGGAGGTTGTCGGTTCGATCCCGATCGTCTCCATTGGACATTAAAATGTCCGGTTCTTTTAAAAGTGAATAGGTGAGAAAAACAAATAAAGATTCCAAAACGCGGAAAGTATGTGATGTAAAATCACTATTTTTCATAGCGTCTAAGTATCTATCATTGTGTCTAAAAAAATAAACTAGGCGTCCATTTCAATCTTTGATTGATATGGTCAAGTTACTAAGGGTATATGGGGGATGTCTAGGTGTCGAGAGGCGATGAAGGACGTAGTAGGCTGCGATAAGCCCGGGGCAGGTGCCAAACAACCATTAATCCCGGGATCTCCGAATGGGTAACCCATAATGACTGGGCAACCAGATCATTATATTCATGAATGAATTCATAGTTCATGAAGGCCAACGCAGGGAACTGAAACATCTAAGTACCTGCAGGAAAGGAAATCAATTGAGACTCCGTAAGTAGCGGCGAGCGAAATCGGAAATAGCCCAAACCAGAGAGCTTGCTCTTTGGGGTTGCGGGCAACAGTTAGGAGTTACAAAGATATTGTCATCAAAATCCTCTGGAAAGTGGAACCATAGAAGGTGACAGTCCTGTATGTTAACGCAATATCCTCCGTTATGCTGTTGTACCAGAGTAGCGTCGGGCTCGTGGAACCTGGCGTGAAGCAGGGTGGACCACCATCCAAGGCTAAGTACTCCTCGACAACCAATAGTGAAAAGTAGCGCGAGCGAAAGATGAAAAGAACCCTTATAAAGGGAGTTAAAAGAACCTGAAACCATATACTTACAAGCTGTAGGAGCCCTATGCCTTCGGGAATGGGTGACTGCGTGCCTTTTGCATAATGAGCCGGCGAGTTATCATTTGTGGCAAGGTTAAGCATTTAAGATGCGGAGCCGTAGCGAAAGCGAGTCTGAATAGGGCGATTAAGTCGCAGGTGGTAGACGCGAAACCAAGTGATCTACCCATGGCCAGGCTGAAGGGACGGTAAAACGTCCTGAAGGGCCGAACCCACTAACGTTGAAAAGTTAGGGGATGAGCTGTGGGGAGGAGTAA
>CAZITB010000027.1:0-26181 GCA_964542055.1 uncultured Candidatus Kuenenia sp.
CAGCCGGAAACACACGGTTAACATACAATTTACAGAACAGAGTTTACACTACCTGCCTGAGCATCGGGGGCGGTAAAATCAAAAGGTGTGTCTGTATTAAAAGTTGGAATAACAAATCTATCTGTAAGCCAAGTAGCTTGGTTAGATGTTGTATCGATACTATTATAATAGACCGCAGCTGCCCAGGTCTCCCGTCATCATTTCATGAGTGGAAAAGGGGTGTCTTGGAGATGGATACCAATTTGTAATATCAACATAACCAGCTCTGTCAAATTCAATATCCCAGTATGGGCTACTTAGAGTAAATTCTTCATCTCTTGCAAAGCTGAAAGATGGAATTAGTAAAGAAATTAAAATACAAATGGTAATAACAGATAAAACTTTTGTGTGTATAGACTTTCCCTGTAACATTTTTATATCTCCTGAAAATGCTTATTAGTTTTTAATTAGATTTGCGTTGAACCCTTCTTAAAAGAAGTCCACCAGTTAAAAACACTAAAAGTGTAGTTGGCTCTGGAACATAGTGGAAATTGATTTGCTGAATTTCAGAGTACGTGAATTGATCAAGCATAAATTCAGAACCATCCAAAAGTCTATATCCCTCGATATATGTACCCCGTCTGCTATCGTAAATTATGTCTGAGTAGTAAACATTAAATTGCGAATTACCATCAACATTAAAATTATATTCTGAATGTATGTAGCCGCCATACATGTGAACGATTGAATTATTATCAAAGTCCGCACTTAGCCAATTAATTTGTCCACCATAAATTTTCAGGACACTAAAATCTCTCAACAGGATATCATCAAAGTTGTGTATCCCACCATGAATGGCTGTGACGGAGTAATCTATGGAATCTAGAAATCCATTTGTGATTTGCCCGTCAAATATATTGATTTCGGTATATTCTCGAGTATATAAAAATCCATCAAGTGTCCCACTATTCATTCTGAATTTACCAGCACCCCTTAGCTGAATCTCTTGGCTAGGATAGAAACTTGCTCCATTAAGGATAAAAGTTCCTGAATTTCCAACATACACTTCATCTAAGATTGTGCCATTAGAAAATCTTAATGTCCCCATTTCCTCAATATAGACGGATTCCACCATCCCCCCTGTCATTTCAACTTCTGCAGTATTTGTTACATAGACATGCCCAAATACTCCACTAGAAATAGTACCATCTTCTGTGAATGTTGTTGCGTTGACTGCGATTGTAAATAGCGGGACAATCGCTGTTAAGATTAACATTTTGAATTGATTTAATCTTCCCATCTTTGCTACTCCTTTTGTAAAATTTTTATATTCCCCAATCCCACCCTTTGTAGAATTGCAGGGCACTGCTACAATCGCATCAAACTGACGCCCGCCAGAGCGCAACTACGACACGCAAGCAGCGCCCCGTATCGGGGCACTGGCTATTGTGCGTTCGTAGTTCATAAAAACTGGCGGTTTTCAGTTTGAACGCTAACAAGTCCAGTGGACTTTCAAATATTTAATTGTCAATATATATCATAACCAATAACCACAAAGCATGTCAAACAAAAAAAGTGCCCTCAAATTTTTCTGGGATTCAATTTTACAATATCAGGATATTGTGTATAATTAGCGAAATTTTGAAACCTCATTGGGACAAAAATTTTTTATCCAGAGTTTTGAACGTTTATTTAAAGGTAAGTAAGTGAAGAACAGCATTCGGATAGGTTTGGCGCAAATGAACCCGGTAATGGGAGATTTTACCGGCAATGTGGACAAAATGCGCCAGTTTTATGAGAATGCAAAAAAATCGAAAGTAGATGTTCTTGTTTTTCCGGAATTATCAGTTTGCGGGTATCCGCCTGAAGATTTGCTGCATAAAGTTTATTTCCTTGATGAAAATCAGCTTGCGGTTGAAAATCTCGCTCAGATGTGTCCTGATATTACAATGGTTGTGGGATTTGCTCAGAATTTTCATAATAAATGCTACAATTCGGCAGCGGTTATACAAAACAGCCAGGTCAAAGAAGTTTATCATAAGACAAAGCTGCCAAATTACGGTGTTTTCGATGAAAAAAGGTATTTCGAGAGCGGAAGTTCTCCTGTGAGCCTGGAAATAAAGGGTTTAAATGTTGCTCTTTCGGTATGTGAGGACATATGGGATCCGGATTGGATTAAGGATTTTCTTGAGGAGACAGCTGGGCCGGATGTTTTGCTCAATCTTTCAGGTTCGCCTTTTCATCATGGAAAAGTTAAAGAAAGACATGAAATCCTGGCTGATTGTGCCAAAAAGCTCGATTGTACGGTTGCTTATTGTAATCTGATTGGTGGTCAGGATGAGCTGGTTTTTGACGGCCAAAGCATGTTTGTGGACAAAAATGGCGAAATCCGGGCACTTGGCCCTGCTTTTGAGGAAGAATTGCTTATAGCAGATGTTAATTTGGATAAATCAATCGAGCCTGTCAGTGGAAATGTGGACAAGATGCCGGGGCTTATTGAAGAAGTTTACGGAGCTTTGGTAACAGGGACCAGGGATTATATACAGAAAAACGGGTTTAAAAAGGTAGTTCTGGGCCTTAGCGGGGGGATCGATTCTTCGCTGGTAGCGGCTATACTTGTTGATGCTATCGGGCCGGAAAATGTTATCGGTGTTACCATGCCGTCTCGATTTAATACGAAAGAGACGATTTCAGATGCGCAGATCCTTGCTAAAAATTTGAATATCGAATTTCACAGCGTTGCGATAGAGCCGATATTGGAATCTTTTGACCAGATGCTATCGCAGGTGCCCGGTTGGCATGTTCAGGGGATGGGTTATGAAAACCTTCAGCCCCGGATACGCGGGACGATACTTATGACGCTTAGTAATCAGCATGGGTATATGGTTGTAACAACCGGAAACAAGAGTGAAATCGCGGTTGGTTATTGCACGCTTTACGGCGATACCGCGGGTGGATTTGCAGTTATCAAAGATGTGCCCAAAACCATGGTTTATAAATTGTCGGAATATGTGAACAATTCAAAAGCCCGGCAAGTAATACCACAAAGCGTAATTACCCGTCCGCCCAGCGCGGAACTGAGGGAAGATCAGCAGGATTCGGATTCATTGCCGGATTATGATCTGCTCGATAAAATAGTTACCGGATATGTGGAGATGGACAAATCCGCACAGCAACTGGTAGATGAGGGATTGCCAATAGACCAGGTAAACAGGGTTGTTGCTATGATAGATAGAAACGAATACAAGAGAAGGCAGTCGCCGCCGGGGATAAAGATAACTCCCAAGGCTTTTGGACGGGATAGAAGGCTGCCGATCACAAATAAGTATAGAAGTCATGCAAAAAGTAAAAAGTAGTTTATTCGGAGTAAGTTGATGCAGGCGAAAATAGCATTCGAAGATGGATTCGTTCTTAAAGGTAAACCGCTGGGAGCGACCGGCAGTACCTGCGGTGAGGTTGTTTTTAATACCTCGCTTACCGGTTATCAGGAAGTTCTTACGGATCCTTCCTATGCGGGCCAGATAGTTACAATGACTTACCCGCTTATTGGTAATTACGGGGTTAATTCCGAAGATGTGGAATCGAGTGACATTTTTCTGTCAGGTTTCGTGGTTAAAGAAGCCAGCGAAGTGGTCTCCAACTGGCGAAGCGCTGATATGAATCTCGACCAGTATCTCAAGAAAAATAATATTGTGGCGATTCAGGGCGTTGATACCCGTGCGATAACAAAACATATTCGAACAGGCGGTGCCATAAATGCCTGCATTTCAACAGAAAATCTCAGCGATGAGGAACTGATCGAAAAAGCCAAAAACAGCCAGCATCTTGAAAACGCTAACCTTGTTAAAAACGTTGTAGATGATAAGTCTTATGATTGGAATACCGAGGGCAAGTATAAGGTTGTCGCTTACGATTGCGGGATAAAGTATAACATTTTACGACAGCTTGAACAGGCTGGATGTAAAGTGAAAGTTATGCCTGTGGGTGTTTCGGCTGAAGATATTCTGAAAGAAAACCCAGATGGTGTAATGCTATCGAATGGGCCTGGCGATCCGGCAGCGGTTGACAATGCGATAGAAACAATCAAGGGGCTTATCGGAAAAGTGCCATTGTTTGGTATTTGTCTGGGTCATCAATTACTGTCGCTTGCACTAGGTGGTAAAACTTATAAATTGAAGTTCGGCCATCATGGCGGAAATCATCCGGTAAAAGATATCGAAACAGGCAAGGTTGAAATTACTGTGCAAAATCATGGGTTCTGTGTGGACCTTGACAGTCTTGGCGGCGATGAAAACGTCGAAATTACTCATGTGAATTTAAATGACCAGACGTGTGAAGGGATCAGGCATAAAAATATTCCGGCTTTTAGTGTGCAGTTCCATCCGGAAGCTGGGCCGGGGCCGCATGATTCGCGGGTACTTTTCGAAAGATTTTGTAAGTTGATGGATGAGAATAAAAAAAAATAAGGTTCAATTAATATAATAGAAGTTTAGGAACAATTATGCCCCGCAGAGATGATATAAAAAAGATAATGATTATTGGTTCGGGTCCGATCGTGATCGGCCAGGCGTGTGAATTTGACTATTCGGGTGCACAAGCGTGTAAAGCGCTTATGGCCGAAGGTTATGAACTGGTGTTGGTTAATTCAAACCCGGCGACTATAATGACTGATCCGATGATGGCCCATCGCACTTACATCGAGCCGATTGTGCCGGAAATAATTGAGAAGATCATCGAAAGAGAAAGGCCCGATGCTTTGCTGCCGACACTTGGCGGGCAAACAGCTCTTAACTGCGCAATGGCAGTCTGGCAAAATGGCGTTCTGGAAAAATATAATGTCAAAATGCTGGCGGCAAGTGCCGAAGCCATCGAAAAAGCCGAAGACCGTGAGTTATTTAAAAACGCGATGCTTAAAATTGGGCTTGATGTTCCTCGCTCTGGTCTTGCCCGGACAATGTCAGAGGCGCTGGAAATCCTGGATGACATTCAGCTGCCTGCTATAATTCGGCCAGCCTTTACAATGGGCGGCGAAGGCGGTGGGATCGCTTACAACAAGCAGGAATATCAAAAGTATGTTGAAAGCGGGCTTGACGCGTCACCTATCGACGAAATTCTCATTGAGGAATACCTTGCAGGGTGGAAAGAATTTGAGCTGGAGGTTATGCGTGACAAGAATGATAATGTGGTAATTATCTGTTCAATTGAGAATATCTGTCCGATGGGGATACATACCGGCGATTCGATAACGTTGGCACCGGCCCAAACGCTGACCGACCGCGAGTACCAGGAGATGCGAAATGCGGCGATGAAATGTATTCGTGAGATCGGGGTTGAAACCGGCGGTTCCAATGTGCAGTTTGCTGTTAATCCTGAAACTGGGCGAATGGTGGTTATCGAAATTAACCCGCGTGTGTCGAGAAGTTCGGCGCTGGCATCTAAGGCGACAGGATTTCCGATTGCGAAGATTGCGGCAAAGCTGGCGGTTGGATATACGTTGGACGAGATTGCAAACGATATTACAAAGAAGACGCCTGCATGTTTTGAGCCGAGTATCGATTATGTTGCGACTAAAATTCCGAGGTTTACTTTTGAAAAGTTTAAAGGGGCGGAAGCAATTTTAGGTTCAGCTATGAAGTCCGTTGGGGAAGCGATGTCGCTTGGAAGGACTTTTAAAGAATCGCTGCAGAAAGGTATGCGTTCGATGGAAATCGGCGTTGCAGGTTTGGAAGATACCGTCAGTAACGTTGATGATGTTGAACTTGAGCAAGGTTTGATGAAGTTCGTTCCGTTTAGGCTGTTCTATGTGAAAGAGGCACTCAAGAGAGGCTTTAGCGTTGAAAAAGTTTCTCAACTTACCGCTATTGATAAATGGTTCGTTCATCAGATCAAGCAGCTTGTGGATTTCGAAAATACATTAAAGGATTGCAAAGAATTCAATGCAGAGTTAATGCTAGATGCGAAGCAGCTTGGCTTTAGCGATAAACAGATTGGTAATTTGATCGGTAAGAGTGAAACCGAGATAAGGCACTTACGAAAAGATATGAAAGTTTTGCCGACGTATAAGCTTGTTGATACCTGTGCGGCAGAATTCGAAGCGTACACCCCCTACTATTACTCGACTTATGAATTTACGGACGAAAGTATCGCTTCGAAATAAAAAATTATGAGCCCCGTTTTTTTCCTGGGCTTTTTTATGTGATCAAAAGAGTCAGTATTCGCTTGACAGAAATACTTCCTGTAACCACTCCTTCGGTGTTTTTGACTGGAACGAAGCTGATTTTATTATCGATCATAATTTTAATCGCTTCACGGAGATTGCTTTGTTCGGAAATGCAGTAAACCGGCTGAGACATAAGCCATTTGATTTTGAGCTTTAAAGTGGCAATGTCCTGCTGGCGTTTAAGTTTTGAAAAAACCGGTTTGAGATAAGGGCTCATTCCGCTGTTGATATCATTGAGAGAAATCACACCTTCAACTTTATGGGGCTGACCAATTAGAATATAGTCTGTTAATTTATTTTGCATCAGCCCAAGTACGTTTTCGAGGCTTTGATCGCCATCGGCCCAGATTACCTCGGTGTCCATGACATCTTTAACCAAAAACGAAGTAATGGTATCCGGCAGAGCAGCTTTGTTTTCAACCAGATTTTTGATTGCATCTCTGACTGGGCTCGGGGCAGGTTCTTCGGCAATTTCCGGCTTAGAGGGGGCCTTTGCTTGAGATTTTTGAACAGTTTGGGGTGGTGATTTTTTATCCTTCTGTTCTGGTTGGGGGGCAGGTTCTGGTTTTTCCATTTGCGGTTCTGGTTTTACAGTTTGCGGTTCTGGTTTTTCCGTTTCTTCTTCTTTGGCTGTTTGGTTTTCTGGCTCGGATTCGTTACCGGATTCTGGAAATATAATTGAGAAGGGAAAACTTTCGAACGGCTCGATGTTCATCTCAAAATTGATTACTGCACACTCGTTATCTTTATCGATACCGAGTTTTCCAAGGTTGGAAGAAAAGTCACCGACTAAAGTATCGGTTTGTTTAAGGTGTTCGTGTCCGTGGAGGTTTTCCCGCATGTATCTTTCGAATGTGCCAGAGAGAAGATTACCGATTTCGATTACGGCATCTTCAATATCTTTGGATTCTTTCGGCCCGCCCTGCTTACGGTTTTTTATGATTATTTTTTCGGGATGCATGACAAATGTGCCGCCTAGTGTGAAAAAACCTTCCTGGTCTATCAGAATATAAAAATCCTTATCGAAAGCCCCCTTGCAAGACATGACCCAGAAGCAAGATATTTTTTTAAACTTCTTTTTCAGATCTTTTATACCATCGCTGGATTGCTCAAGTCTCTTGCATCTTACTGAGACATCAAACATTGCTGAAATGTCTTCGCAGAACAGGTCAAACACCTGTTCGGACAACTCTATTTTTGATTCTAGGTCAACTAGTTGAAGCATAAAAAATTACCAGCTTAAATGCCAAATTTCAGGATTTTCTGGGCCGCTGATTCGGCAAACTTCTGATCATCGATCTGGCCAGATTCTATCAACTCTTTAGCCTGGACTATTCGCCTGGCACTGTCGTCCAAAACTGTCTGAAAATTGAGTTTCTGGTCCGAGATTTTGTTGTGAGATTCATCTGTTTTACCTGCGTTTGTTTTTGAAGCTTTTTTATTTGCGTTAGCCTGGTAATTCAAGATGTTATTTAATGAACTGTCATTGTTTATTTTCATGTCCTTATCCTTTATCTAATTTTTCCGATAGTTTCCCTGGCGGTTTTTGGGAATCTTACGACCGGTCTTAGCATACCGTCTTTGAAATTATTAGGTTTGTTCTTGTATTCAAGGTATTCTTTTTTATAATGATTGTTACTTGGCAAAGTCGAAGCAATCTCAAAAGAAACAAACTGCCGGTATGCCGAAGGGCTTGTTCTTACATATTCCCAACCCATTGGTTCATAACCGGTTTTTACCGTAGTATCATAATATCTTTTGATCCTATTTTCAACACCTATATCCACGCTGTCCCAGACTTGTTCAAGCGACCAGACCAGTTGTCCTGTTCGCAGGTCGATCATTTTTGCCTTTAAACCTATAAGCGGAGAAGGGAAAGGTTTGTACTCGGTTATTTCTCCGGTGAGTACGGCATCGGCCTGGAGGATTTCGCAATAGCGGTCGAGCTGCTGTTTATCAAGGTGCTTATTGCAGATTCCGTGCACTTGCGGCCAAAGGATATCGCCGGAATCGAGGTAACTTATTTCGAAAAGATGTTTTTTTACCAGAGTTGTATAGACTTGCTTTGTTAACATGTTTTCGATAGTGTTATAATAGGTTTTGTTGTCAAATTCCAATATGACAAGTTTTTTTATCGAAGTGATGTCTGCTTCGGGGTTGATGTAGAAAAAGCCGGTTTCTTCAATTACAGGCTGTTTCACAGAACATCCGCTAAACGCTAATAAGCAAAAAAGAAATATATTTAATCGTTTTATCATTATTTTGTCTGCTCACCTTTTGCAACTTGAGGTTTTTCCTGAGTTGGAATTTCACGAATTTCGGCGCCAAGTTCACGTAGAATTTTTGCACTGGCGGCCAGCAGTGCCTGCTGTGACTGACGCATTTCTTCTCGAAAGCCGAGTACATCTTTTTTCCAGCTACTGAGTTCCACACGCATGCTGACCAGGATTTCGTTTGCTTCTTTGAGTTCCTTTTGGGTCTGAACCAATTCTTTATCCTTGGCAGTGAGCTGGTTGTTAAGGTTTTCATTTTCAATGGTCAAGTTTTCGTTAAATTTCTTCAACTCTTCCATTTGTGTCATGAGTTTTTCATATTTTTCTGACCATACCAGTGCAGCATTTATACTTTTAGCGATTGAATCTTCCTGCTGGGTTTTGCTCGTAGTTGGTGAATTGGGCTCAGCTTGTTTTGAGGGCGGCATTGAACTTAGGTTTATGGGTTCTTCGACCACAGTGCAGCCTGTGAGAAAAATATATCCTATAACAATAAGGGCTGATATTAGTTTTTTCATCATTAACTTCCTTAACTTAATCCCGGGATAGCTATATCCGCATAATTACATTTCAAATTCATAACTTCTCCGCACTGGCACTGCAGTTCGATCAAAACATATTCGGCAGTGTTTTCGACAACTTTTGCCTGGGCTGGAGAAATTGGGGCAGACGCCGCTGGGTTCCTGACAGGGGCAACAGGGCTGCCTGCCCCCAGGCAAATCTTTCCTGAAACAACAGTGTTTTCTTTTCTTATTATTGTTGATTTTTTGTTTAAAATACTAACCATATTTTTTTCTCAGGCGTGAAAATCTACATGCCCTTCTTCAATACCATTTTGGTTTTCTTCTTCAATTACATCCTCAATATTTTTTGGCATCTTTTTCTTTTTGTTCTTGTGTTGACTATTTTGTTGTTTCTGTTGGTTATCTTTATCAATTCTCATATCTACAGATGCTAAACCAGGGATAATATCTGATTTTTCAATCTTGTCTGGCGTCATCGTATTGGCTCATTTTAATAGATAATTTAAAAATTGCACTTGCGTGCAACTGGCTGACCCGAGATTCAGTAACTCCCAGAACCTCGGCTATTTCTTTCATTGTCAGCTGCTGGTCATAGTACAAAATGATTATTCTTCTTGCATTATCCGGCAGTTCCTGGATAGCATTTGCCAGTATTTCGACCATTTCCTGATGTTGCAATCGGGCATCGGGCATTGGCTGTCCTGGAGACATTAAAGACATACCCGGGGAAGGGGCATCATCTGTAACTCCGTGGATCGAAAGAAAATTCTTTTTCCTGGAACCTTCATATAACTTATTCAATCTTTCAACGGTTATCCCGGCTCTTTGAGCAAGTTCTTCATCGCTTGGGGTTACACCGAGTTCTTCGCTCATTTCAATTGCCAGTTCATGAACCTGGTCAATTTGTTTGGAAACGTCTGAAGGAGTAAATGACCATTTTCGCAATTCATCTATTACAGCACCCTTGATCCTTATATATGCATAAGTTTTAAAATCAGCATTTTTAGAAGGATCATAGTCTCTGGCGGCTTTGACCAGACCTATTGTACCGGCAGAGACAAGATCATCTTTGCTCAGCGGGCCGGTTAGATAACTTACAACATTATTTACTATCCTGTTTACCAGCGGCAAATACTCCACTATCTGTTCATCTGATATGCTCTGGCTGCAATTTTTCTTATATGCCTTGATAGCATGGGGGGAAATGTGTTCTTTGGCGACTGCCGCAGCCGGTTCTGATGATAATTGCTCAACATCAACATCTTCCACTGAAGAACCGACCTGTTGGTCCAGGATTTCGGACGTTTGATCGTATTTATCTAAATTGTAATAGTTATCTGCCATAATTTATCAAAGATAAATATTCAGTGAATCATCATTAGAGGTTATAACCTGGGGCTGATTTTCAGGTTCGAAATTTTCGTCCAATTGTTCCTGATCTTCCTGGTCAAAACGCTGATCGTCCTGCCATTGACCTGATTTTTCGCGACCTTCCATCTGCGTTCCGGCATCCTGTCCCATATTCTCGTTCTTAGTGTTCAACGCAACTTCTACTTTCTTTATATTGACACCAACATTTTGCAGAGTTTTGATTATTTCGGGGAGCGATCTTTCGATATCTGCCTTAACTTCGGCTTTATCTACCTCCAGACGCCCTGTAATTTCTTTATTGATTTCATTGAACTTTATCGTAATTTTTCCAAGTTCGGGAGGAGATAAAGAAATGGTCAAATCTTTATCTGTACCTACGAAGTTTGTTTTTATATTGTGGCTGACTTGGCTGGTGACATCATTGGTCGGAATTGGGCTGAACACGGAATTGGAGGGTTTTGAAAAAACAGACGGTTTACCCAAAGGAGCGTCTGGGGATGGAGAAATATTAAATTGCTGGGCGGCAATTTTTGTTTTAGATTCGTTTTCGCCTTTGAACGAAAGGTCGATGGCTTGCTTTGTCATTTTACTATTGTTTTCAATAGTTATTTCAGATTTGCTAAAATCCCAGATTTCATTGCTTAATTTTGTTTTGCCATCTGGTTGAGCAGAATTTGGTGTTACTGATTGATCATTTTTTTCTTTGATATCAGGTAACTTCTCTGCTGAACTCTGTTCAACGAATTTGTTATGATTAAGAACATTAGCAGCACCAACGTTTTTAGTTGCAGGCTGATTGGGTGTTTCCTGAGAATTTTGCGCCGATATGTCGATTTTAGTTCCTTTAACAATATTATTTGCTTTTTCAGAGACCATTTCGCCAGTTACATTGATGACTGATTTCGATATTTGGTCTGGCTTACCGGTAGTCTGTTTATTTTCAAGTATCTTGGATGCAAACTCCTGTATGATATCTACTTGTTCTTCTTGGTTGTTGCAGTGCAAGATTTCCTGTAACACGGGTGAATTTGATATTGGTTTTTCCAGATTAGTCAAAATAATCTGCTGCTGTTCGGGCTCAAGGTGGCTTATGGCCTGTAAAATACCATTTTCAAATGGGAGACCTTTCAAAGTTTCCGAAATTTCAAGATCCGGATTCAACACACTTTTTTTCTTGTCAGAATTCAATTTCTCATTGAGCAATGCAATAAAAGCTTCTGCTTTTTTGACCTGTATTTCGCCCTTTTGTCCAGTTAAAGGTTGGGAAAAATCTATCTTGGGACTTTTGTCATCTTTGACGGTCCTAAGTTTATCTTTCAGGAACTCGCTTTCGTAACCCTCTATATCGCCAAAACTTAGGAATTCGTTAGACTTTCTGCCCCCTTTGTTTTTGCTAATGACCTGCTGGTCGTTAGCAATCATATTGCTTACCTGAATCAAACTGGCTGCCATTGTAGTCTCCTTAAATTTACTGTTTTCAATAAGCAATTCTTATGCCAATCGAAATATTTATAACTAAAACTTATAATAAGTTCTTGTAAACTAAGGACTTAGCTTCTGATTCTGCATTAATTGCCTTTTTTCATGTCAGCAATTCTAAATATCTGTAAATATTTAAAAATCAAATACTTATGAATCTTACATTAATATATCGTATTTATCAGTTAGTTTTGTTTAAAAATTGGCCCCTGTATAGAATCCTGACATTTTATCACAAACAGATTCATTCAAAAAACGCTTTGAATTGTTTCAAATCGCTGATTTGGATTATCAAAACATGGGATTTTGTTTTTGGCACAAATATTGCAGTAGTTAGCTGGAGCGAATTGTTTATACGGAGAAAAATAATGGCTAATGATTTAAATATTATCAATAACCTTGAATCTGGCATAAAAGCTGAAGCTATAAAGCAAAATGCTATCGCCAGCAATGTAGCCAATTTGAACACTCCAGGTTATAGAAGAATTGAGCTTAACTTTGAAGAACTTCTCAAAAAAGCAATAGATTCCGGTAAAGAATATAATATTGAAAAGGATGAGCCTGAATATTTTACCCCAAAAGATACACCGGTTAAATCTAACGGCAATGATGTTTCGCTTGATAAAGAAGTATCTGACATGGTCAAAAATACTTTGAGGCATTCGGCTTATACGAAACTTCTAAGAAAAAAGTATGATATGTTCGAACTAGCGATCAGAACTACAGGATAGATCAAGGTTTAAAGTATGAGAGTAGAAAATAGTTTTTCAGCAATAGATATCGCGGTTTCGGGTATGAACGCTCACCGCAAACAAATGGAAGTGGTAACTTCTAACGTTGCGAACATCCAGACAACCGATGCAGGCGATGGGCAACCGTACCGCAGGCTTGAAGTTAATTTTAAAGCTGAAGGTGATGGGATTACCAAAGTATCATACGGTGATGTTGTTAAAGATATGAGCGATTTTCATAAGATAATGGCGTCACCTGGGGATCCCAGAGCCGATGAAAACGGATTTATCCAAATGCCGAACGTAGATATTGCGAGCGAATTGATTTCGCTTAGCCAGGCCAGCCGAGCATACCAGGCCAATGTCGCAATGCTGAAAAGATATCAGAAAATGGTTCAGTCAACTTTAGAACTTTTAAAATAGGGACTTGAAATGATTAATATAAATGCTAATGTACCGAGCGTTTCCGCTTCGCAGATGCCCAAAAATGTTCAGAATACGCAAAAAGGGCAGATGCAGGATACCTTTAAAAATTTATTGGAAAATGTAGATAATCAGCAGGTTAATTCTGATCAATCTATTCAGGATTTGCTCGCTGGTAAGAACCAGGATATAAATTCTGTTGTTGCGGAAGTAGCAAAAGCCGATATGAGTTTCAAACTTCTTGTCGGGGTAAGGAATAAAATAGTAGAAGCTTACAAACAAACAATGCAAATGCAAATCTGATTACTTGTGAAACTTTTGAATGAATGCACTTGAAAACATTAAAGTAATTCTTAATAAATTATCGCTGATCCAAAAGGCTCTGATAGCCGGTATATTAATGGCTTGTCTTATCAGCGGGATCGTTCTTACTAAGTGGGCGACTCAGCCGAGGTATCAACTTCTGTTCAGTTCTCTGCAGCCGCAAGAGGCTGGTAAGATGATTGATAAAATACAGGAAAGAGGAGTGGAATATAAAATCGGAGCCGGCGGTTCGAGCATATATGTAAGCAGCGATAAGGTTTATGAAGTCAGGCTGGCACTTGCAAAAGAAGGCTTGCCAAGCCGGGGGCAAAAGGGCTGGAGCCTTTTTGAAGATGCGAAAATAGGCGAAAGTCCTCTAGCCCAGGATGTCAAACATCTCCAGGCTCTTCAGGAAGAACTTGCAATGTCGATTCAAATGATTGACGGTGTAAGTCACGCTCGAGTTCATCTTGTATTACCTGAAAAGACACTCTTTAGCAATTCACCCAATGTCGCAAAAGCATCTGTTTCTCTATCGCTTATTGGAGCAAGAAGGTTGACACCTGCAAACATCGCTGCCATAACTCATTTGGTTGCAGGCAGCATTGAAGGTCTTGCACCGGAAAATGTGAAAATCGTTGACAATAACGGCACGCTCCTGAGCGGTATGGATCAAAATGGAGTTGGAGCAAGCACATATATTGATTATAAAGAAAAAGTGCAGAAATCGCTTGAGCAAAAAGTTCAGAAAATGCTCGAGCAGGTTCTTGGACCGGGCAGATGCACTTTGACTATTTGTGCTGAAATAGATCTGACCAGCACAGAAACTCAGGAAACATCAATTTTTGGAGAAAGTGTTCCGCTTGAAGAAAAAATCGCAGCCAATAAAAAAGTGACCGGCAACGGCTCAGAAAACAATTCTACAGCTTCAAATGAAGAAAAAGATGAAGAGACTGAAATAAAATACTTTGTACCTCAAAAGCTAACTAAAACATCTGAAGTACCCGGGAGAATAACTTCGTTATCAGTTTCAGCTATGGTTGATCTTGCTATGGAAGTTGATGGAGAGGACAATACGGGCACGCAGTCTCAGATGATTATGACAGTCGAGCAAGTAAAGGAAATAATCAAAAATGCGGTAGGCAGAGAGATTCTCAACGATGAGGCATTGACAGTTGTCAATGTTCCATTTGTCAAACCTCAGCAGAATAATCAAAATATTAAATCCGGTTTCGGACTTGATCAGATAATAAATATAATTAAACAAGCATCATTAGCAATTGTGGCAATTTGTGCTTTGCTGGTATTCAAAATATTTACAGGTTCCAAGACTAAAAGTGTTGGTACTGATACAGAATTAGCTTTGACAGGTCAGCTGCCAAAAGCATTGCCTGTCCCGAACGATCCTATATTGTTGCGTAAACAAATCTCCAGCGCTATTAATAAGAATCCTGAGCAGGTTACAAAACTGTTTGCGAGCTGGATACAGGAGGGATAACGTTTAGATGCAGTTAAGAGGAAAACAAAAAGCAGCCATGATGCTCATGTGTCTTGACCCTGTGACTGCAAATAAACTGCTCAAATCACAGCCGCACCATGTTGTTGAAGACATTGCCATGGAACTGGCTCGTATAGACGCAAACAAAGAATTTGATGATGTAATGAAGATCGAAATTACCAAAGAGTTTTGCGGATTTTTAAACGAAGCTCAAAGCGGCAACTTGAATGTAAAAACATTCGTAAGCGATATTTTAGATAATCTCACAGACGGATCAAACAAGTTAACAGATGCCAAAAAAACCATGCAGCAAAGAGATCCTTTTGTAGTAATCTGTTCATGTAACGCCGGTCTGATAGCTGCGGCCCTGGAAGGCGAACACCCGCAGACTATGGCGATTGTACTTAGCGAACTGCCGCCAAAACTGGGCACTGATGTGCTTAAAAGACTTGATGAGAACATAAGCAGACAGATCGTAATCAGGATGACCAAAAATGATCAGGTTCCAATGCCTGTTAAAAAACGTGTCGGTGAAATGATATCGAACCGTCTTGAGTCAATGGCACCTGAGGAGGAAGTTGTACTCGATGAAACCAAAAATGTAAAAAATCTCAGAGAAATCGCTCTTGTACTCAGTGGGCTTGACAAACAATTGCGCGATACTTTGCTGGAGGAAATTGAGGAGCAGGATGAACAGACAGGCAAGACCGTTCGTGCACTGCTGGTAACCTGGGAAGATATTACGAAAATTGCTGACCGCTCACTTCAGCAGGCTCTTAGGAATATTGAACCAGCCGTACTCGCAAAAGCTCTGGTTGGGGCCGATGATAGAGTTTCTAATAAGATTCGAGACAATATTTCCGAGAGAGCTTCGGCAATGGTTGACGAAGAAATCCAGCTTATGTCCAAACCGACCAAAAAAGAAATTGTCATGGCGCGAGATGAAGTTATCAAGCCTTTACGTGAAGCAAACGAAGCAGAAGAACTTGCATTTGTTGACCAGGAAGACTGATTATGGAGAGAGTTTTAAATTTAAATATAAGCAAACCGATAGGATCGATATCATCGAGTCCGAGTCAATCTGATCATACATACGTTGATAATTGGGCAGTTTTGAAGAAGCATTTAGATACTCACCTGGCAAGAATCGATTCGCTTTCCAGCGCATTGGCACAGGCCATAGAACATACTAACGACATTGAACAGCAAATTATTGCACAATCGAGAGATGAAATAGCCAAGCTGGCTGTGGACATCGCTGAGATGATAATCGCAGATAAAATCTCGCGTGACGATTATGATATTGAGAAAATTATATCTGAGTCCATTCGAGATATCGACGATAAAAGTGAGATCGAAGTTGAACTCAATGAGCATGACGAAAAGATCTGTCAGGACATAATAAGCAAGGACCCGAACAGCCCACTCAAAAAGATAAAGATCAGTGCAGATAAGAGTATCGGGAAGGCTCAGTGCCGGGTCAAGACCCAAAATGGTAAAATTGAATCATTCTATAAAGAACAGCTTGAAAAGATTGCCCAGGCGTTAGATTTTAAAAAGTAAATGGAAGATTTAAACAAAAAACCTTTAATAGATTTCAGGAGCTTTAGAAGCAGATTGAATAGTCTAAAGCTCAGACCCTGTAAAGGCCGGGTAGTCAATATGTCAGGATTGACGATCGAATCCGAGGGCCCGGATATCGGCATCGGTGCGATGTGTGACATTGAACTGCCTTCGAAGAAATTGATTCCGGCAGAAGTTGTGGGTTTTAAAAACGGCCATTTACTACTGATCCCAATGGAAAGTATAGAAGGAATTTCACCAGGCAACCAGATTTTGGCACATCATAAACATCGCAACATCAATATCGATCGATCTATACTGGGCCGAGTTCTTGACGGCATGGGAAATCCCATTGACGGCAAGGGGCCGCTGATTGGACGAGATATTATCGATCTGGATGCTAAAACGATACCGCCGCTTGGTCGGCAGAAAATAGATTCACCGCTTTCCTTGGGTATTCGTTCTATCGATGGCCTTATAACATGCGGCAAGGGTCAGCGAATGGGAATATTCGCAGGAAGCGGCGTTGGTAAAAGTGTACTTTTGGGCGAAATAGCAAATTCAAGCCAGGCCCAGGTAAACGTTGTTGCATTAGTTGGTGAACGTGGACGAGAAGTACGCGAATTTCTAGAAGAGGACCTTGGCGAGGAAGGCTTGCAAAAGTCGGTGGTGGTGGTTGCAACTTCAGATTCGCCCGCAGTGCAAAGAGTTAAAGCCCCTTTTCTGGCGGCTGCAATAGCAGAATATTTCAGGGACATGGGCAAAGATGTTCTGTTTATGATGGATTCTCTTACAAGAATGGCACAGGCACAAAGGGAGATCGGTTTATCGGTCGGCGAACCGCCTGCCACGAAGGGATACTGCCCGAGTGTTTTCGCGCAAATGCCGAAATTGATTGAACGGCTCGGTTGCGGAGAAACTGGAAGTATTACCGGCATCTTGACAGTTCTGACCGAAGCCGATGACATAAACGACCCTATCGCTGACAGTGCCCGATCGCTGCTTGACGGACATATCGTTTTGTCCAGGCAGTTAGCATCGAGAGGCCATTACCCTGCGGTCGATATACTTTCGAGTGTTTCCAGGTTAATGCCGTCTGTTGCTAGTTCTCAGCATCTGGCATGTGCAAATAAAATAAAAGAAATTTACGCGACTTATTCTGATGCTGAAGACCTTATAAATATCGGGGCATTTGCACCGGGCTCCAACAAAAGAATAGATGGATCGATAAATCTAATCGACCAGATAAGGAATCTCCTTGTTCAGAAGGCTCAGGAAAGAACCGACTTTGAAGAGACTTTAGAGATGATATATCAAATCGCTGAGAAGTGGGATAGTCTTCTTGGGATTGATAAGCAAAAACAGTTGGAACAAAGAGCTTTGGAATTGACTAAAGGCTGAGGTAAATTGTGAGATTTAAGTGGAACTTACAAAAAGTTTTAGATGTAAGAAAAACACAGGAACAGATATTAAAATCTGAACTTTTTAAATTAACTCAGCAGCAGTTGAATATTCAACAAAAAATAATTCTATTGCAAATGCAGATAAGAACTTCGGCTTCGAAACTGAAAGCTCTGCCTTTCGAACAGAGAATATCGAATCAAAGCAGCTTTTTGAGTTTTTCTTTTAAAATTGAGAATGATATAGAATCTTTCAATAACAAACTTCAAGAAATGGAAAAACAAAAGCAAAAAAAACTGCAGGAGCATATTCAGGCAAGGAAAAGTCGTAAATCGCTCGAAAAGCTGAAAGAAAAGAAATATCAGGAATTTATGTATCGGCAAAATAAGGCCGAGTTAAATTTTCTTGATGATTTGGTAAACACAAAATCAGCAAGAGAAAGAATGGGTTTATAGAAGGTAAAAAAATGAATGTAAAAAAAATATTCATAATTTTAGTTGTAACAATACTAAGTTTTGGAGCTTCTTTCGGGATATCCTGGTTTGTTAATTCCAAAAAACCATTGTCTCCGGAAAATGTAGCCCAGCCTATACAAGCGTCTTTGGAAACGCCAGCAGTAAAAGAAAATAACCCATTGCAGCCTGAGCGAGCTGCGACCAGGTCACTGCCCGAGCGGAGATTGCTGAACCTGATCGAAGACGCGAGAAACAAAGTACGAGATTGTAAGCTTCGGGAAGATCAGCTGGATGAATATGAAAGCCAGCTTGAAATTACAAAGCAGAGTCTTTCTGATGATGTGAAGAAGTTATCAAATCTTTACGATCAGTTGTCAAGGCAGGTGCTCGAACTTAAAAAACAGCAGCAGATTCTCGATGAACGCATAGTTGAGATAAAGCAAGATGAATCGGAAAGACTAAAACAGCTTGCATCTGTGTATGACAACATGGATGAAACATCTTCTGCAAGTATTTTTATAAACATGATTACCAATAATCAATTGGAAGATGCAGCGAAGATAGTTTTTTTTATGTCTGATCGCAAGTCTGCGAAGGTTTTAGCCGAAATAACAAATGAAGAACCCACAGTGGCCAGGATTCTTTGCACAAAAATCAAAAACATAAAGGAAGAAAGTTAATAATGGACATCGCAACATTAATCGGAATAACGCTGGGATTTATTACAATTGTTTTAAGCATCGCTTCTGGAGGCGGTGCATTAATGTTTATCCATGTTCCTTCTATGGCAATAGTTATCGGCGGTATGCTTTGTGCTACTCTTATGCATTTTTCGCTTGGGCAGTTTCTTTCAATATTCAATATTATCAAAAAGACGGTGTTGACCAAGAATCAATCTCCGAATGAACTTATTCAAAAAATGGTAAACTACGCAGCCATTAACAGGCGTGACGGTGCACTTGCTTTAGAGCAGGAAATATCCAAGGCTAACGAACCATTTATCAAAAAGGGACTTCAAATGCTTGTAGATGGACAGGAGGAAGGGAATATAAGAACAATGCTGGGCCTGGAAATAGATTCTTTAGAGGAAAGACACTCTCTTGGAAAAAAAATCCTGGAATACATGGGCTCAGCAGCTCCGGCATTTGGAATGATCGGAACTTTGATCGGACTTATTCAGATGCTTAGAAATTTGAGTTCACCTGAGGCTTTGGGTGAGGGTATGGCGGTGGCACTTATTACAACTTTTTACGGTGCCCTGATTTCAAACCTGGGATTTATTCCGCTTGCCGGTAAACTTGGTATCTATTCGAAAAAAGAAATTCGGCTTATGGAAATGTCGGTCGAAGGTATATCTGCAATCGCTTCAGGTGAAAACCCGACGGTTGTTCGTGAGAAAATGCAGTCATTCCTGGCACCGAAACATCGTGAAGCAATGAAGGCAGCTGTATAATTCTATGGCTAGAAATAAAAATAGAGAACCAGAGCAGGAACCAGGAGCCCCTGAATGGATGGTGACATTCAGTGACTGCATGACTTTGCTGCTGACTTTTTTTGTTCTGCTTCTTAGCTTTACAACTTTCGATAAAGTCACTTTCGACGAACTTAGTGATACTTTTGGTGAGGCAATTCCCGGTGTTGACCCTTCAATCAATGAAAAGAAAAACACCTTCGTAGTGGCTCGGCCAAACAGAAAAGATGTAAAAGACAAAGGCTCTTTAACACCAACCGCAACAAAAAAGATAACTCAAAATACAATAAAGGAAACAGACCCTAAGAATTTTAGAACTTTGCGGGTTTTTTCAATGCCTTCGCAAGAGGCCTTTCTTGCAAGCGGTAAAGCTCTTTCGCCCAAAGCAAAGGAAACTCTCGACCTTATGGCACAGTTTATTGATAAAATGCCAAGCAGAGTAGTCATTTGCGAAACCGGACCTGGATCGCAAAATTCCAGTCCTTTTTTTGGATATCCCAGGGCTTTCGAAATTATGCTGTATCTCAAATCAAAGGGTGTGCCCGAGAATTTAATGAATATAACTCAAACGAATACGATAAATCAAAACTCGTGGACCCGCCTTAGAGACAGGCAAGTTCAGATAACTTTGCTGGAAAGACAGATTCATGAGCACTAGAGAGAAGAAACCTCAAGCAGCTCCGGCATCAGTGCCAAGCTATATCGTAACTTTTTCTGATATGGTTACGCTGCTGTTGACTTTTTTTGTTCTCTTGCTTTCGATGTCCACAGATAGCGATCCCGTCAAATATAAGGTCGGACAGCAAGCCTTCAAACGGTCATTAGAAAATTTTGGGCTGAGGGGAATTTTATATACCTTAAGCTCTTCCAAAAATTTTTCACAGGATATGATGACATACCCAATTGACAATAAAGAAGATGAGCAACAGCTTACACCGACAAATACGCATGAAGAACAGATTCGCAGGATTTTTACTCAGATAAATCAAAACATGAAAGTACGGCCAAGCCAGATAAAGGGCAAGCTGTTGGAGCTTTTGACGCCACGAATTACATTTAACTCTAGCAGCAGTGAGCTTACAAACGAACATGAAAACAGGCTTTCTGAAATATGCACAGAACTGACACTAACAGCAAATGATTCTTCCAGAACTATTTATGTGGTAGGTCTTGCACCGGATCAGTATGGTCAGGATAAATGGGTCATAGCAGCTAAAAGAGCAAAAAATGCCGCTGACTTTTTAGAGTCAAAGCTTCCACCCGGCTCTAAAGTTTACTCGTGGGGAACCGCAGACCCATCCGAATGGATAACTTCTTCAGGGGCTAAAGATGTGGCTTCGGACATAATAATTTCTGTGTTGGACCGCTAAATTCCTGCTATTTTGAAATTACAAAAACTTCAAGCCATTCAAACTTATTACAACTATTTCAGATAGATGTTTTTTGTGATCTTTCGGCAAAAGTTTAAATATTCAGCCCAGATCGTTTCGTAGTCATCGCCTATATATATTTCAAAAAGCTCGCGCGACATAACCGCGTTCGTTCCGCCGGTCATCATAAGATTCCTGTCTGCTGCCATTTTGCGGGCAGTTTCATTTAACGGCCAGCTTCCCTTGATTGCGCCCATCAACATAGCATTATAATTCGGCAGTCTCTTGCAGTAATTCGATTCCCGCAAAAACCGTACAAGCGAATACATTTGAGCGTAATAAAAAGCCGAATCTTTCTGGTCACCACTAAAAAGCACCTGTCCCGGGTTTGTCATGATTAGCTGCTCTATCGGCATCATCCGCCCTTCCATCAAAGCCAGCTTTAAACCACCAAGCCGGTTTAAATTTTTGGCTGGTGTAAATTGAAAAAAACCGCTTCTATACCGGCTCTGTTCGAAATGCATTGCTATACCCTCATCAAGCCAGCTCGGCAGTCGATATTTAAAATGCCTGCTGGAAAACTGGTGCCAGCCTTCGTGGCCCAGTACCGAAAACGTCTGCTTTCTCCCTATATTATAAGCGACACAGGCTCCATTGAGATAATATGCACCTTTATCAATTTTCAGATAAATTTCGGAATATTCGCCGGTAAATTTTTTGGTAAATTTTTCCCATTGTTCTCTGTCTGCGAATAAGTAAACCTCAAACAAAGTTTCGCTGCTTACTGGCTCAGGCAACTGTTTCTGATATCCTTTATATGCAGATTCAACAAACCCGGGCACCTGCCGAAGCATCAAGGGATCTCTAAGGGTGGTATATATCCGGTAATTATTCGTTTCAACAACCAGCCCCTTGCCGAAATCGCTGTTCCAGTCATTTATGTTTTTGACTGCCGGCTCATCTGAAAGATATTTTATTAACCCGGAATTTCTATCCAAACCTGATGCTGATTTTTCTACCTTTTCAACTTCTCCACAACCGACAATTATTATACTTATTAAAAAAAACAGAATATTTTTTTTCATTTGACACCTGATCAGGGCTTGCTGAATAAGCATTTTTTTGTCATCCTGCTCAGGCTGCGACTGGCATATTTTGCCATTGTAAAACAACAACTTCCGACTTATTCATCGAGTCCTACGAGTCCTAATTGTATTGTTCCATTTGACTGAAGCCGCATTCGGGGCATCTGTCAGGGTATTCTCTATCTCTCGATTGACCAAAAACATAGATCGCTTCGCACTCTGTGCATTTTTGGGCACGATAACAAGTTTCTTTGCCGCATTTTGGACATTCAATTGGTGTTGGTTGGCCCGGCATGGGCATCATCATTGAGTCGGGATTATCCATCATAATTTCGCGATATTCATCGGCTTCGATTTCAAAGCCACCGCAATCGGTACAATATAAAGCTACGTCGGCGTTAGCTGCAGGAGCTTGAGCACCGCCGAAAATGGTACGATAGAAGACAAATCCCGCGACTAAAACACTTACTACAGTCAAGCCAATTGCTAAATATTTTTTAGTTTCATCTGTCATTTTGATTCCTTTCAATTTTTATTTTATAAGTTGCAGTTTAGCAAATTCTTCGGTTAAGTGATAAGATGTTTTTGAAAGCTGCGGGGTCATACTGAGTTCTTTAGTATCCAAACCTCCGAAATAATTGTAACGGCCAACAAGTACCGTCCATTTTTGGCTAGGACCGAATTTATATCCCTTAGCTTCTAAATCTTTAATCGGGACCGCCATCTCCGCGGTCCAGCCAATATCGGTGTCCTGTGAACTGTTAAGAGTTCCATTAATCTTAGCTGCGACTTTAAGCCCACATGAATAATTTTCAAATATTTCAGGATTTTTTAAAGCAGCTTTTGATGGAAAAAAGAAACTGGTTTTCTTGCCCGCTGGTGTTACATATAATTCCCAGTAATAAGGCTGCTCCGCGGGTTTCAGGAACAATTCGCACACATCTCCATATCTATAATGATGCATTTGATCTTTATCGCCCTGAGCTATGATATCAGAGTCCTTCAAATCAGCAGCAAGATAGAAATACTGCTCATCCCATGCAAACTTTACACAGCCGCCTTCCTTTAGAGTCTCTCCGGCATCAGCCTTATCTTTTGAAAGATATAATGGGTATGATGGCGCAGTTTGCCATATCTGATCATCTAATTTGCCATCTATTTTTACTGGTTTATCAGTGTAAACGGCTTTGTACACCTGGGACATTGCAAACTCCTGATTATTCAATTCGCTAACACAACCTGAAACAGTCAAACCTATAACTAATATGATAGTTAGCTTCAAAATGTTCATAAAAAGCCCTTTCATTAGGATAATATATACGATTTTAATATCTCAGTCAATAGATTATCGTCCGGGCCGCAAAAACCGAAATGGCTGTGCCTTACCCACCCTTCAGCATATTCAAACTTGCCGCTTAGTTTACCTACTTCTCTGGACATATCTTTCAATGTGATTAGATAAGCATCCATACCCTGGCTGACATCAAGCCATTCTTTCTGGCTTTTATGCTTGGCGAGCATTTCCATTTTATTTTCAACGAACTGTTCAACATCTACATAAAAATCCGCTGTAACTGGATTTCTCAATTGGTCGGTAAGTCCGTATGGCAAACTATGATATAATGCCACTTTTTTACTGATTGGTTTTATATCAGGCTCAACTGGGAAATTTTTCATACCTCTGCAAAAAGCCGCTGTAACAACTGTTCTGCAGGTATTGATATGATCTTCCATGTATTCGTGAGGATATTGTGTCAAAATTATATCCGGTTGTACCTGGCGGATTTTTGAACAGAGTTTAGAGATAATTCGATTATCATAAAAAATCTCAAGATCATTGACGAGACTGTCATGAAAAGTGGCGCCAAGGTATTTGCAAGCCTGTTTAGATTCTTCTCTGCGTATTTCAACAATTTCTTCGATCGAATGCCTGTCTGTGCCGCAGCAACCGTTTGCGACATTCATGTAATGAATATCGCAGCCTGCCTCTTTTAATCTAAACAGTGTCCCCGACATCATAAATTCGATATCATCAGGATGAGCTGCTATAGCAAATATGGTTTTTTTCATCTGTATTTCTCCGATTTAATGCATTTCAACTTCGCAGGTTCCAATTCCGCCGATGTAAAAATTAAACTGCACATTTGGATGGTCTGCCAGTAAAGACATAGGAACGGCGCTATCTACTATTTTTTTGCCTATCATCAATGTTGTAAGTCGCTGACCGAAAGGATTGTCATGTGTACCAGCCTGCCAGATAGAAACTTTTTCCGCTTTCCATGTTTGAACGGGCCCAACTGTTACTGCTCTTGTGGGTATCCCGGTTACTACTCCACCGCCGCTGGTACGGGCGTTTTGCATTATTGTTACAGGGTGCAGGTCCACCTGCCTTGTAGTTAATTGGCGATATTCCTGCGGTGAGGGGGGAGCATCTTTGTATTTGCCTTCGCGTTTGAATGGGTCATTGAAAGCCCAATGCTTGATATCGCCCTGACCGCCCTGCATTACGGCACAGCGAACGCCGGTTTCCCAGCTTTTGATGTATTCAGTCGGCTCTTCGGTTGGAAAATGCATGTTTTTATCAGGCATTTTTAGTTCGGGTTTGATCTTATCGAAGCACATCTCTTTATCGGCCTTTTCAAATGAGATCGGATGGTCGGCAGGCATGACTTTACCATCGACCAGCCATTCGTCCATGCCCCAAAAATGGGCGTCTTTAAGATTGAGGTCAAGTTCATTTACGAGCCTTGCTACCAGGGGAAGCTGTTCGGTGGGGCCGATGGGACCGCAAATACCGACAGGATTATCCGGCGTTGCCTGTTTCCAGGCTGTGATGTATTCAAGGGCCTCAGCAAGGTAAAAATCTTCCAGAGTATCGTAAAATTTTACATTGAAACCCTCTCTCGACATGGCCTGCATATCTTCAGGGGTTAACCTGGCTGCATCATTTAGAATGCCATCATCCAGTGTTGTGAAGTCCCACCAATCGGGGGCTAAAATGCTTTGTTTGCGTGACATAGTTATTTCTCCTTATATTTATTTGTTTAAATTACTTGAAATTTTCTCTATTATTTTTACAGATGTTCCAATTTCCTGAACACTTAAAAGAGGCGAAGGCAAGTTCTTGTTTTTACTAAAACAATGTACTATAAAATCTACAATTTCATCCTTTACCTGGTTATTTTCAGATTCAATCCATTGTGGTACTCGGCATTTTATAGAAGTTTGTCCCACTTTTAAATTTTTATTTAAAAAATCGCCTTTAATCTTTTTGCCGGCTACCTGCAAATCAATCTCCCTGCGAATTGAATTATCCAACCATGAAACAAATATTTTACCAGAAGCATTTTTGTGTTCAATGCCAAAAGTCAGTTCGTAAACCTGGCCCGACTGGATTTTATAATCAATTACATGATATGCATTAATCTCTCCAAAGAAAAAAAGAGATAAATCCAAATCATGGATAAGCTTATCATCTATAATGTCGTCACTAATTCTGGGGTCATGCAACTGGACTCTGGTAAAATGATATTTTTTTACATGATCTTTATAATCAATTAGCAATTCTTTCAATTTCAAAGAAACAGGATTATATCTTTCTATGTGCCCTGCCATTAATTTCACTTGATTTTTCTTAGCAATGTCAATTAGCTCATCTAATTGCTTAGTTTCAACAACTATGGGTTTCTCAACAAAAATATTTACTTTATTTTCAAGTGCAAATCTGGCAATTTCAAAATGAGTCGATGTAGGTGTAGCAATAATGACAATATCAGGCTTTTTAGAGTTGATAAGTTCCTGATAGTTATCCAGAAAAGCGATATCTTTAACGGGCGCAATTGTTTCTTTGTTTATGTCACAAACTCCGCAGATTTCTATATTGGAAAGTATCTCAGCAGAATCGCCTTTGTAATAGTTTTCAAATTCGCCTCGTTGCAAAGCCTTAAGAGCATTTAAGTGATAAGTGCCCATCTTGCCAAGACCTATTACAGCGATTTTATATTTTCTATCCATTTCCAAACTTTATTCGTCAGT
>CAZITB010000028.1:0-25912 GCA_964542055.1 uncultured Candidatus Kuenenia sp.
AGGGACTTTGCGGGGATGATCGCGGTTGTTGCGGCTTCGTTTTCTCTTGGGCGGTTGATCAAGAATAATGAGCTTACGGCGGTAATGGCTTCAGGTATTAGTTTGAAGCGGGTAATTGCCCCGATAATTTTGATTGCGGTAGTGTTGAATGTTTTGTTTGTTATTGATCAGGAGATTTTGATACCGCAAAGTGCTGAAAAGCTGGTGCGGCAACATGACTCGGTTGATGGAAAAACTTCGATGGATATTTGGTTTCTGAGTGATTCGAGCGGTTCATTTTTATGTTCTCCAGAGTTTGTTACTGAAACGGAAACAATTTTGAATCCGATAATTTTTGTAAGAGAAAAAGTTAATGACCTTTATTATAAAACTGTCTCGCAGATACGTGCGGAAAAGGCGGTCTGGGCAGGTGATGGAAAGTGGGAGCTGGTTAATGGGGTGGAGATGATCAAGCCTGTAAACCCGTTAACTGAACAAAGTATCGAAAGGCCAGTTGAGTATTATCGAACGGATATTACTCCGACGGATATTCCTATCAGGCGTAAGGAAAATTTTATGGACTTGCTCAGCAGTGCGCAGCTTTCGGAGTTGATCGCGCAGGGGCCGAAGATCAAGGATTTGGGCGAGCTTTATGCTCAAAAGCATTTACGTATTACGACGCCGCTGATGAATATAATTGTGCTGCTTGTGGCTTTGCCGATTCTGGTCTGCAGAGACCCGAAAACGCTTAAGACGGCTGTTATGATGAGTTTTATGGTTACGACGATCTGTTTTATTGTTATTTTTGCATCGAAGATGGCAGCGGGAGAGGCGAGTTTTTTGCGGCCGGAGTTCTGGAGTTGGCTGCCGGTGCTGATATTTTTGCCCGTTGCACTGCTTGAGCTTGATTCGATGAAAACTTAGATTCGGCTACCACATTTCTTCTTCGTTGAATGGGTTTAGAGGGCCTTTTGGACGGGGTTTGGGCCGGGATTTTATGATGGCCTGGGCAATTGCTACATCGCAGGCGGTGGTTATCTTTATATTGGACGCATCGGTTTCGACGATTGAGACTTTTTCGTTTAATGCTTCGATTAATTGTGAATCATCGCTGATGGTTGATTTGTCAAGATTGTCGAGGTTCTGGTAGGCTTTGGTCAGCAGGTCTTTTTTGAAAACCTGTGGTGTCTGGGCTTCGTAGAGTTCGCTGCGGTTAACGGTGTTTGTGATTATGCCGTTCTGAACTTTTTTGATAGTCGCTACAACGGGAGCAGCGAGCATGGCGGCGCCGGTTTTATCGGCTTTTTCAAAAGCTTCATCGATCCATTCGGGTTTGGCGCAACATCGCACGGCATCGTGGATTGCGACCAGGTCGATATCATCTTTGACCAGCTTTAAGGCGTTTGAGACGGTTTCGAATCTTTCAGCTCCGCCGTAACAGATTTTTACGCCAAAGAAGCTGAGGTTTGCACCGTATTTTATGCGGACGGTTTCTTCGTCGTCTTTCGAGATGGCGAGAATGATTTGCTTGACGTTATCTCTTTCGGAAAACAGTTCGATGCTGCGGACGAACGCGGCGCGGCCGGCGACTTCGGTAAATTGTTTTTTGTTTGATTTGCTGGCGAATCTTGAGCTTGAACCCGCGGCACAAATTATAACTGCGATTTTAGCCATGGTTTCTCCTTGTTCAATATTCAATTCCTTTGCGGGCGCAGATGCCTTTTTCGAAAGGATGTTTATGGGGTTTCATTTCAGTTACGTAGTCGGCCAGTTCGATTAACTCGGGTTTTGCGTCCTGGCCGGTTATGATTATTTCGACGCAGCTGTCACGGCTGTCGAGTATTTTTTTTATGTCCTGGAGTTTGGCCAGGCCTTTTGAATGGCAGTAGGCGAGTTCATCGAAGATGAAAACGTCCCAAAGTTTTTGGGAGGCAGCTTTGGCGGCATGTGAGCATATTTCGTGGATGCGTTCGCTGGTGAGGTTAATCAGTCTTGCGTCGTTGAAAGATTTTGCCATATCCCAGGGCAATTCGAGCGGGTTGATAGTGATAGGGAGATTGCATTTTGACAGAGCATTTCTTTCGCCAAGGTCGAGAGTTGGGGGCTTTAGAAACTGGTAGATTATAACTTTGTTTCCTGCGCCTGCGGCACGGAGGGCCTGGCCGAAGGCGGCGGTTGTTTTGCCTTTTCCGGTTCCGGTATAAAGTTGGACTAGTCCTTTTTCGAGCATTTGGTGTATGTTACAGAAATGCTTGAAATTTGCAACAGGAATATGATTTTGATCGAACGTCCTAGTTTAGAACTTCCTGCATCTGGTCCTGGTGTGCTTCTTCGCCGGGCTTACATGGAAGAGGCTGATCGAACTGAAGAGCGACTTTACGAATAAAGGGGCTTATTTCTTCGATCCGGCAGACCTGGCCGTTGCAGATGAAATTATCGATGTCGAAATCTTCATCGTTCGAATATTTCGGGACACTAAAGCGGGCTGTGATGTGCTGTCCTTTGCCGGGGCAGTTATCGTTGTAGCAGGTGAATGCGGCTCCGCCGCTTGAGACGTCGAGCATTTGTCCCTGGTTTAGAATACCGCCGAAATCATCGCCGTACCATACCGGCCAGCTGTATCGGAGTCTTTTTTCCCTGCGTTTTTCTGTGAATTCATTCATGTTCAATCCTTTGCCAATTGCTTCTTAAATTTCCTTTTAAAGTAATCGGCACTGAAAAGGCGGTACTTAACCGGAAAAAGCAAAAAAAGTTTATAAAAGTATTATCGGACAAAAACCGTAGAAGTTTAGGCGTTTTTTGCGAGTGAGGCGAAAATTTCGCCGCGTTGCTGGAAATTGTCGAACATGTCATAGCTTGCGCATGCGGGGCTGAGGAGGACGGCGTCGCCGGGGGCAGCGATTTGGGCAGCTTTGGCTGCTGCGGATTCGAGGGAATCGGTCATAATAATTTCAACGGTGTTTTGGGGTATCGATTGTGCGATTTTGTTTGCTGTCTGGCCGATGAGGATAACGGTTTTGATTGAGTCTTTTAGTTGAGCGATTTTCTGGCCGAGGTTATCGAAGCTTATGCCTTTGTCGTAGCCGCCGGCGATAAGGATTTTATTTTGTTCGAACGATTCCAGGGCGACGATGGTGCTTTCGGGAGTTGTGGCAATGGAATCGTTGTACCAGCGAATGCCGTTTTTCTTTGAGACGCATTCTAGCCTGTGGGGGAGGGATTTGAATGTTTCGATGGCTTTTTTTATGGATTTGTTTCCCATGCCGATGGTTTGTGCTATTGAGGCAGCACCGGCGAGGTTTGACAGATTTGCTCGGCCGGGCAGTGGTGTTAATTCTATCCAGCGGAGGGGCAGGTCGGAAATTGAATAGCTGGTGCACTGGGCGGGTGAATATTGGGCAATTTTGTCGAACATTTTAACAGCGTGGGGGTCTTGGGAATTAAAAATTGCGATATCGCCGGGTTTTTGATATTTGAAAATGATTTCCTTGGCATCGATGTAGTTTTCGAAAGTTTTGTGTCGGTCGAGGTGGTTGGGGGTAATGTTTACCAGCAGTGATATGTTTGGTGATTTTTGAATTCGGTCGAGTTGTTCGAGTTGGAAGCTGGAAAGTTCGAGCACCGCGATATCTTTGTCTGTGATTTGGTCGAGAAGCTGTAAGAGGGGCTTGTGTCCGATGTTGCCAGCGAGTAAAACATTATTATAGGTTCGCATTTTTGGAGGGTTGTTTTCGAGAAGATGATACGTTAGAGCCGTGGTGGTGCTTTTCCCGTTGGAACCGGTTATGCCGATTGTTTTGGCTGGGCAAAGCTGGAAGAATATTTCGATCTGGGACGTTATAAAGGCGTTGTTGCTGCGGGCGATATCGAGGAACTTGTTGTCGCAGGGAACCGCAGGATTGACGATAACGGTATCGCAGGACTTGAAATCAGCATCACAATGAGAGCCGAGGGTTAATGAAATGTTGGGCGATTGTTTTAGCTGCTCGATGGACTTTTCAAGTTTGGCAGGGTCGGCGAGGTCTGTGACAATTACCTGTTTTGCGTACGTTGCAGCGAATAGCGCAGAGTCGATGCCGCCGCCAAAATTACCCAGTCCCATAACCAGGACCGTTTTGCCTTTAAATTGGTCGAGTATGGCACTGTTCATATTATCGAATGGCTGCAAAAAGTTCGATCTTTGCATCGGCTATAGCTTGTTCGATGCATTTTTCCCAGTTATCGCCGTGGCGTTCGATGTATTTCGGGTTTTCGAAAGCGTAGATGATCGATCTTGAGGCACTAATCAAAGCTCCCATGCCGTCAGGGTTGCAGAATTTGGCACAATCAGCGGCGGTTGCTCCCTGTGAACCGAAGCCTGGAACCAGGAACCAGCATTTTGGGTATTTGCTGCGAAGTTTTGCGGTTTGTTCGGCAGTAGTTCCGCCGATTACCATTCCTATGTCGCTGTAACCATTTTCACCGATGTATTTTTCCTGCATGGCGGTTTCAGCGACTACCTGTGCTATTTTTTCATACATTTTGACACCGTCTGCGTCTGCGAAATCCTGGATGGCGGCAGCGGAAGGGTTGCTTGCCCTGACCCATACGAAAACGCCTTTGCCCTGTTGGGCGGCAATATTTGCGAAAGGTTCGATTCCGTCTGTTCCGGCGAAACCGTTTATAGTTATCGCATCTGGCATGAGGATGTCTTCGAGATCGTGAAATTCGGAATTTTTCAAATGAGCGTTTGCATATTCAGTGGCAGAGTGGCCTATATCGCCTCGTTTTACGTCGCCGATGATTTCCAGTCCGAGGGATTCGGCTTCGCTGACGAGATTGTAGTACATTTCAATGCCTTCCCAAAAGTATTTTTCGAAATAGGCGATGTTGAGCTTTACGGCTGGTACCAGTGGTGCTACGAGCCTTAGAACGCGTGTAGAAAATTCGAAAATCGCGTCAGTTGCGGCGGAAATATCGTTTTCGTCGTTCATTTCTTTATGAGTTATGATCGATTTCGGTAATTTATTATAAACTGGATCCAAGCCTACAACCAGAGGCGTCTTTTTTTCTTTAACTGCACCGAATATTCTGTCTGAAAAATGTTTAGCCACTTAAAGCCCTTTCATTATGTAATTGATTTTAACTGTGAACCTGTTACTATATAAGCAGCAGGGCTTTAGGGCAAGCAAAGAAATGATAATAATTAAAAGAAATTGGCTTTGGACAGAAAAAGCAGACTTAAAATAGTACTTCTAACGGTATTGGCGGTATTGGCTTTGGCGATAATCAGTGTAGTTGTTGCATTTTTTTCACTTTTGAGTAATTCTGGCGAGTATGTTTTGCCCGAGAACAGTGATTCAAATGAAGTCAGCCCGTATCTGACGCATTACCTTGCTCCGGAATTCTGGAACACTGTTCAAAAGGATGAGCCGTTTGAGATCGTGGTCAGCCAGGACGGGCTAAATGATGTTATTTCGCGAGACAGTATCGTGGATGGGGGTTGGCCGGTGGAATATAATTTTATCAGGGTTTATGCTCCGCAGATGAAGTTTGAGACTGACCAGATCACTATTTTAGGTAAAGCGGTGTATAATGAGATGGAAGTGTATCTTAAGGCTTTGGGCAGCGCGAAGCTGACTGAAGAGGGGTTGATGAAGATTGGTATTGATGATATTTATGCGGGTAAGATAAATGTTAGAAATTTTGTTCTGGCAACGGCGAAAAAGCAATTTCAAGAGCTTCATCCTGATGTGAATTCTTTAAGTTATGATGCAAAAATAGCTTATGGCATCATTAATGACCAGCCGTTTGAGCCGGTTTTTCAAATTGCTGACAGGAAAGTTAAAGTTAGCAGACTTGATTTGAAAGATGGAAAGATTGTTATTGAGTTTACTCCGGTGGAATGAATAGCATGCCTGGGCCCATTCCGAGATTTTCATCGTAGATTTTCCGGCCGTGGGGACTCATGGCTATCCATAGGGCAATCGTATCGGCTGAGGAATAATTTTTTACTGAACCGTCGAGATAGGCGGCCTGGAGAACTATATTTGGCATAGTTTTTTTGCCGGCCCACCATGAAATGAAATTGTCACGGTCATCGGTTTTGTCGGAGCCTTTAAATTTTACAGATGAGCCGAAAACCTGTTTTTGTGTCCAGTGGCCATATCCCAGGTAGTCGCTGATTAGCAGTTTGCTGTATTTTTTAGAGTTATAAAGGCTTGTCGGGCCGTAAAATTTTTTGTTTGCCTGTTTATCGAAGCAGCCCATGTAGTTCCAGTATAGGCAGTATGAGCCTACGAATTGGTCGTCGGGCATGAAGGTGTCTGGATGGTCCCATGAATCGCCCTGCTGCCAGAGGTTGGAAATTATATTGTCTTTTGTTGGTACGTGGGGCGAATTGATAATCTGGTGGTCGGTCAGATATGAATTTAGATATTGAGCGACAGATCGGCTGGAACCTGAATGAAGGGAGTGGCTAGTGACGAGTTTTCTTGGGTCGTGCCAGTTCCAGGTGGGTCCGCTGGATATGACGGCAACAGAATCGGGCAGTCTATCGCGGTTGTCGGCGGCGTAGAGCATCAGGGAAATTGCAAATTGCTTTTGGTTGTTTGAGCTGATGAAGTTTTTGGCTTTGAAGCGGGCTTTGATCAAGGCTGGGGATATTATAGTGAGCAATAAAGCGATAATGCTTATTACTACTACCATTTCGACTAAAGTAAAAGCCTTGATCTTCCTTGATCCAGAGTTGTGAAAGGAATGAAAAATTTCCCAGCTCCTAACAAAATTTTAAAAGCGAAGATGATTATAGTATTAAAGCCATTATATATCAAAATAATTTTATAAAAAGGGCTGAAACGTTTTACGCATCAACCCCTTAAGGGTCCCGGAGGACTACCCGAGTCTGATTCCGGAACGGGAACCATAACCTACCTCACAAGCCGGTCCATGTTTATTTATAAACCCTGTTTTAAAAGGTCTTGGAGGCTAGTTTTTCCATTTTGCCTGCCAGAGCCAATCTTCGGCAAAGATGGCGTAATCGAGCAGATCGACAATGCCGTCTGAGTTTATATCAGCTTTTACGGGCATTTCGCTCATGCTGGCGTATTTTGTTCCGCCGTATGCACCCATGTTTATTCTGGCACCGTTGGGGATTTTTTCGCTTGCCGGGTTGTCGTTGGGGTCGCCGGCGTCGATGCACGGGCTTGTTACATCATCCATAACCCAAAGCTGATGCTGGGGCCAGTACCTGCCCCGCCGGCTCAGGAGGTGATAGTCGCCATTTTCTGCATCGACAAAACCAGGGTCAGTGTTATTGACATCTGCAATCCAGGAGTTATCAGCAGTGCAATCGAATAAGTCGCCCCAGTAGTTATTGTAGAAGATGCAATTTGTTATGTGGGGATCGGCGCCCGCCCAGGAGTTTATTCCGGCCTGGTTGTTTGCGATTGTTAAGTTTTTGATAGTTGGTGCGGCGGCGTCAACGTAGGCAGCGTATTGGCCGTTGCTTATGATAACATTTTGCAAAATTGTATCATTTTGTTCGCCGCTGGAAAATGTGAACGCGTAACCGGATGTGTTTGATATCACAGCAGGCTGGTCGGCACTTTTGACGGTTATGGCTTTGCCGAGGAGATTTGCCTGTTCATCGTAGGTTCCCGGCCAGATCAGAACGGTGTCGCCGTCATTTGCCGAGTTTATGCCTTGCTGGATTGTGGCGAATGCGGTTTCCTGGCTTAGCCCGGAGTTTGTGTCGCTGCCGTTTAGCTTATCTACATGATAAGTATATGTTTGATATGCCTCACCATATAGTGCTGAAACTTCTGTGGAGTCGAGGGCGTAGTTGTAAATGCGGACATCGTCGATAAGACCGTCAAAAAAAGCTTCGGTTTCATTGAACATGTCAGAGTTTAGACCATCCCATTTTACATTACCTATACATAGCGGATTGTAGCCGTCTCCTAAAGGTCTTGTCTCCGCAGTAGAATCAACCAATATACCGTTAACATAAAGTTTTAACTGACTACTGTTGTAAGTTCCTGTTATATGGTACCATTTGTTGGCAATATCAATATTAGAATAACTTAAGCGGGTTTCAAACTGGTTAGAGTCGTATTTACTGGGCCCGCTGTTACCAACCTGAAAATACAAACTCCCTCTTTCATACCATATTGCGTAATTATATTCTCCCCAGTTGTCATACTTGCCCAATATACCGCCGTCGCCAAGATCATCAGGATTTATCCACAAAGAAACCGTCAAATCTGTCAACAAATCGAGATCATTGGAGTCATCAATGTAAACCCAGTCGTCCACGCCGTCAAATCTGAGTGCACCATCAACAATACCATTATCCCAGATAGCGCCGTTTACAGTTCCGTCATTTGTGCCTGCGGTGTCGTATGCGATATTGGCGGAAGTCTCATCAAATTTCCAATGAGCTACCATTTTATTTGCGGCAATTTCTGAGATTGTAACTGTTTCGGTTAGCTGGTCGTATTCTGAAATGTACATAGCACCATTTGAGCCGAAAGTAATGTCACAAATACAATCTTTTGTGGTTTGAGCGAAAAGAGAACAACTTCCATCTTCATTGACTTTCCATATTTCGTTAGCAAGCTGACCTACATAAGTTGCGGTAATTACATATAATTTGTTATCGAAACTGCCTGTTGGGTCAATATCCATATACAGAGGATAAAATGTGTCAGGTACCAACCTTGCGGCAGAGCCTGAAGGATCGAGTTTCCACAACCCGCTCATATATTCATTGCCGCTTGAGTTATTGAAATAAAGCGTCATCAACATCAAACCGCCATAGTTGCCGGTTGTATCAAATACGATGTCAGCGGGACCTCCTCCATCTCTCCAGCCGGGGAAATCTGCAAACAGTGAAACCGAGCCAGATGTTGTTACTTCGTATGTCCTGTCCTGGCTTGAAGTTGCAACAAACATATTGCCGCCGTAGTTTCCGGTTCTGTCGATTGCGATAGGGGATGGACCATGTTTTGGTGCACTAAAGTTAGCAAAAGATGAGTATGTACCATTTAAGTCAATTCTATTTACAACTGCACTGCTGGGATCGCCGTCAGGAGAGAAGATGTAATTACCAAAGGCAGTGCCACCGCCCCACACCATCCCTCTTAGATCGATATTTGAAATAAACAAAGTTGCCTGTTTTTGATTATCCACTTTCCAAATAGTCCGGTCATACATATGTGCGATGTATAAATTTCCATTATCATCGAAAATCATTTGGCCAGGCCGCTCAAGCCCTGCACTGCTGTAAGAGGCATAATTTTTTACAACATAATCGCCCTGAGATATATCTATCGCCCAAAGCTTACCAGAAAGAATTATAACTGATAAAAAAGTCATTAGTTTCATTTTTTTACACATACCACTTTCTCCTTTAGTCTTTTTGAAGTTTAATCTGCAATGTTTAAAAAAGTTCCCGGCAAGTTTTCCAGATTGTTAAGATTTATGCTGGCTTGTTTGAACTTATTTTCTACGCAATCTATATGATTGTAATATTCGAAATTGATCTTTCCCTGGTGTGCGCCGTCGAATCTTATTTCTGTGATCAGGTCTTTGGCCAGATCGACTTTGTAGGCGATCCGGTATTCTATGGCTTGCAATGGGATGATAACGATGTTTTTGTCTTGGGATAAAATGGTCTTAAAAGGGATCGATCTTTGAGCAGCGTCTCTGCGGATGACATCAATTGTGTGGAGTCCCTGCCAGGGCCTTGAAAAGCCAATAAAGTCTGTATCTGCCCAGGCTTTATCGGCTTTCCTGACAATCATCCATGGTTTGTTTGCCCTTTTTTGGGAAAATACGAATGGTATTGATCCCAACCCGCTGATCTTTTGTGAATCCAATTCTCCTTCAAGCTCAAAAAATGTCCAGCCCCTTTTATGCATCTGGTCACGGTGGTCAATAATTTTGGTGCCTGCAGGCCAATCGCATTGGAAATATCCTTCCTGCAGTGCATTTATGTGTTGGAAACCTGCGGAATGCAGGTGCCTGTCATGATAAGAGGCAGTTACAAGTAAACCATCGTGGTCTCGTGTTATTTTTTGGAAATTCGCCTGCATATTCCGATCTTCTGTTAAAAAGCTGTAGAGCATCGAACTGTCGGTGGGCAGAGTTTTAGCAGAAAGATTGGCGTTATAATGATTGTGGTTTATCAGCGAAACACTTCCATTTGTGAATGAGTAACTGGCGATGTCATTTCTGAGAAATGTTAAATTGCCATTTGTTGATATTCGCATCATGACCGATTCATCATTTAACTGCGGGTAATAGTACCATGCCTCTGATTGTTTATCGTTATTTTGAAGGCTTGCCGGGTTACCAATGACGATCTCTGCTTTAGAGTGGTTTGTTTGTGTTATATTTTTGGCTATCGGAGCGGAAATTCCAGCGACTAACCCTGCTGTGATAAGAACTGTAACGGTTGATTTTGCGGAGAAGAAACCTGCCAGAACCGCTAAAATACCGACTTTCAATGAGTTTGCGGAAACGGCAATTGATGCGGCAGCGCATTGGTTTGCTGCGGTAAGCTGGCCAAATAAGATCAGGGAAGCTAAAAGTGCGCCTTTTCCGAGGCCCTTTTGGGAAAGTTTTTTTCCGAGCGACTTTTTGGCTCTGTAGAACAGTATTCTTGCCAAGATTTCGCTTGTGTCCATCTCCTTTGCTATCTGTGAGTATTCCATGTTTTCATAGCAGCGGAGTGTGAGCACCTGCCGATATCTTGGGGTAAGGTCCTTTATGGAGGATTTGACGATTTCTTTCCATTCCCGGGTGATCGCGCAGGCAAGGCCGTCTTGCAGATCGCCCGGGTGGTCTTGCGAGGTCGTTGAGGTTTGATGTTTTTGGTTTTTTTTATTCATTTTATAGTACTTATTTGCCGCAATTTTTCTCAGCCAGGGCCAGAAACTGGAATTATCATTGAGACTTCCAAGGAATCGGACCATTTCGTAAAGTGTTTCCTGTACAATATCTTCAGTTAAATGCCTGTCAAGGGTCATTCGATAGACAAAGCTGCGCAGATTTTCCCGCGCAAGTGATGAAAGCCTATCGAGACTTGCCTGATCGCCCTGCCTGGCTTGCTCAATTAAATCGATGTAGTCGAAACTGTCGTCCATATTTCACTATAGTTATAGAGTCCGGATATTTTTAAATGTAACACAATGATTTATAATATTTTAATTTTTTTTTTCAGTAATTAATACTACATCGCGATTTATTACAAAATCATGCTGAAACACTAAGCACTAAACCCTAAATTCTAAACAATCTCGAATAACTAAAATCCGAATTTTCAAAACAAAAACGCTCTTTTCCATACGATGGATGTTTTGAATTTTCGTCATTGTAATTTTGAATTTGTTTAGGATTTAGAAATACGGATTTAGAATTTAACAAAAACAGGTTAATTTCTTATTAAACAGTAATTTACGGTTAATAATACAATGGTAAATCTCGCTGTCGTATTAGTAAATGGCTTTATGTTAGTATCAAACAAGGCATTGCAGGCTTGAACTAAGCTTTTTTAGCTTTAAAATGGAGTATTGCAGGTTTAATTCTAAACATATTAAACGTTATACTAAGAATATTTAAGTTAATCTTATTAATATAAGCCTTTATTAAGTGAAAAGTGGATTAATTAATATTAATATAATACCTGATAATTGCCGATTTAAATGTGATGTTAATCAAATTAAGTTTGATATACTCGATTTCATGCAACTAACGCGTCAATGCAAACCTTTATTGAAAGACATTTGGAATGGCGAGATTCCCTATAAGACAGGCTGAGATCATTAATCTGGCTGCAAAGCTGGCTGAGGGTTTAAAAACTCACCCGGAGATATTTCCCAACTGCCCTGTTGACGGTGATTTGCTAAATAATGCCCTGAATCAGGCTTTGGAGAGTTTAAATCAGGTCAATGAAAGCTATTCGAGGTACAAAACCGCACTCAGAGAAAAGGATGACAGGTTTGATGAACTTGCGGGGATGATGAAAAAGGATATCCGTTATGCGGAAAACTGTACAGATTTTAACGATGAGCAGTTGAAGCTTTTGGGCTGGTCGGGCCGCAGGAGGCGCGGCAGTTTGAAGCCGCCGGGTCAGGTTATGGCTTTGAAAGTTGGTTATAATATTGACGGTATGGTGATTTTAAAGTGGAAAAAGCCGTCAGACGGCGGTAAGATAGCCGTCTATGAGATTTTGGCTGAGGTTGACGATGCCGGGTTCAGGCTGGCGGCCAGCAGTGTTTTTGAAAGCGTGAAACTGACCGAACAACCGCCGGGCAAGAAGGTAAGATATAAGGTTATCGCCGTAAATAAAGCCGGCAAGGGCAAGGCGAGCAATACGGTAGATGCAGTGGTTTAATGTTTATATATTGGTGGATAAATGACTGACAAAACGATCGAAAGCCCGACACGTTATGACAATTTCTGGCTGATAGCGGCTGTGCTGGCAGTTTTGCTGGGTGTGATATTGGCAAGAGATATTACAAGACCCTTTACGGGTCTTCACAGCTGGGCGCAGGCATCTGGAGCATGGGCAGGCAGGTCTCACGCAAAATACGGCCTGGGCTTTACTAAAGGTGTCAGCACCTTTGCAGTGGGTTCTGAGCCGTCTGAGCCGGTAAAGAGATATTGGGATCACCCCCAGCTATCTGGTCTAATGAGCGGTGTTGCCATGATATTGTTCGGGATAAATGAATATTCCACAAGAATAATGGGTTTGGCGGTCGGGATAATAGCATTTTTGTTTTTTTTGAGGATTTTAAGGGGCATTTGTTTTGATGACAACGAGGCATTGCTTGCGGGGCTGCTTTTTATTGTGCTTCCGTTGACAGGCTATTTCGGCGTTGGCGGCTGGATAATATTATGTATCATGGCAAGTTTATGGAGTTATCTTGTAATAATCGGGGCTTTCTATGATAAACCTCAGCCGAGACTTTACCACAAAATCGTTTTGGCCGTTTCTTTGTTTTTAGGTCTTCAGTTCAGCTGGCTTGGCTTTTTCTATGCCTTTGCGATAGGCAGTCATTATGTGATATTCGAGTGTTTATTCAAAAAGCGAAGGCCCCAGTGGGGGCTTCTTAGCATTTTATTTTTTGCCCCGGTATTGAGTATGCTTTTGACATTTATCATTATGGCGGCCGGTTACGGATGGGACGTTCAAAAAATAATAGATTTGTATATCTGGAGGTCGGCAAAAGGTGAAATGCAGAACATGGAGGTATTTGACTGGAACGTATGGTTTGCCAAACTTTGGGAATTTTCGGTTGAGGATTTTACAAAACCGCTTTTGTTCATTTCATTGGCGTATATTACTATTGGTCAGTTATTTGTGTTTATGGAAAACAAAAAAGACGAAACTGCCGGCAGAAGAAAAAGACAGTTTCCTTTCATGTGGCTGTTTATTTTTCCTATGATTTTGTTTCTGCTTGTATTTAAAGGTCTTGTCTGGCGGCATCAGTACTGGCTAAGGCCGATTGGCTTTCCGGTTGCAATTGCCGGAGCGATGGCAATTCTTATGATCGGCGATTTTATCAAGAGAATGAATAAAAAAGCGGCTTTGGCAGTTATGGCAGGTTTGATTGCTTTAATCAGCGGTTACGGTGTGATGGGAACCAACTATTTTCATGATATCCGGTGGCAGCCTCTGGCCAAGATTGATATGTTTAAGGGGCTCAATGAGGCCATACCGCCGGAGAAGCGTCTTTTGAGTTTTGAGGATTTTATCGTCAATCAGCACAAATCCAAGGGCGGCTTTATAAGGCCGGAGATCGCATGGTACCTGGACAGGGAGATAGACACCGCAAGGACACTTGAGGAAATACAGCAAAAAGCCGCTAGCGGGGAATATCCTTATTATCTTATGCCGCTTGCTTATTATGACCAGCAGACGACGCAGTATTTGAATCAGCTGGCAGCTCAATTGAGACAGACTTATAAATCTGAATATGTTCCGGGAGTGCCTGGAAAAAGAACTGATGAAGGGGAGTTTCTAAGAGCCGGCATGAATCCGTATATGATATTTGACTTAAACAGCAAAATCAGACAATAATGCTTGACAAAGGCGCCAATCTGTATATAATTGCTTAATAATAAGGGGAATGGAGGTTGAGAAGAGCTTCCCATTTTTTACCTTAATTGCGGTTAAAGTGTGTAAAAATTGAGAAAATTCAGAGAAAAGGAGAAGAGAGATGAGGTATTTTTTATTAGCAGCTGCGGCAAGTCTTTTTGTTGTAAGTTCAGGTATTGGTGCAAATCTTGCGGTTAATCCCGGATTTGAAACAATGGAAACAACCAGCGGAGGCTGGCCAGGCAGCTATGGACACTGGAACGGCGACTATTCTGCAATAGTCGGAGAAACCGGCGGCATTACACCATACGAAGGCAACAGTATGCTGCAATTTAAAGGCACCAGCTTTAACGGAGCGGGCAGTGCAACTACATGTCAAGTTTATCAACTGATTGACATTACCCAATACGCTTCCTTGGTTTCTGATGGTCAAGCCACTGTAAAAGCGTCAGCATTATTCAATCGTGTACAGAATTCAGATACCCAGTTTGGTATTACAATCTATGCAATGCCGGGAAATCCCAGTGACTTTTCAGCTAACAGATCACAATATTATGACATAGCACCTGTCAACTTTTCTTCAGATAATGATACAAATTCGTGGGAAGCCTGTTCGGCACAACTACTTTTACCTTCACAAACTAACTATATAGCCGTATTACTTGGTGCGTTGGAAGATGTTGACAATGACTACTCATACCCTGAGTTTGATGGCCATTTTGCAGATGCAGTTTCTGTTGAAATCGTGCCAGAACCTGCTACAATAGCTTTTTTATTGTCTGGATTTATAATACTTAAAAAGAAAAGGCATGATAGATAATACAATCACCATTGTAACTGTTAACTGGTATTCATATGAATATCTGAATTTTTTATTCGAAAATTTAACAACTAAATCTTCCAAAAATCTAAAACTTTATTTTTTAATTGTTGATAATACAAATGGCAAGGACGATAACCTTGTTAAGCTAAGCCAAAAATACAACGCAAAAATTATTTTAAATGACACTCAAGATTTAAAAGGCTCAGATGCGCATGCACTGGGCCTTAATCTTGCATTAAAAAACATCACTACTTTTTATACGTTAATTGTCGATCCTGACATTTTTGTTTTTAAAGATAATTGGGATACTTTTTTAATTGACTTACTAAATCATAATAAAGCCATAGTTGCCGGTTCAACATATCCGCAGTGGCAGCTAGGCAAATATCACAATTTTCCAAATCCTGTTTTTTGTTTTTTTAAAACTGAGGAATTTCTAAAATTAAAACCAGACTGGAGACCTTTTGAAAACAGTATACTTAAAAAAAACTGGGATTTTTTGAGGAGAAACTTTTTAAGGCTTGGTACTTTAATTGGTCGAAAGGCATTTGAAAAATCTATAATAGTAAGAAATATATGGCCAAAACTCGAACGTTCAATTGGAGTTTGCAGTAAAGATACAGGTTGGAGAGTTGCAAAAACAGCTTGTCAAAAGAAAATAAAGTCTGTCATATTTGATACAGCATTGTATACTGAACTGCCTGAAGGATATAAATTAGCTGAATTGGCCAGGAATTTCGAACTTTACTGTTATAAAAACGAACCCATACTAGTTCATAAATATTCCACTTGTTCCATTTTGTGGAAAACAAAAAACGGAAGCAGTAAAAAATTTTGGTTAGAGTGTATACAAAATATTACAACTTCATAAAAAACTGAATTTGAGATTATGAAAATAGCGATTTTTGGAGCTCTTGACAGACAAAATTACGGAGATTTATTATTTCCATTAGTCCTTAGCAAATATTTAGAAAAAATTAATAAGCAAACTCAAATAGGCTATTATGGGCTAATAAATGCCGATTTTACAAGTTATGCAGGCTTTAAAACACAAAAATTTTCTTCTTTTTACAATGAAATACAAAAAAACAAATCCAAAAGTGTAATTATTATAGCTGGTGGAGCCATTATTGGAGGTAAGGCTGGAAAACTTTATAGTTTTTTGCACCCTACACCTTTTAGAAACATATTAAGCACACCTTTACACCTACTGAGAATACCTAATCCCGCAGACTTCATTGCAAAAAGAAAATTAAACATAAACTGGAGTCCTTATCCATTCTGTATTCCAAAACCATCTGATAATTGTTTAGTAATATACAATTCTGTTGGTGACAAATTCCGACATTCAAAAAAAATAAATGATATTTTGAATCAAGCAGATTACTTATCTGTAAGGAACAAAAATTTGTATGACGGCTTAAAAAGCAATTTAACTATTTCTAATGTTACATTAACAGTGGATTCTGCTAGTGTAATGTCAAAGCTATGGCCTATGAACTCTTTGGAATCAATCGTAACTGACAAAACAAAAAAAATTACTGACAAATTCAAAAAAGGGTATATTTCTTTTCAAGCCAAAGGAAAAAATATAAAACATTTAAAGATTATAAAGAACCAACTTGAAATTTTATACTCTAAAACAGGATTAGGAATCATTTTAACTCCTATAGGTACAGCGTTAAGACATGAAGATGATATCCTGCTAAGATCTCTTAAAAAAGAATCGAATATTCCTATAGAAATTGTTGATGTCGTAAACATATTTGACACCATGTATTCAATTGCAAAATCAAAACTTTTTATTGGAACAAGCCTTCATGGGAACATAACAGCAATGAGTTATGGAATTAAACATCTTGCCATTACCAAAATACCAAAGTTAGATCAATACATAAAATATTGGGATATAGAACCAATAAAATCGTTGGGTTGTGTTAAATTGAATGAATTTTATGAGAAATCTATGTTTTTAATTAATTCAAAAATAGAAAATGAACTATTGGAAAATTCAGCTAAACTAGTTAGCTTAGCTGATTTAAACTTAAACAGAATTGTCAAGTTAATTGAGAGTTTTTGATTTCTCGTCAAAAATAATGAAAAAACTTATAAAAATATTTCGAATAGCTATTCTTGTATTATGTTTAGCCTATATCTTTATTTTTTTTATAAATAATAAAGAAGATTTAAAACTTTTATCTGAAATTAGTCTAGCCTCATGTATATTGCTTTTATCGCTATCTTTTATTTATCAGATCATTCATAGCTTCCGGTTTAAAATTATAATCGATAAATGTAATAATTCTAATATGCCATTTTGGAGTTGGTTCAAACTTTTTATACACACAAGATTTTTGAATCAGTTTTTTCCACAATCTGGCAACATATATAGAGGGTTTGCACTGAAAAAAAAGTTTGATATTTCTTACACAAATTATATCACAAGTTTTGCCTCATTTGCGTGGATGGACACTTGTTTCAATTTTATTATTGCTTCAGCTATTGTCTTGATATTTGAACCAAAACTTGAAATTTTTAATTTGAATGCTGGACTAATGATTTTTGGTTTAACCTGTATTACAATTATTTCGCCATATTTTCTTAATAAAATTTCTGTTTTTATAGAAAAAAAGTCTGAAAAGACTTTATGGATTCACAAAAAAAGCAACGACGTTTTAAATTCAACAATTAATAATATGAAAGATTTCAAATTCGTCTCTAAAATACTGCTTTTAGGAATACTTGCATTTATAAGAACAATTGCGTTTTATTACGTTCTTTTTAAAAATTTCAATGTTGATCCTAATTTGTCAATTTTAGTAATTTTTTATGCTTTATTTAAACTAAGTAGTTTTTTTATAATAACTCCGGGAAATCTGGGTATACAGGAAATTGCATTTGGCTTCCTCAGTGCCCAATTAGGTATAGGTATATCAGAGGGGATTTTAGTTTGTGCAACAGGTAGGGTTATTGGGGTTTTAGTTATAATTATTCTAGGAATTTCAACAGGTGGATATGATTTGATCATACAGGAAAGGGCAAATAAAAATAATCTTTAACTTTTAAATTTTTCAATATTTTCTATGATATATTCAGTTACATCTATTTTTTCTGCAATTAATTTATTTTTTAGATTTTGGTTTTTTTTGGAAGCGTTTTGCTCGGTTAAAAATTCGATGCCAAAATCCAGCGCCTTATCTGTTTCAACGGTCTGTTTTACAAGACCGTAGTTTTCGAGCATGTCTATATAGCCGAGTTTTAAAGTATTTATATATACTGCGGGGACGCCGAGAACGGCAGATTCTGATATCATAGTAGCACCCTCGCCGATGCAAAGAGATGCAAAAGCCATGACGTGATGTATCTGATGGGCTGGTATTGAAAGCTGGTATTGTTTTAAAGATTCCGGGCAATTTCCTTCGACAGACAGATACGGATTTGCATATTTCGAGAGCTTGTCAAGGAATTCGGTCATTTTCGAACAATCGAAACCGCTTTGGCCGACGTCATGATGTGCCTGCCAGCTGACCATTCTGACGATGCAGTATTTTTGATCAGGATCAATTTTTAAAGATCGAACGATATTTTTGTCAGGTGTGAAATAATTGGGGCCTAGATACGCAAGTTCGTGAAAACCTTTATATAACTTTTGCTTTGCAATCGGATTTTTAAGATAACAGTCAGGGCTGTGGATTTCTGTTGCAAACGGCCATGTAATCTTATGGCCCTTTGTTTGATGTTCTGTATCATCGAAAATGATAGAAGGTTTATTAATAAGCTTGCCGACGTGAGAAATAAAATAACCGCTTATACCGGTTAAAACGTCAGGTTTGAATTTTTTGCAATAATTACAGAGCTTAATGTCCCGGCTTACTAATTCCTTTAAAAGGTTTAAACTGCCCTTTGCCGCTGTGCTTAAACAGGTATATTTAAGACCATAATTTTCAAGCAATTCAATAGTTACATCTTTTTGACGTGTTGTAATAGCAATGTGGTGACCTTTACTTTGCCATATTTTTATGGCATTGCGAAAAAAGTGAACATGAGCAGGATGGATTATATCAACAAGAATTTTCATCTTATCTTAACAGCCTTGTCGAGCTTTCATGTTTCATAATAAGCCTTCTGTTTACTCCGATTATATGACCTATTATGCCAAGTGAAAAAAGGTTGAATGATATGATCACTAAAACAGCACCTAACAACAACGATTGCATATGCCCGGAAGTGCCCTCTTTGAAATAATAATATAAAAACCTTAAACATGGTATAAGGCCAAGAATTCCGGTGACAACAGAAGCGTAAAGGAAAGTCATAAAAGGTTTGTATATGACATATGCTTTTAAAATTACCCATACAGAGCGGGCGATGTAGCCTGGGATAGATTTTATAAGTCTTGACTCGCGAGTTTTACCGTTTACATCAATCGGAACCGAGGTAATTCGCATCCCCATTGCACCTGCTTGTATTATAGTTTCAAGTGTATATGTATAACGATTAAAAACCTCGAGCTGACTTGCGGCATCAGCAGAATAGGCTCGAAAGCCGCTGGTAGTATCCGGTACAGCGGTTCCTGAAAAACGGCGGACTACAACACTGCCAAGCCTTTGAAGTTTCTTTTTGACAGGCGAAAAATGTTCGATTTGTTCTATCGGTCTTGCTCCAACAACGATATCGGCTTGATTGTCAATTATCGGCTTTATTAAATCCTTGATGTAAGCGGCCTTATATTGATTATCTCCGTCGGTGTTTACGATAATATCGGCTCCATGGTTGAGACAATATGCCAAGCCCCTAGTAAAAGCTTTTGCTAAGCCATGATTAGAACCAAGCTGGATAATATGATGTACACCAAGCTCTCTGGCAACTTCAATGGTTTTATCAGTACTGCCGTCATCAATAACCAGATACTCAATTTCATCAATACCAGCCAAGTGCTTTGGCAGATCATTGATGACTTCCTGCAAAGTGGTTTCTTCATTGAAACAAGGTATTTGAATTATGAGTTTCATCGGTTTGGGTTAAATTACATAAAAATGTTTTTGATGTCATTGAAGGTTACCAGCACAAAGATTGTAAGTATCATTAAAAGTCCGACATAATTAATTATTCCCTGAGCTTTTTGGCTTAAGGGTTTACCCCTGAGTTTTTCTATCAGCAGCATAACAACAACGCCTCCGTCCATAACCGGTAAAGGCAGAAAGTTGAAAACTGCTATAGCTGCACTGATCAAAGCCATGAAGTACAGATAGTAAACCAATGACTGCTGGGCAACGATTTTGTAACTCATGCTCACGATACCTATGGGTCCCGAAAGTGCAGCAGGACTTACCAATCCAAGGAATAATTGTTTCAATGTTAAATAAGTGGTAATTATCAGATCGACCGTTTTCTTGAAACCCATTTCGAGGGCTTGTAACGGATTGGACGCTTTTTGAATTTCACGCATTTGTTCAAAAGGTATTTCTCCACCTAAAAGAGAAACGGCACTGAAATTGTTTGGGTCTGCCAAAAATGATACGCTGTTTTCTGAGCCATTTGTTGAATAGGACAATTGTATCTGCCGGCCTTGATTTTGCTTTACAATATTGATTACATCAGTGAAACTTTTAACTTGCCGGCCTGCTACTGATTCGATTCTTGCTCCACCGGGAATGTTCAATGCATTTATATCCTCAGTATTTACAGTCTTGGCAATTACCGGCGAAGAAAAATCGTATTCAAGCGGAATTCCCAGCATTACATGGCCACTTTTTTTGTCTAATTCAGGTTTAGTTTCAACGGTAACTTCCTGGCTGTTACGCAAGACGGTCATATTTAAAGTTTTGCCCTGGAACTGGCGTGTCATGTCACGGAGTTCTTTGTAAGTAGGATTGTTAATATCTTCAACTTTGATAATAACATCTCCGGGGTGGAGGCCCTGCTTTGATAAATTCGGGGAATTTTCGGTTTTGGCTTGGGGAATTTTAAGCCTTGGAACCATTGTATAAAAATTTCCAATCTGAGAATTAGAATTTGGGTCCTGTACACTGCTAAGGGGCAGCAAATATTCGAGAGGCAGTTCGGTTGTAATTTGTTTTACCTTGTCTTCAACTTGCCTTTCTACGGTGATAGTAACTGAAGAAGAATCAATGTTTTTTAAGATTTCATTGAATTGCCAGAAAGTTTCTACGGGCTTATCATTTACAGCAATAACTTTATCTCCTCCTTTTAGTTTTGTTTCTTCAAGTAAAGTTTGCTGTTGCTGTTTTTCCTGAGGTTTACCTATGGTTAGGGAGGTTGGAGGAATTATACCTACACCTCTGAGTTTTTCGCCTGGCCTTTCTTCTGCAAGTACTCCAAAGTTTTTTATCTGTCCATCTTCAGAGCGAACTTTGAAATCAATTTCTTCTCCTCTGCCCGATAAGGGACCTGCAAGGAGTACATCAGTAAAATCGAGTGCTTTTTTTCCATTTACTTCCAGTATTCTATCGCCTGGCTGAAAACCAGCCTGAGCAGCTGGTGAGTTTGGCACTACATCACCGACCATAGCGGGAGGAAGTTTAACGCCTATCATGAAAGTGATCATGAAAATTATTATAGCGCTAATTGCATTGAAAATAACACCGGCAGAGACCATAGCTATTCTTGAGGAAACTGGTTTATTGACAAAAGACCTTGGATCCTGATTTACTTCTGCGACTCCTACGTCTTCCTGGCCCAGTACTTTGACAAACCCGCCAAAAGGTATTAACCCAATTCGATATTCAGTTTCACCGGGTTTGTTATTTTTCATTGGTATAGTAAAAGAAAGTTTGCCGTCTCCTTCTTCGCCTTTCTGATCTTCTTTAGGGAAAAATCTTGGCAAAATTCTTACCTTTAAGCCTCTTTCTGTTTTGATAACGCCGATTAATAAAGGATGAAAGCCAAGGCAAAAAGCCTGAACGTTCATATTGCTTAATTTACCTAGAGTGAAATGACCAAGCTCGTGAATGAAAATAACCGCACCAAAGCCGATTAAAACCATTAAAACATTCAAAAAAACCTGAAAGTTAGAAACAATGAAATACGCTAAAATAGCTAACACTATTATGAACTTTAGCAACGGTGAAAATTTTTTCATTTCGAAAACCTTAATTAAATTAGTTACACTATCTACTTTTTATCGTCAAACTGAGTTTTTCACTGAACTATAAACTGTATTTCTGGCCCATTTATCTGTTTCCAGAAGCTGGGCGAGTGTCAAATCAGAGCTGACACTATGTTTACCCAAAGAATCTGCAATAAGTTCAAGGATATCGGCAAATTTTATTTTTCCTTCCAGAAAAAGCTCAACAGCGGCTTCATTTGCGGCGTTGAATACGACCGGGGCAGAGCCGCCCGTTGTGGCGACCTCAAAAGCAAGGTTGATTGCACGGGCCAAATGGCTTGTTGGTTTTTCGAAAGTGAGGGTTCCGAGCTGGTCGAGTTTTAAATGCTTTGTAATACCAGCTTTACGGTCGGGCCAGGTCAGGGCGTATTGAATGGGATGGCACATATCAGGAGTTCCCATCTGGGCCATAACCGAGCCATCGACGAATTCGACCATTGAATGGACGATGGACTCTGGATGGATCAGGACGTCTATTTTTTTGACATCAACGCCGAAAAGCCATTTTGCTTCGATTATTTCGAGAGCTTTGTTCATCATGGTGGCGGAATCTATGGTGATTTTTGGACCCATATCCCAGGTTGGATGGGCCAGGGCGTCGGAAATCGTGGCATTTTGTATCATTTCGGGTGTTGAGGTTCTAAACGGGCCGCCCGAAGCGGTTAAGATCAATTTGCTTACCTGCTCGAGTTTGCCGCAGGCGAGACATTGGAAAATGGCGCAATGTTCGCTGTCCACGGGCAAAATTGTGGCATTGTATTTCCTGGCGGTTTCTGTAAGCAGTTTACCTGCAATGACTAACGGTTCTTTGTTGGCTATTGCAATGGTTTTACCTGCTTTGGCGGCGGCAAGGATAGCTGGGAGCCCGGCAGCGCCGACAACTGCGGCAAGAACCAGGTCGATATCTTCGGAAGAGGCGATTTGTTCCATTGCATCTTCGCCGGAGAGTAATTTGCATGATGAGGGGATTTTGGATTTTATATCATTGTAAGAGTCACCATCAGTTACGCCGACGACTTTCGGATTATAAATGCTTGCCTGGTGAGCCAGCAAATCGATGTTTTTATGGCCTGTGATTGCGGCCAGTTCGTATTCACTTCCGAGGGCTTCGATTACACGAAGCGCATTTTTTCCTATGGAGCCAGTTGAACCGAGTACTGCGATTTTTTTTGCCATACCAAAACCATCAAATTATAAGTAAACAGAGTTGTTATATTTAATCTTTAGAGTGCGATATGTCAAGATTTAACAATAATTTAGCGCTTTAGACGGCTACCTTGCTTCTGTTGTTTACTTCTTTGAATTTACGCGGAGTCATTTTTACGAGCTTTCTGAAAGTGCGGGTAAAGTAGCTTTGATTGTTGTAACCGACTTCAAAACATATCTCAGTGCAGCTTTTATCGGTCGAAATGAGCAGTTGTTTGGCTTTTTCGATCCGGACTTTGGTTAGGTAATCTATCATTGTTATACCCATTTGCTCTTTGAAGACATGGGCAAGCCTGGAAACGCTAAGGTGTGCGGATTTTGCGATTTCTTGAAGGTTTAGCTGTTGGTCATAATGGTCTTCGATATACCTTAGGGCGGGGTTTATCTGGGTGAGTTTATTTGCTTTCTGGCTTTCGTAAACCATTTCTATGAATTCATTTAGCGCTCCGCTAAGCCATGCACAAAGGTCTGCTTGATTTTCAATTTTTAAAACCCGGGTTATGTTTTCAAGGTTTTTGCTTAGAATATTTTCAATGCTTACTCCGCCTTCTACGGCGGCTCTGCCGAGGACACTTAGAAGTTCGACCAGGCGGGCTTTGAGGACGCTGATATCGCCGGGATCCTGGAACATTATTGTGCCTAAAATGCTGTTGAGGATTTCTTTGGCACCGGTTCGGTCGCCGATTTTAACCTTATTTATAAGCTCTCTTTCGCTTTCTATGGGGTAGCTTCTGTTTATGCCGAGTTTCTTTTGCTCAGCTATGAATTCGCCTATTTTTGACTGCTGGGCATATCTTTCCCTTCGCCATTGTACTACGCGGGGGTCGAGGCCGGATATTTCATACAGAATAATGAAAAGGAATTCGGCAGCCTGATGAATGTTTCTGCCCTGAACGATTTCAAGTTTATTTATTGCCTTGCGAAGTTTGTCATCATTTGTTTTTATGCCTTTGAGCCTTTTGAAGATATCGGCAATTAAGTGCTCGTTTGCATTGTCATAAAGGCATTTTCCGAAGAAAACACCTCCCAGCGGGTGTTCTTTTTCCATGACGGGAATGCAAACCAGCACAATCCCTGCATGACAGATTGAAATATACGGCTGGCCTGTTTCAAATGCCATTGAAAGGCTTCGGCGTCTTTCCTGAACGCAGCGTTTGTAACCCCTGGCTGAAGAGCGGACGAGAGAGCAAAATTGCGGATGGCATTTTTTAGAGCATAATTGTGTTAGTTCTTTGCCTTCTACATCAGTAACTTCGAGTTCAAAACCAAAATTTTTTTTAAAAGTTGTCTGTATTCTGCTAAAGCTTTGCTTTGTTAGATATTCAGTTAAATCTTGTTTTTGCAGCAATTTATAAACTCCTTTTATTTTTGTGCAAAAATTTATTATAACAATCTTGCTAGTAACTAATCAAGATAAAAAATAAAGAATTAGCACAATTTTGCTTTTGAGCGCAAAAAAAACTGGCACCTGCCAGAATTGACGAGGTGCCAGAGAACGAAAACTAAGTAAAAACGGGTCTATATTTCGCCTAGGAGGCTCAAAGTTGTTTCCCAGTAATAAATCAGGCGTCTTCCGAGGTAAGTCTCGCTGGCGGTATCAACATTGATATACTTGATCTTTTCCGTACGGTTTACTCCATCGCTTGCGGTAAAGATCATTTTGTAGGTGCCGGCAGTACCATATTCAGGTACCCAAATCAGGTGATCGTTATGATAGATCGCACCGGGAGGCAGATTCGTTGCGGTGACTTTTACATCATCGCCGTCAGGGTCTGTCGCGGTAACTTTCAGATATATTTTTTCAGCTTCCTTTACCCTTGCAATTCCGATATCATCGAAGACAGGAGCATGGTAATCGGGGTTTTCGGAAACTGATACACTTACATAAGCTACATCATTTGCATCTTGACAGGCAGCTGATAATTTCAAGAAATATAATCCTGACTGACCTGTCTGAGGTGTCCAGTTGAACTGGTTATTTGCAAATGTAGCACCGGCAGGAATATTTTCCATCACACAATTCACATCCGAAGCCGAGGCACCGCTTACAGTATAAGTTACATCGAAACTGACCGCTTGGCCTTCAATAACAGACTGGGAGTTTATAGGATCAATTGTCAGTTCAACAGTTGTTTCCGTAGGCTCTTCAATAGGTTCTGTAGGAGTTGTACCATCGCTGTCTTCGTAACAACCTGCATCAGGCGAGGCATCTCTTACATTGAATTCTAAATCTGTGGTAGGAGCCTTTGCCAGATTACCAAATCCTATGCCCTCAGAACCGGGGGCTAGTTTATAAGCTTCATTTAAGTTTTGTCCATGCGTATTGGTTTTGGTGTAAAGCGTATCCATGTAACTGTATTGATCAAATAGTGTACCGCCAACAAAAAAGTTTCCGCTGCCTTCAAAATAGTTAATATCTGTGACTGTATAATTAGGATATGTTCCGTAAGCGATAATTTTTGTATTGTCGCCGATAATCTTATTTGATGTATATCCCCATATTATATTGTTATCTTCTTTGAACGCAAAGGGGGCAGCAAAGTCCAACCGCGCCGAGCCAACAATAACATTGTTAAAGAACTCAAAACCAGCTCCTGTACTCCACTGCAATGCAGGTCTGAACCACACACCTAAACCATATCTTTCGGTGGTCATTGACCAGTCACCGTTGGTTCTATAAGAACCTACG
>CAZITB010000029.1:0-9839 GCA_964542055.1 uncultured Candidatus Kuenenia sp.
CGCAACTTCGACGAAGTCTTTAAAATCCACCTTTCCGTCCTGATTGATATCCGATCCCTGGCAATTATCCTGAGAACAACTGTCAAGCCATCTGTCTGCGAAATAGGCTATGTCCACGCGAGCACCAACCGGTAATCCGGACCCATAAGTAACATCAAAGATCACATTCTTCATTACAAATGATTTTACAGGTTTTTGTATTGAATTTTAACCTTTTTAAAAAAGTGGCTGTTTTAAACTCAAAACAGCCACTGTTTGACAGAATTTACAAGCTATTTATCTACCTTAGCGAGTTTGCTTTTTACGACGGATCACCAAAAGGCTGCCTAAACTCAGTAAAGCCATCGTGGCAGGTTCCGGAGTGATAACAACATTATCAATCATAGCCAGTCCACTATAGTTTGTGGCATCACCATTGAAAAGTCCAATTTCTTTAACCTGGACGTATGCTGCATCTGCCGGAATTGCAAAATCATAAGAAACAGCAACATATCCTTGCGTTGGTGTTATAACACCTGACCAGCTTTCAGCAATGTGTCCGGCCCATGCTGTTCCAGCATGGGGTCCAACGCCCTCACCAGCAGCGTCATAGGCGTAAAGTTTGTAGCGGAGCTGTATATCGTTCATTCCAATATTTTTTGCCATGAAACTAAAAGTCTGGGTAGTTCCGGCAAAATTACCTGCAGGCAGCCAGGCTGAGATTAGTTGAGGAAAAACTCCGCTGCTCATATCACCGAGCTTACAGGCATAGTCACCCTCATAAACATCTTCTCCAACAACTGCAGTTTGATCACCCTGCGGGAACCAATCCCAACCTGTAGAGTCACCAGTTTCGAAACCTCCATTGATCACAAGATTGGCCATAGCAGGATTCGTCATAGCAGTCAATCCAAACAATACAAACAGAACAAATAACAAACTTAACTTCTTCATCTCTAACTCTCCTTAAAAAAATTCTTTGATACTGTTGCAGAAACATATCTGCAACCAATTTTAACTATTTAAGTTCACGTAATTTCTTCAATAAAAAATCTTCACGCATGAAATTCGTATCAAAATTCTTGTGCCATTTCAGGCGCCACAACTCTTCCAGCCTGAAAGTATTTACAGATCCATCAATATTAGCAATATTAACTTTCATATTGTGCCGGTCGATACAAAAACGCGGCATGTTTCTATTCCTTTCGTCTGGCAGAGATCCCTGCCTCAGATTTACCGGAATTTCGTAATGTTGGGGCCAGCCGCCAACCCAGTTACAGTCTCCATAAAGTGGAGCTTCACTGCCTACCATGGTGATCCTACCGAGATAATTTTCCTGGGCCATTTGAATCTCGGCACCCTCCCACTGTGAGGCCCACAGATTCATGCCGTAACTGCCCGATGCAGTACCCCATATCCAGGCTTCTGTAGCAGAACCGCCGCCTAATGGGTGCGTACTAATCCTTGTGGCATTTGGGCAGTACATGACTTTAAGAGCATTCTCAGGTATTTCTCTACCTTCTTTTGCTAATTTTTGATAATTTGAATCTCCTAGATAATTAGCAACTTTATAAAAATAGTATTCTCCTGCGTCATGTTTTATAGGAGGGGCCCACCCTTTATTGTCCTGTGCATACATTATTGTAGCCACGGTCAACTGCTTCAAGTTCGATTTGCACACCACAATTTTAGCCATTTCTCTTGCTTTGGATAACGACGGCAACAGTATGCCCAACAATAAAGCTATTATGCTTATAACCACAAGAAGTTCTACTAATGTAAATCCTTTTCTTTTCATGACAAACCTTTATTAAATACTACTTTTTATCATACAACTTCCCGGCCCGGAGTCCAGCTTCGGGCCGGGAATCACATCATTCAATTACGGCCAGAGTATTTCATCCAGCCATGTATTAGCCAGTTCTGCATAATCTCTGATATCGATCACATCATCTTCCAGCAGGTCGAACTCAGGATAAGCCACTGGTACATAACTGCCTGTAGCATCTGCCAAAGTAAGAATTTCTTCGTGCGAGAGAGCTTTATCAAATAACTTAAATTCATCTACTTTAGCCATATAGCCCTGTTGTGAACTGGCACCCTTTCCTATGACAAAATCGGTTATTGAGGCGCCGTTAATGGGTAAACTTACTCCACTGTTACTTTCCACAAGTTCACCGTTGTGATAAATCTTGTGAATTCCATCTGTAGCGTCATAAACAAATGCCCAGTGGTGCCATTGACCTTCCCAATCGGAAGGCTGTATCGCTGGGTCGTCTTCTGTTGTCCAGGTCGCGGTTTCATCGGCAACGGCAAAGTAAACACCCATAGGCGCCCATGATGACTGTGTCCAAGGCAATCTGCTGTGAATCCAGTGAGGCTGGTCCGTTGTAGCAGCATTAAAGAATAAATTATCAGGTTGCGACCCTTCATAATATTCACCTGTATCAGCCTGTACCCAACAAGAAATTGTCATCTGATTCTGAACAGTTGCGAATGCCGCTGCAGGAACTACAATCTCGACTCCAGTATTAAGGTGAACGCAATCACCAACATACCCGGTTTTATAGGTTGGGAAGATAGGACCCCATCCGTCTGAAGCCTCTCCATCGTATTCGTTACCTGAAGAATCTAAAATATTCTCGTCAAAATTAAATTCATACCACAAAACAGGATCTACTGAAACTGGCTGAGGTGCAACACCATAACCGCTTTCGAGCCATGCGTTAGCTATTAATGTATGATCCTCAAAATCAACCTTACAATCTCCGTTTAGATCACCGACAGGAGCAAAATCACCCACACATCTTTGTATATAAAGCCTTATGCCCGTAATATCAACAGTACCGCTTCCGGTCGTACTGCCCAATTTGATCGAGCCAATACTTGTAAGATCAATGCCAGTAAAATCTGACAGGTCAATATTCCAGTTCTCCCAATCATCATCGGCATAAACAATATTTTTTGTCAAGGTCGCAGATTGCGAACCGTCATCAAGAGTAACATACAAGTTAAGACCTGAAACATCAGATTGAGCCCTGTAACGAATCCGCATAGAAGCTACACTATCTCTTGTGAAATCACTCAATGGCGGGACTCTGACCATTGATCCACCGTTATTGAACTCGGCCGATATAAAATCGTCTGTATCACCAAGAGTTAACGAAACTATACCATTGTTTGTCCAGGTATCAGTTATAGGGGCGTCCGCGTAATCAAAGGAATCAACATAAATATAATTGTCAATATCAAATGACCAAACATCGCCTTTATGGAGAACACTGCTGGTGTCAACTTGATCAACACGCCAGTAGTAATCTTTGCCAAGCTCCAATGCCAGGCTTGATATTGGGTAATACTGTGTATCTGCTGCCGCTCCCGTGTGTGTTATTGTGCCGATATAAGCCGGTGAGCTGCTGTCGATAGCAGAGTTTACGTCTTCAATTACCTCGCTAAAGTAGAGTACATAAGATTGAGGATTGTCGCCAGGCTCCCAGGAAAGATAATTTGCATCGTTTGAAACGTCTATACCGTCGAGGTTATATTCATTTGCTGGAGATGGACCCCAGGTATTGCAAGATCTGGTATTTCGGCCCAAACCTTTGTGCCCACACCCGACGTATATAAAAATTTAAAGGTTGCCCTTGGGTTACTTACGCCTGGGCTGGTAGCGTATCCGGTAATTTTTCCGTTATCAATATGACTTTGCAATGTGCCTGTTGTGTCACCACCTCTTAACTCATAAGAACCACCGGCCAGATTAATATAACTCTGGCTCGTCTGAGGCCATAAAGAACTACTTGACAATGTTCCGCCGTAAATATCGATCAGGCTTTGACCGGTTGCCCCGTTATTTCCCACAACCAGGGTACCCGTCCTAACGCTGCCGCTATTAATTACCATATGTGCGTTTGCAGTGCCGTTACCCATCCATAACGCACCGGCCGTAACTTGTGTTCCGTTTACTTCAAGATAGCCCTCTAAAGCATCGGTATTTCCAATTTGCAGATTATTATTTACTTTAAGGTTACTGCCGTTAGCAAAAAACTCACCATATGAGCCCGCATTCTGACCAATATAAAGGCTGCCTAGCTCTAAAGTTCCATCCATTATGACCGTTGCATCATTGGAACCATCTACAGCAGCCGCTACCCCGCCAAGCCACATGTCTCCGGAGACTACTAATTGACCTGTACTGCCAATCGTTAGCGTTCCGCCGGTTGTAGGTGCCACCCATATCCCTGCAGCTGCTCCTGCATCATCAAGAACAGGACCGCCCAAGCTTACATCATCGTCAATATTCAGTGTTTCTGTGGATGACGGAGCGGTTGTTGGAACCTCGGTATCGTTATACAGCCAATTAGCAGGATTGTTGAAATTAACATCACCGCCATCTGCGGACCACCACCAAGTATCTGCATGGGCAACACAATTAATTGCAACTATTAGAATTAAACATAAATACTTATTCATCACTTAAATCTCCTAAAAATTAAACTAATAAATTATTTAATAAAACTTGGCTGTGTAAACTCCTTTTTGACCTGTTTATATTCCCTTATTTTTTGCCTTTGTCGGACTACACTTTTACCCAATACTGTTTCCATCATTGCATAAAAGTTTTCAATTGGTGTATCCAACTGTACATGATGGGTAGGTCCTAAAATTAAGCCTCCATTTTTACCTACAGTTTTTATTCGGTTACAAACTTCTTTTTTGACATCAAAAGCAGAACCAAATGGCAAAGTATGCTGTTCATCGATGGTACCCCAGAAACATAATCTATCACCAAATGCTTCTTTAACTGTAGCGGGGTCCATACAGGCTGGTTGTACTGGGTTTAATACATCTATGCCGATCTCAATAAGATCTTCAACAATATCATATATTTTTCCGTCGCAATGATAAGCAACCTTGAGTTCTGGATTTATTTCTTTGATAGTTTTTACGAAATTTTTCATGCGTGGTTTTAGAAAGTAACGCCATGTGGCCGGACTTATCAACATACCCTTTTGCGTACCAACATCGTCACCGATCCAGATCATGTCAACACCTAAACGTGTCAATTTTTTAGCAACTTCGAGATGATACAAGTATGGAATGTCAAGTATTCTTTGGACCAAGTCTGCGTTTACTGCCAAATCCATAAGCAACCGCTCTAAACCACGCAGTGCCCAAGCCGTTTCAAAAATAGTAGTAACTGCCACACCAACAATATAATATTCATCTTTGAAATTTTTGATCATAGATTCTGATTGTTCATAAAGTTCAGGACGCATAGGGTCTGGGGGACAATAGGAGTCTATTGCTTTGTCATCGGCAAGAGGATTTCCTGTAATTTCAGTATAGGCCCCTTGCCCAAACGGCGTTTCATAAAAACATTTTTCCCAGCCGACTCCCCACTCATCAACGTACCGATCCTGTTGCTGGTAGTAACAGTTGGCCCACCCAACTGAAGTCAACAACATATCTTGTTCTGTGGCAATTTCAAGAGCATAAGGATTCCCACCCCCATGTGGATTATGTTTCTTCCCTAAATTGAGACCCATTTCTTTCATAAGTCTGCCGGCGAATTCAGGGGTAAAACTTACTTGAATTGGACAGCGATCTGCCTGTTCATGATTCAGGGAAGCTTGTACTCGATCTCGATGACTCCAACTCATATCATCTTTCCAAAAATTTTAATATAAATAACACTTTACAATCACGCTTTGGTTCGTAAACAAACCACTTTCTTCAAGTTTCATAGTAACAAGTACAGCCCTTAACAACAACGCCATTTTGCGTAAATTTATCTCCTTTTTGCGCAGCACCAAATAAATTTGATCAAGTCATGCCGCAGTTGCGGATTATGGCTTTGTCAACGTTTTTAATAACGTTAATGATATCTATCAGTGGTCCCATTTGCAGTTGACAATTACATACTCTACAGGTAAACAGTTACAACACTTTCAGTTCTTTAAAATATTGTTCATGCTAAACACTGTATGCTTTTTTCTATATTGTAAAGGTGTAATTCCTTTAATCTTTTGAAAATATCTGCTAAAATGCGGTATGTCCCTGAAATTGAGGGCTTTTGCAACTTGAGAAATGGGCATGGTAGTTTCGGTAAGGAGACTACATATATGCTCAATACGAACCTTATTAATCTCAACAAGAATGGATGTTCCAATGTGTTTTTTAAAATCTTGTTCTAGGGTTCTTCTGCCCTTAGTTGTGGAATTTACGACATCTTCAACTTGGATTGGCTGATTATAGTTTTTACGAATGAATGCGAGAGCTTTACTCACTTCATCGTCAGATATGGCAATAAGATCAGTGGACTGTCGGGTTTTAACGATCACCGGATTAAGAGTTATTTCTTTTTCCTCATCTGAAACTTTTTTACCTGTAATCATTTTATGCAAAACCGCAGCAGCTTCATAGCCGGCTTTTTCGAAGTCAAGGCTGATACTTGACAGTGGCGGGTCGGTTGTAAGGCATAGTAATTCATCATTATCTACGCCAAGTACAGCTACATCATCTGGGATTTTCAGACCTGAGATTTTGCATGCTTCTGTAATGGTCTGTGCGCAATCATCATTACAGGCCATCACGGCAAGTGGTGTTTCAAGTGATTTGAGCCATTTTGCCATATGATTTTGTTCTAGCGTCCAATTATTTTTGGTTGTCATTTTATAAATGTTTACGTTAAAGCCTTTTCTTTTCAAATGCTCAACAAAGGCATCACGTCTTTCTCTCGACCAATGAATATCATCGTAACCGCAATAAGCGAAATTGGAATATCCGCGGTCAAGAAAGTGTTCTGCGGCCATCGATCCGATTAAATCGCAATTTCCAATCACATTTATCAATCCTTCTATGGTTTCTTTAACATCAACCATCACAGAAGGGATTTTAATTTTTTTAATTTGATCTGCATGCTGCCCTTCCCCGCAAAAGAGAATACCATCAATCTTTAATTTCCGGAGCCGGTTCAATTCAATCCCCATTTTTTCTTTAGTACGGTAATACGGAGGGGATTTATAGAAAGTCCAAGGACCATTAAGGCGTGAATAGTGAACAAAACCGTAAAGAATGCCTCGTCCACAAGCTCTGCTTGTTTCAACAAGCAACAAAATTTTAATGTTCCTTTTGTGTTTTACATTTCCCATTCATATCCTGTTAACTGAGCTAATATGGAGATAACTATACGCAAAATGGCGTTGTTGTCAAGGGTCATTGATGATATGAGGCATTCTGTGTTTTTAAGTTCTTGTTTTTTCGGTAGATGTGTTTTGCTGAAAAATATTTCCCCGCCAATCATATTCTTAAAGAACTTCCAACCTTCATCAAGAAGTTGTGGGCTTTACCAATTCCATATGTACCATAACCGTTTTTCCTCAAAAGATCAGCTATATGAACATATTCGGGTAAAATCTCTCCTTCATTAAAATTACCCACTCTGGGGTCCATGCATTTGTGACTATAGCATCCTGTTGCCATGATACCTCTGGCAGGCACACAAACCGACTTGGTGGACTCGATCACATCTACAGTAGAGGTATTGAAGTTTTGCCATGGTATATATTATAAGCCGATTTTGGTTTGGCATTCATGGAAAGGTACTTAATTTTTTTTGCATACCAAGGATGAGCTGCTTTATTCATCTGCCGTATTTGCTGCGATTTTTACTTCCATCGTATTTTAAATATGACAGTTTGCGAAGCTGCTGAACCCACTCAAATCGATAGGCTGGCAATCACAGTCGGCAAAGAGCCTTTCCGAACTTGACCGCCAATACGATTGATTGAAAGCGCAACTACAGTCATCGAAAAACGCCAAAGCAGAAACAAAGACTACAGGAAGCCCCGGCAGGGCAAGGTTGAAAATCCTTTAACTTTCGACTATACTGATTTTACGAAGTCAATTTATGAGATTAACACTATCCAAAAAATGGCTGTAATGATGCTTTGATAGCAATGGTTTAATCGAGGTTATTATGAAAGTTACTTTAAAATTTGTTCTGGTGCTTATCGTCGTGCTATTTGTTATCCGCACTTTTGAAGGTTTTTTGACGGTTAAGCGGGAAACCGAGCGCCTTAATACTGACATTCAACGGGATGCTTTGTTATTAGGAAATATAATAACGACTTCCGTTCAAAATATGTGGTTATCGAACGGTCGGAACCAGGCGATAAAACTGGCCGAAAAGTTCAATCTGAACGAACACCCAATTCATATTTCATGGAAACCATTTGAAGGTGACAACGGCCTCAATAATCAACTTAATGAGGATTCTTTGATTAAGCTGAAAAACGGCGAAACCGTATCATTACGTCAGCAGCGGAGCAAAAGAGGTGAAGTCCAATATTTTTTCATTCCCTTGGATATCCCTGAAACAGATGGAGTTATTCAACTGGCTGAGACATTAAAGGAAAGGAGCAGATATCTGCAGAATGCGTGGACTCGCGAAGCGATCGCCGGCAGTTTTGTTTTCCTGGTAAGCGGTGCTGTTATGCTGTTGCTGGGATTTGTCATAATAGGTCGCCCTCTGAGTAAACTTCAGGAACGAATTAAACGTATTGGTGAAGGAGATATGAGAGGCTGGCTTGTGCTTCGTGGACACGATGAACTTGCGGCACTTGCTCGCTGCTTGAATGATATGTGCACAAAACTCCATACGGCCTGGGAACGCGAGATAACTGAAACCAAGAAACGTGTTGCAGCTATGGAGCAGATGCGACATATGGACCGTCTTACGACGATTGGACGACTTGCTTCTGGTGTTGCACACGAACTGGGGACACCCTTAAACGTAATAAGCGGACGAGCGGGAATGATTAAAGATCGCGCAGAGACCCTCAAGACCGAACAGATTCAGGATAACGCCGAAACAATAAAGTCTCAGGCAATGCGAATGACAAATATAATCCGTCACCTTCTTGATTTCGCCAGACAACGCCCTCCAAAACGGGTTAAAACCAATGGGGGCGATGTGGTTCGCCAGGCAGTAGAGTTGGTAAACTGCCTTGGCTATAACGCCAGTGTCCGGATGGAACCTCCGCAAGAATCTTCTTCGCTTCTGGTAAACATTGATCCCGTACAGATTCAGCAGGTTATTACGAATCTACTTGAAAACGCTCTTCAGGCAATGCCTGAAGGAGGCGATGTTATTGTAGCAGCGAAATCTATAACGACAAGTCCTCCACAAGACGTCGAAAGTCATAAAGGGCGTTTTCTACAAATTACAGTCAATGATAAGGGTGTAGGAATTGCTCAAGACCATCTATCTAAAATATTTGATCCTTTCTTTACCACCAAAGATGTAGGAGAAGGCACGGGTTTGGGCTTGTCTATAACATACGGCATCGTTAGAGAGCATAGGGGCTGGATTGATGTTATCAGCGAAGAAGGTAAAGGAAGCTGTTTTACTGTATATATCCCACAGGAGTCCTTATGATATCTGGACACATTTTAATTGTTGATGATGATCAGAGCATGTGCGAAATGTTGCATGATGACTTAACGCAGCGAGGCCACTGTGTTCAATGGCACACCAGTGCAGAAAAGGCTTTTGAGATATTTATGCGTAAGTCTTTTGATACGGTCATAACTGACCTAAAAATGCCCGGACTCAATGGGATTGATTTCTGCAATCGACTTTCCCAAAATCGTCCCGATGTGCCGGTCATCGTGATTACCGCTTTTGGCAGTTTTAATACAGCTATTGAGGCAATTCGGGCAGGAGCCTATGATTTCGTTACAAAACCGATAGAAATGGACATCCTCTCCATAGTTATTAACAGGGCCTTAAAACATCGCTCGCTTCAGGAACAGGTAAAATTTTTAAAAAAACAAAGCCACAGGAACGCAGAGGA
>CAZITB010000029.1:9849-24693 GCA_964542055.1 uncultured Candidatus Kuenenia sp.
GTAAACAGAAACAAAAGAACAACGAAAACAACGCAGGAACGCAGAGGATTTTGGTGAGTTTATAGGCAGAAGTCCTGTCATGGAACGGTTATTTGATCGGATATCCCGCATCGCTGACCAGCAGGTACCGGTTCTGATCACCGGTGAATCCGGAACAGGTAAGGAATTGGTTGCCCGTGCTTTGCATCGCAATAGTAAACGCCGAAAAGCACCTTTTGTTCCTGTTAATTGCGCTGCCCTGCCCGGGATGCTACTGGAAAGCGAATTGTTCGGACATGCAGAGGGAGCTTTTACAGACGCCCGCTCAGACAGACGGGGTCTGTTTCTGGAAGCCGATGGAGGCACTTTATTTATGGATGAAATCGCCGAAATACCACTGGAGCTTCAGCCAAAGCTTTTGCGGGCTGTGGAAACCGGCTCGATTCGTCCTATTGGCGAGAACAATGAACTAAAGACCGATGTACGGATTGTCGCAGCAACTAACCGTGACCTGGAAGCAACCGTCGAAGAGGGGCTATTCAGAGAGGACTTATTTTTCCGTATTAATGTTGTGCGGCTAAATGTTCCGTCTCTTCGGACTCGCGGCAGCGATATCCTGCTGCTTGCCCAGTATTTCCTTCAAACTATTGCGCATCGCGACGAGAAACCGGTAAAGGGATTTTCTCCCGCTACGGCTGAAAAGTTGTTAGCTTATGGTTGGCCCGGCAATGTTCGAGAACTCCGAAATGCCATGGAACATGCAGCAGCGCTGACTCGATTTGAGGAAATCGCTGTCGAGGATTTGCCTGAGAAAATCAGAAACTATAAGAGTTCTCAAGTGGTTCTTGGAGGAAGCAACCCGGAAGAGTTGCTGACTCTGGAGGACGTTGAACGACAGTATGTTGAGCATGTTTTAAAGGCAGTTAACGGCAATAAAAGTGTTGCCGCACGTATCCTTGGGCTTGGACGGCGTACGTTGTATCGAAAGCTTGAAAACTGGGGTATTTAGCAAACCTTTGGTGCGCGCTATTATGTCTCAGTGTGCCGACATGACACAGAACAAATCGTTATCCTCTAATTGACCATTCCAAAAAAATACTCATCTCTTCTGAATAAGATCTTCAATAGCAACGACTTATGTTCTTTTTACTCATATTCAGCATGTACTGGCATAGCTGTTGCTCATTGCTACCATAGAACAATTTTATTTATATTAGTCAGGGAAGCAAAAATATGTCGACAAAACAACCAAAAAAAATTAATGCGAAGCTCGAGGAATCTTCTGGTTGTGATCAATCTCCTCACGTTCTGCTCATAGAAGACGATGAGGAGATGCTCAACATGTTGTCAGAAGCACTTATACAACAAGGCTACCGGGTCACTAAATGTACAAAGGCACTCGATTGGCTACTTTCTTGCATTCACAACTTTGGGGGAAATGTCTCCTCTTCTACGGATAAAAGTTTTGATGTTGTCATCTCTGACATTAGAATGCCGAAGATGGGCGGTCTGGATGCCTTGAGAATTATCAATGACCTAAATTGCGCTCAAGCCTGCCCGCCAACGATTTTTATTACCGCTTTTGGCGATGAAGAAACTCACAGGATGGCGAAAAAATTGGGCGCAGTGGAGGTTTTTGATAAGCCTTTTGATATAGATGATCTTATCAAGAAGGTGCGCGAATTGGTTTTACCTTAATCCGAGGAAACAAATATGTCTCAAAAAATAAAGAATTACAAACTCGCCGGTTATGGTATCTCACCTGGTGCGGGTATGGGAAAGACATTTATATATAGGGATGTTCTGCAGCATAGGCAAGAAGTATATTATATTGGTGCCAACGAGGTAGAAACTGAATATCAACGTATCGAAGAAGCTTTTGATGCAGTACGAGGACGTTTACAAAAAAATGAAAAAGAAGTGGAGCGAAAACTCAATGAGGATTTTGCGGGTATTCTCAGGTCGCATGTAGAAATACTTAGCGATTCTTCACTGCTTCAAGAAATATATGAGACAATAAAAAGAAGTTGTGTCAATGCCGAGTTTGTGGTTCTCGCGGTCTTTCGTCGGTTAGAAGCAAGGTTTCGCCATGCTGACGATAACAGGTTGGCTGAGCGTGCAGATGATATTGCTGACCTGACCAGACAAGTATTAAGAGCACTTACGGGACAGGTATCTCACCGATTGGCGAATCTGCCCGAGAATACAATTGTTGTTGCATCTCAGCTACTTCCATCCGACACGGTATACTTTTCTCGGAGGGCTGTTTCCGGCGTGATCGTTGAACGCGGAGGGCAGACCAGTCATGCAGCCATTCTCACGCGTGAACTCGATATACCTGCGGTATCTATAGACAATGCTGTCCAGCAAATAGCTCAGGGAGAAAACGTGATCGTGGATGGCACGGAAGGAACTGTTTTTGTTAATCCTGATGAAATAATGCAGGAAAAATTTCACAAGAAACAAGATGAGATGTCAGTTAGTTTTGCAATTGCCAAACAGTATGCGTTTGAAAGAGCCAGAACCCGTGATGGTATTGAAGTGGACGTTATGGCAAATATTTCCTGTCGGGAAGATGCCGAGCTTGCAATAAAGAATGGTGCCGATGGTGTCGGTCTGTATCGGACCGAACATCTATACTTTGGGCGCGATGAACTCCCAAGTGAAGATGAGCTTCTTGAGGCTCTGGAAAAAACTTTGGCACCTTTTGATACAAACACATCTGTCACATTGCGGCTGCTTGACGTAGGCGGCGACAAGTTGTTACCGTTTCTTAACCATACTAATATCTCTGAGCCGTTAATGGGACTACGTGGGGTGCGTTTTCTTCTGAAATTTCCTGACTTGCTGTTTACACAGCTACGCTCTTTTCTACGACTTTCTCTTTCCCGTTCGGTAAGAGTATTGGTACCGATGGTAACTGTGGAATCTGACATGCACGCTGTTCGAGAATTTTACACACAAGCCGCAAATGATCTGTCTTGTCAACAACTGCCACCGTTGGGCAGTATGATAGAGACACCAGCATCTGCTTTATGTGCTGAGTCTATAACAGAATACAGCGATTTTCTTAATACAGGCACTAATGATCTGACGCAATACACTATGGCAGCAAGTCGCGAAAACGCTGAGGTAGCTGATTACTTTATTCATGATCACCCCTCTATATTTTGCTTATTACAGGGTGTGGCTCAGGCAACCAACGGCAAGTCTGTGGGAATATGCGGACAACTCGCAGGCCAGGCTAGTGTAACTGAGAAACTCCTTGCAATGGGTGTCCATGAATTGAGCGTTAACCCGCGACAGATTCCCTATATAAAAAAGACAGTGCAAGATATTAACGTAGATGAAGTTAAAACTATATCCTGATTTTATAGCACTTTTCAAAAAACCGTATTTGTGATTTTAATTAAGTTCTAAGGAGTATTTAGATGACTGAATTCAAAACAGGCCAAGAGGCATCGCGAGCACCACCCTGATTTTCGCGTATTGCTTAACTGAGTTTAATCTGGTTGGGGTCCGACCGAGGGCTTCGGATAATCTCAACTTTTGTTAAAATTTTAAATAAGGAGATTAAAAATGACAATGCAAATTTTAAAAAAAACGACAGCCATTATTCTTGTCATCTCAATGGGACTAATTTTTGTAGGATGCGAAGATGAAACACCCTATTCACCGCCTCCTCAGCAACCCCAGCAACCTCAAGAGTGGTCTCCGGAAGATAGGCAGTCGAATCAATCTGAGGAACCTCTCTATCAGCAAGAACAACAAGATACCTCAACAGAATGGCCACAAAACTGAGTTAATAGTTGAGAATTAAGAAGACATGTCGATGGCCTTCTCCATAACCGGCGAGCAGGTCATTACAGAGATAAGGCCGGTCTTAGAAGAAAGGAAATTTAATTATGATTCATCGTAACACAAACAAGTTCGTACTGCTGGTTGCCCTGACAACAGGAATCCTGATTTCAGCAGCAATGTTTACTGGACAATTGAATGCACAAGACCAAGTTCCATCTTTTCAAACTTCTTCTGAAAACGATAGTAAAGGGACCTTTAAGATTGGCACCTACGACCCCCAGACTGCTTTTGAGCAGCATCCTTTACAGGACAAATTAATGGAGAAATACGCTTCTCTCCAAACTGCCATACAGCAAGCTCAGCAGCAAAATGACCAGGAAAAAGCAATGCAATTACAACAGCAATTTGAACAGCAAAGAACTCAAATTATTGAGCAGTTTCAGCAGGATGTGGGAAAGGCCCTTCCTACAGCTGCAAATGCTGCTGGTGTTAAAATCATTGCTCTGGAAATTGCATACGCAGCAGATGATGTCAAACAACAGGACGTTACTGCACATATTGTAGAGACCTTTACAGGCAAAGATGAAAATAAACGTGCAGAACCACAGTTTCAATTCCCAAACCAGCAGTAATACAAAGGATTGTAAAATTACCGAAGCGCCGTTTCTTTGAATATCAGAGACGGTGCTTTTTTCTGCAAATAACAGCAAGCTTCATATTTAGCTTCTGAGAGCTTTAACAATAATATGGCTATCAACCCACCACAAAACAATATAAAACCTGTTTCAGTAGCGCTTCAAAAGTCAGCCGAATTTCATTATATGCATTTATAGCATAAAAATGAGGTTTTGCAAGTTAAGTTTTAAACAATTTGCTTTCTTTAAAAGCACCGAAGTTAACTACTTTACTAAAATAACAATTCAGATTTGAACTTTTAGTTTGACTTTTTGTATATTATTATGTACGTTATTGTGTACGTTTTTAAGAATTGAGGTTAATTATGACTACTATTACAGTTACTAACGCCCGAAAACAACTATATAAGCTTCTGGATATGGTAAAGCAATCTCATGAGCCTATTCATATAACCGGAAAACGTGGATCTGGAGTTCTAATTTCAGAAGAAGATTTTTCAGCAATTCAAGAAACACTTTATTTGCAGGCAATACCTGGTATGGGTGAAAGCATTGTTGAAGGTATGAAAGCCGATGTAAAAGAGTGTTCTGAGGTATTGGACTGGTGAGTTACAAAGTTGTTTTTACAAAGCAATCCCAAAAAGATGCAAAAAAACTTGTTTCTTCTGGTTTAAAAAGTAACGCTCAAAAGCTACTTGATATTCTAAAAAAAAATCCATGGCAGACTCCGCCGCCTTATCAAAAACTTGTTGGCAATTTGAGTGGTGCGTATTCACGTCGTATTAATATACAACATCGTTTGGTCTATCAGGTGCTCAATGATCAGCATATTGTAAAAGTTTTGCGAATGTGGTCTCATTATGAATAAATGTGTCGTACGGCGATAGCAAATTGGCACGTTCGGCACATTTAGGAAAATCAAAATTGGACAGTTGTAAAATCGAGTCAGTTTAGCCTTATATTTTACTTAAAAAAGACCAAAAGTCATGGCCCAAAGTACCGAAATCATAAATGCGGCTGTTACTTTTTTAAAGAGCTATTGTTTATGCAACAGACATTATTCATATATTTTTTTAAATGGTAGGAATAGGATTGCCAATTATATCCAGTTTTTTTATCATATACAATGTAAAGTCAATGCGAAGCCATAATCCAGCATTTTCCGTTGATGCAATTTAATGATGTAATGTTTTGTCGTATTGGAGGTTAAATGAGAAAGATTTTGAATTATAAGTTATTTAATCATAGATTTACTGTATTATTTTATACCATTATTATAGCTGTTTTTTACACAACAGCGACCAGCGCTACCGATATCGGGCAGGAACCCCGAATAGGGCCGACGCAAATACGGTTTTACAGCGGTAATCTGCACGTCGGGATGTTTATGGATTATTGGGGTATTGAAAACCAGCTTACCGGAACCAGCGGTGATATCGTGGATGATGCCCTGATTAAAACTCTTAAACGCACAAGTTGTGGTTCTATGTGTGATTATATAACCTGGGCATGGGCCGAACAAAAACCGAGGCAATGGAATTGGCGGCCTTACCTTGATGGGGCGATGAAGCTAGAATCGGCTGAGCTGGGATATAATATTTTCTGCTGGTTGCATTTCCCCCCCAAATGGTATCTTAACTCTGATAAATTTGTGGGCTATGTCAATCTTGAGACAGGCAAAAGCATCCCGCAACTTTCGCTCTGGTCGCCGGATCTACAGCGGATATTTGAGCGTTTTTACAAAGAGCTTTACGCCAATTTGGGCTCAGATATTGATTTTATCAGAATGGCCATGCCGTCTGAATACGGTGAAGTCGGATATAGTAATGGTATGACAAAATGGCTCGTGCCGCAGGAAAATGCCGGTGCCGGCTACTGGTGCGGCGACAAACACGCCAAAGCTGATTTCAGAAAATTGATGTTGAAAAAATACACTCAGCTCAACAGTCTTAATGCGGCATGGGGCACAAATTTTAAATCCTTTGATAAAATTGAGATGCCCCTGCCGGAAAAAATACTGCCCGAGATAAAAACATCGGCCCAGGCCAGAAGATATTGGGTGGACTTCATTGACTGGTATCACCAAGCCTGGGTTTTAAGCATGGAGCAGGTTAGTTCCATAATTAGGCAATACTTCCCACAAAAGGAGCTTATCGCCAGTCTCGGCTATGGATCTGAGCATCCCCGGCTGGGCAATGATCAAGGCAGGCATATCGAAGCTATGTCAAGATTAAATCTCGCATGTCAGTCACCGGGCGATATAGGATATTTCGCCACCCGAAGGGTCAGTTCGGCATGCAGGCATTACAATGTGCCATATTATACAGAACCGCCCGGGGATGTCCCCGCCGAACGCCAGTTAAACAGGATTTTTATGGATATTTCCAACGGCACTCAAACATGGTTTGATTATCCTCAAAATCTTGTAAGAGGTATCGAGTATTTTAAAAAATATAAGAAGTATCTGACCGGAGAACCTCCGCGAACGACAGTGGCCCTCTGGCATCCTACTCTTGACCACTGGCTGGACCCGGATCAGCCGTGGTCTAAGCCCGCGATTGAATTATCCGAGCCTCTCAGGGAAGTTACGGATTATGAAATACTTGATGACCGCATGATCATAACAGGGGCATTGGAATCACTCAAAATTGATCAGCTGATTCTTGCCGGTGCCAATTGGCTCGACAGGGATGCCTGGCAAAAAGTACACAATTGGATCGCCAACGGCGGAGCTTTTATTGTGCTCCAAAGCAATGAAATGAAAGATATTGAAGGTAGCAGTGACCTGTGGCAAAAACAGATTTCTTCAAGCATCCCTTCTCTTAAGGAAATTGACAAATCCAACAAATTTCTTGACAAATGGATAAAAAGGTTCGGCAAAGGATTTGTGCTGACGGTTGATTGCCGGGATTGTGCCAACAAAAAAGTCGCTCAAATGTTGGGGAGTCTTTGCACCCGGACAGGCTGTTATATTAACAGGCCCGATTCCAATGCTAAATTGATCGATAATAGAATAAACGGTCTGCTGGCTACGAGATTTGATGACAAGATTTTGTACTATAATTATACTCAGGAAGATATTTTATTTGAGATAAAATACCGCAAAAAGGACTTTCCCACAGAAAACGGGATTCCTGAAATTTGGGAACTTAAAACCATTATTCCCGCAAGAAAGATATATTCGGTAAAGCTTATAGATAAGCAATAGACTCTATTTGAGATTCTAATTATCTTGTGATGTTTAAGGCAACACTTAGTCCAGCGTATTCCTTTTGCCAATATTAAAATTTCTAAATTCCACAACCGCGGCGTCTTGAGCAGGTTCCCACGACCCTAAAATTAAATTTTTTATTATCGGCGGTCTGGTTGCTGAAATATTTTCTTTGTATAGATTAAGCAGGTCCCAGGTTATTCTGTGCCATTGGCCGTCTGCGATATTATCGCTGCTAACAGAATCTAAGTTAGTGTATGAATCCTGCTTCCCAATTATATTCAAAGCGTAATATTTTTCACTGCCTTCAGCCTGAAACATAAAAGCAAGCGGATTTTCATTAATTACTCTTATTTCAAAGTCCAAGAAAGGAGCTTGATTCAGGCAAATGGGATCAGAGTGTACAAATATAGAATTGTAATTTACGTTATCTTCTCCAATCGAAACTTTTATTACGTTTCTGCCGTTTTCCTTATAATTTGCTATATCTGTTTTGCCGTCCCGGTGTTTGATGGTTTTTGGGTCGGAGAAATCAAATTGAATCGCAGGGGTTATACGGAAAGTGCCCCAGTCAATTGTCGCATAACTGCTTGTTTTTTGGGCTTTCGCATAATTCATTTTCATTATTTGATAATACTGTTCATTAAGCTGAGCTATTACGCCCAGGTCATTTCGATTGTCTATCAGTTCGGCATATTTTTCTATCGCCTGCTGCGCCAATTCAACTGAGTTCTTGAAATCAGGTAATGTTGCTTTTTTTGCTGTTCCAAAGTCTTTTTCACTGGCTGTTTCATTAAAAACCAAAACCCCTTCATTAAACGCCAGCATGGATCTTAGATATAAAACTCTGAATTTCAACCTGTTTAACAGTATTCGAGCCCATTTAGTGTTTTTGGCGTTCTTAGCCAGTGCAGCATTTTCAATAGCTTCGATCGCTATTTTATCTTTCTTTATTAGGGCATTTTGTCGCATTATAATATCTTTTGTCTGAGCAACTCTCTGTTTCCATTTATCTCTATTGAGCAGTTCAGCGGTCTGAGGCAGTCTTGGCAGGCCCAAAGAACTCCATCCAGCCCCTAAAAGCATGTCCCTGTAATCAAAAGCGGCAGCTGGAGGTGAGTGGGGTTCATAAGCATCATAATCATTAAAAATCTCTACCAGGTTTCGATTTTGACTGCCGAATATTCTTTTTATATACGATGCATAAAACATCTTGCCGCTTAGTTCAGGGTTCCATGCGAATTCAGATAGGTAGCGAATATTGTGTTCTAAGCCTGATAATTTCCAGCCTACCAGAGTCACGGATTCGACACCAAATTGTACGCACATATCATACATTTTCTGTTGCCAGTTCACCCTGAACTGAGGGAACCATTGATTGCCGTCAAATTCCCACCAATCTATCATCCATGTCCTTCTGTCTGTTCTCGCCACTTTAAAATGTTCGAGTTGTTCGTCTATCGCAGCGGAAGGAGAATAATTATTTAAAGAAGCAAATATTACCTCACGAGGAATCTCTTCATTGATATTTGGAAAAAGATGTCCGATGCTCCATCCGGCGGTTGAAAGCTTTGACCTTGCTTCAGGACTTAACGCTTGTACAACCTTTTTGAAAATATAGGCATAATCAATATCTCCCGCCAAATGCTCACCACCGAACATTTCAGATTTTTGTGCCCAGTGGTGATATTTCTCTCTAAATTCCCTTGCTCCGGATTCATTACCCGCATTACGGCTCAGGAATCCTCTGCCTTCACTTTGCCACAACCAGTAATAATCAGATTGAGGATAAACTTCCATTAAATTTTGCAGCCTTTGTACCGATTTTTTTACATTAACCTCGTCAAGCGGATTTATAAAGTTATGCCCTCCGCTATTCTCGTTTGGTTTTTTAGTATATGTGAAATTTCCACCACGAGGGAGCATTAATTCAAAACCCACGGTGGTTTTGAATTTTCGTGAGTGAGCATAATCCAGCACTTTTCTGAACATCTCCTGAACAGCCTCGGCCTGGGCCCTTGGATTGCCAATATTTTCAACATAAGATTTCGGGGCGAAATATTCGGTACCGCCAAAAGTCTCCTCGGCAACAGCCCCTTGTGTTTCGAATATATCAACAGGCATGCCGATACAAGTCGGATCAACAGGATTATCATCCCATTCTTCTGTAAAAAATGCCATACCCGGATAAAAATGAAACTGCAGCATGTTGAATTTCATACGGGTTATGCGGTCGATAAGCAATTGGTAATGCTCAAGATTGTATCCGCTCATTCCGCAGAGAAAATTGTCCCACGGCAAAAGGCCGCGATATTTGAAAACAGGTTTTTCCGTTATATCCAAGTGTTTCACATAAAAAGGTTTTTCTTCTGGAATGATCTCGCCGTTGACTTGAAAGTAACAGCCATATTGTTCTAAAAGTTCATATAAGCCATAAAGCAGACCTTGGTCACTTTTTGCAGCTAAATATATCTTGTTTTCAATAGATTTGATTGTGTAACCCTGGTCGGCATTTTGGCCTTCAGGCAAATTCAAAAGCCCTGATTCAACTGCTTCATTTATGAGTTTATGTTGGGGAGTGCCAATAATAATTTTTGCGTTTTCATCAGCCTGACTATTTATAATGGCCAAATCTTGCTCAAAGATTTTGTCAAAGTAAAACTGCAATTCTTTGCGAATCAACTCATTATCTAAATCCAAACTGATTACAATAGAATCGCTTTGTTGTTGTTTATCCTTGCATCCGTAAATTCCTGATAAATATATAAAAATTAAAAAAGCCGCAAGTAAATTAATAAGTTTTTTGTTCATTAACATATTCCCACCATCAATATTTTTCATTTGTCTCAGTTTTTCCCAGGTCCTTGGAGTTTCTGATATCTTCAAGTTTTACACTACTGAGAGGGTACTTTATTATCAGAAGTAGCGCGGTAACTGAAATTGCCGGTCCTACAAGCAAAGTGGAGGCACAGAGGTTCCAGACCGCCTGAGTTGTCTGGATTTGTTTTTGTGCCTCAAAGCCAATAAAAGTTAAAATATATCCTGAGCCAAGCGCTGCAATGGCAGAGGAGCATTTCATGGCGAAACTGAAAACAGCGGCGTACCCACCGTCCTTGTTTATACCGGTTTTAATCTCGTTCACCTCTGAAACATCCGCCATCATTGACATCGCAATAGGCAGCATAACTCCGTTGCTCAGCCAGAAATTGGCATGGAAAAAGGCAAAGAAAAGAAATGAAATAGGAAAGTTTCCGATAGCCTGCTGAGGCTTGAGCAAACCGCTGAGGAAAACCACCGCAAGAAGGCAGTTACAAAAAGTACCCCATAAAACAGCAAAACACACTGCTCCTTTTTTATCAAACTTTCGGACGAAAAATGATGACAGCAAGGCTCCCAGACCCATTCCAATCATAGAACCGCCGTGGGTTACTGTCTTTTGGAAGCCGGTTAAAATCATAAAATGTTCATACAGATACATCTGCAATGCGCTTACCAGTGCAATTCCCAAAATCACTACGAACATAAATAAGAAAACCCATCTGGAATAAATATCTGTAACGATCTGATACATATCTACAAAAAAAGCCTTCATGCTCGTGCCGGTCCGTTTGATATGGCGGGAATCTTTTATATATTTGAGTGTGAAAAAAAATACCGCGACTATAAAAAAGGCGGCGGCTATAGAAAACACCGTACCCATGCGCAGATAATTTCCAGGGACTGTAATAGCCCTGGTCCCAAGATTATTGTTGAAGAATATTCGCCAGGCAAGGGCGGGACCAGCAAAATTGGCCGCCATGTTCATTGCGTTTCGTATACCCTGAAGTTTAGTCCTGCCGTAATAATCCGTACAGATTTCGAAGCCAAGAGCCGTATATGGCACGGTAAAAATGGTAAATCCTGTTCTCATTATCATATTCATTATCACAAGATACCAGAAAAGCCGCTGATTCTGTGACACAAAATATTCAGGCACATACCAGAGGAAATAAAAAGAAACCACCATTAAAATTCCACCAGCCAAAAGATAAGGATGTCTTTTGCCGTATCTGCTTCTGGTGTTATCCGTAATATGCCCCATTATCGGGTCGGTTACCGCATCCCAGAAAATAGCCAGAAAAAGCCCAAGCCCAGCAAGAGAATGCTTGAGGTTAAGAGCGTCGGTATAATAGAGCATTGCAAAGCCATTAAGAGAATTCATAACCAGTGAATTTGAACACTCTCCAAATGAATATGTTATCATATCCAAAGTTTTACAGCTTCGAGTTGTTTTAGCCTGTTTCATTTTGAACTTTTTGGCCAAAAAGAATGTTATGGAAATTCTAAATCAAAATAATATCCTACATCAACTTTTTCCGCAATACCTCTTCATAAATGCAAAGAACATTTTCAAGTGGTGTATCCGGCTGGATGCAATGGGCGGGTGAAAAGATATAACCGCCACCTTTGGCAATGACATCTAGACGATGCCGAGCCTGCTGCCTGCACTGCTCTACGCTGCCGTACGGAAGTGTCTGCTGGGTACTGATGAGCCCGCAAAACGCCAGTTTGCCCTTGCATTTTTTGCGTATTGTTTCCGGCTCCATACCGGCAGGTTCAGGTTGCATGGCATCTTCAATATCAAGACCCATTTCAATAAAAGTATCCATCAGTTCATGATTATCGCCACACGAATGCATCATGGCTTTGGCGCCGAACCCATGAGCAAGATCGATAAATTTCTGAATTCTTGGCCGGAAAATCTCATTGAAATCCTTTTCAGAGAACATTCTGCCGTTTTGATTGCCGCAGTCCTCGCCGAGGCAAACAATATCAACCGTTCCATTCGCAATTTCCAGACACCGTTTAATGTAGTCGTAATAAAAATCAATTCTTTTATCTATTATGGCCAGTCCTACCTCATCGCGCAGCACAATGTCCATCATAACACGTTCCATACCCCGGCCGCGTGAAACACCATTCAATATATCTGGAATGCCCGCATCACCTATGCAGACGGCGTAATCCTGGAATTGACGACACAACCCAGGAAGGCGAGAATAATCAAAATTCTCTGCTTTGGGCCAGGGGTAATGTTCGACATCACCCATAGTACGCAGATCAGTGAGCGGCAAAATCACAGCTTCATCGTAAGTGCCTGCGCTGCTGTTTGTTACCTTTTTATAGCCTACTCCCCACATATCATAATGAATGCCGTCTTCACTTTGCCTGATATCTCCAATATATGCTGGGCTGACGTTGCGAAAATCGATCTTCAAAGGCTCAAGGATGTCCTCACAACGGAAGTGACTTTGGAGTTTTGTATGCATTTCGGGGGTAAGATATATCTGTAGTGGCACCCGATCTGTGTCCTGCCACTCAAGGCAGCATTTTACTCTCTCTTTTGGTATCATTTGTTTATCCGGATAACAGTTTTGACTTTCCTTGCCAGTGTTCTAATTGCCAGTTTTGACCAGTCCGAAAGCTGATACATAGTTTTTCTTTATGCCAAGTTCCTCCATCCATTTTCTGACTTCAAGAGTCTTCCAGGGGCCGCTGTTTGTGCCGCCGCCATTGTCATTTTCCCAAAGCCAGACAGGAGTGGGCCAAAGGGCATAATCAGCATTTACTTTCTCGTAAAAATCTCTGCTTACGCCATTTTGGCCATGATGGGCCATCTGAACATAATCAGATTTGAGTTTGTTCACAAAAGGGCTTTTAAGCAGCTTATTTCCGGCCTGAACGCCCAGATCACTTAAAAACAAAACTGACTTGCAGTCATCAGTCAGTTTAAATACCAAACTGGAGTTGTTAATTGCGTTTGAAGTTATTTCCGGATTTAAAGTAGAGAATATTTCAACCTTTACACCATCAATTCCAATAATTTGGCCGGGATTAAGCGGTTTCATTTGACGCCCGGACTCCTTTAACGCCTTGTTCAGGTTTTGAATCACATATAAGTAGTTGGAATCGTATTCGGAAATCCATTTTTCATCAGGCATTGTGCCGTAGATATGGCCGATTTTTAAATCAGCCGGAGATTTGATGATCTCGATGAAAGCATCGGCATGATCAGGGTGAGGATGAGTGATAAACCAGTGATCTACTTTATTTCCCATCGCCGCCACAAAACCTCGCAGATATGGTGCATCACCGGTATTGCCGCCATCTATGACTATCACTTTGTCATTTGCGGTTTTTATTACATAGCTGTTCATCTGGCCAATTGTCTGAGCAGGAAGCTGCCACAGTTCAAAACAATCATTGGCAGGCAACCAGCTGGTAAAAAGCATTGTTAACAATAGAGAATACATAAGACTCTTCATCTTTACCTCAATTTATCAGTTTAGTTTAAGTACCATGGTTTTACCCAAATCAAGATTTACCTCAAGTTCAATATATCCATCGCTGGTAGTATAATCAACTTCTTTCGAAGTTGCCAAATCAGTAATTTTATCAAATTTAAAAGGAAGATCATTGAGTAGAATCCGTGTTTGAGGCTCCAGCGACTCATGATTGATTAAAAATATAAAACCCTGCTTATCATTCGCCCGCAAAGAAGCTTCAATATCAGGATTTGACGAATAGATATGTGACTTTATTCCAGCGTCGTTGATTATGGAGCGAACCATCTGCCTAAGCGAGCCACGGGATTGCTGGTCAAATTCTTTCCATGTATTAAAATAAGTATCCTGCAGACAGAAACCAATAAGATAAACTGCGCCTTTGCCGACTTTTCTGCGAAGGACTACAGCATCATTTTCAACAGTATCAAGCAAGACCTCGGCATTATTTACATCAATCGGCCGATAGCTTACTAAAGGCAGCGTAATGTTTTTACCCAGAAACTCACCACTTATATGTGCCGTTTTGGGGTCTTGCTGAGCATCATTGTCTTTTTTAAATATCCAGTAAGGCTTTATTCTCCAGGTATTTACATAATGGCCAGTCCTGATAATCCTCTCTTTGACCATACTATCAATGCCGAATAAATTATTCAATGTATCCAAAGGCTCTTTGTACCTGCCCATATCCGGAACACAATCAGCGATTATAACTCCCCCGTTTTCAACATAAGATGCCAGTACCCGGGCCTGCTTCTGGGGTAACAGTTTTATATCGCACATAAACAACATCTCGTAACCGTTTAACCTGGAATCTGTTATCTGTTCTTCATGTATGACCACTACTGTCCGGTTATAAGTTGAATAATAACAATTGGTTATCATAATCGCTCTT
>CAZITB010000030.1:0-24514 GCA_964542055.1 uncultured Candidatus Kuenenia sp.
AATCATGAGAAATTTCTATTTTTTCCACTCATATCAATTTTTGCGTATGACAGCTTAAAATCGGTCAGTTTGAGGTATTTAAAAACTTTTATTATCTACCTTAATCTTATTTTCGTCCGACAAGTTATGTCCATGAACAACCGTACCATCATCCGTATCATTTCTCTTGGCAGATTTTAATACCCTGAACATATAGCGAAGGTCAAATATGCCTCCGACAATGTATAGAATCAATACTACAAAGCCAGCGATGGAAATGAAGATAACATAGAATAGCCACCACTTTGCCCAAGCATCATCGGAAACATCATTAAATAAATTGTAAATTGTTCCTACGATAAATATTACAAAGAACAAGAAGGCCCAGCCTGTCGTGATATAAAAGATCACCTTGTCCCAGAAGCTAAATTCCGGACTGATATTTATAATTGATCTCCATCCTTTTTTAATACCATCCTTTATTTGTTTATTTTTTTCGTCGGCATATTTTCCTCTATGAAGCATTCGGTCCATGTCAAAATCAGGATTTTGCTTTGTACATAAAGATACAACAACATATAAAATTATGCATATCACAGCCACACAAAAGGCCATTTCCTGACCGTTAAGCGGCATATCCTTGGGCAGATTTTGTATGAATGAGTTATCTATATTAATTTTCTGCAACCAGGGTACTAAATAAGGCCAAATAATATTTTTTGTCAGTACTCCTATCATGCCAAGAATGGAACCTGCAATCATGGCTATCCATGCACCAGCTGCCGTAGCTCTTTTCCAATACAGACCACCTATAATTACAGCACCTGCTCCACCAAGATAAATAGCACCTGTCAGGGTCATAAACATGAAAATATAATCATTCAAAGGAAACAGCATACTGAAAAACCATGCAAAGCACGCAATTCCCAGAATGGACAACCTGAGCAGCTTCATATGTTTCTCAGGCGTCATTGGTTGTTTACTCTTACGAAGAGGCAGATATACGTCCTGAATGAAAATACTGCCCCAGGAGTGCAGATAAGTATCATCTGTTGAAACTGCGGCCGCAATCATAACTGAGCAAAACAATCCTATCATACCTGGCGGTAAAATATGTATAAGGGCTAAAGGAACTCTCACTTCGTCCTGAACCTGTTCACTTGTAATGCCGCTAAGCGCACCTTGAATATTCAGAAATATCTGCTCATTTCCAGGTGTATTCAGGAAAACGTAGATACATATAGGGATCAAGGCAAGTGTCAGATAAGTAAGATATATTCGGTAATGCCCAATAATTCCAGACATTCTCATCTCGTGGGGACTTTTTGCTGAACATGCATATCCCTGTGTTCCTTGCCAGGCTCTATAACTATATATACGTATAAAAATAAAAATAGCGAAAAAAGAAAATGTAAATTCAGGTATCTCCGACTGCTTGAAAGGATTAAGCATAGATTTACCTTCAGGGGCTTTCTTTAGTGATTCGACAATATCAGTCCATCCAAATTTATAAATCAAATAAAATACTATTGAAAGAAAAACTATATTGACAACCTGGCCTTGAAAAAAATCAGTTATTAATACCGCGATCTGACCTCCCCAAAAAGTGAAAAGCAAAGCAATTCCAAGCATAAAAGCCATTACAACACCAAGTGTAATATTTAACTCCAAAGGGCCAATATTGACGTGGTATTGTGGAAAATTACAAAAATAAATAAAAAATCTGGCGGTAACCGCAGGGAAAATACCATAATTGATACTACCTGTTACCCATGCCAGGATCCCTGTAAAAATTCTAAATTTACGGCTGTACCGCATTTCAAAGAACTGAGACATAGTGAGAGCTCTTGTTTCACGATAACGATAGACAATCCATCCGGTGGCTCCGATTGCCAGTTGAATGGGCGCCCACATCTCAAACCACCATAGAGGTCCGAAACCAGCCCTGTAGAACTTTTGAAATTCTGCAATAAAAGTGATTGCACCAAGTGCAGCTATTCCGTTGGCAACAGAAAGCAGATATCTTCCAGCGGATCTATTAGCAGCGAGAAAATCAGCAACACTTCGGTTATATCTTTTTGTAAAGAACGAAATACCTAATAGGGCACAAAAAAATAAAGCTACTATGATCCAGTCAATTGTGTTCATCAATAAACATCCCTGTCATTCATCCACTAAAATGTAAACATTGAAAAAGAGGCCGAAATTATCGGCCTCTTTATGCAATTGTTCTAATTATATGTTATTTTCTTTTTCTTAATACAAGCAAACCAGCAAAGCCTAACAAACTAATAGTTGCCGGTTCTGGAACAGCCCATACGGTTGTTATTCCATTATCCACAGAATACCTGATGTTATCTACACTGCCATAGCCTGTAAGTGCTCCAGAGGTCAAGTAGTTTCCAATCATGGTTTCTTCATCTCTACCGATGGTAAGTATTCCATTTTCAATATCTATGCTACCATTTTGTATATTTGTGCCTGCAACATTCAACGCACCAGCTGTCAGGCTAAGGGATCCTGTTCCTCCAAGGGAGCTGTTACCGACATAAAGAATGTTTGCGTTAAGTGTTCCACCGCTAATAGAAGCTGTTGCTGCACCTCTTATACCAATTGAAGCATTTGATGTTAGTGTTACTGTACCTGAACTCATTGAGAACTGACCTGAAGAACCAACCTGACTGGCCACTTCAAGAGTTTTACTGTTAATGGTTCCATTGTTTGAGACAGCCAAACTTCCACTTCCTAAATAACCCACATAAAGATGTGCATTTGAACTTGGAGTCAAAGAACCTCCATTAACATTCATGATACCGACAGAACCAGCTGCATTTCCAATAAAAGCGCTTCCAACACCCCATGTAGGATCTGTAATACTCAGTGAACCTCCAATATTAACCGTAGCTGTTATCCCTGAGACACTTACCATTGAAAAATCACCAGCAGCAACAGTAAGATTACCCATAACATCAAAGGTAATATTATTGTTATACGAGGCATGAGAATAGCCAACCGTCGCATTAACTCCTGCGGGCAACAAACAATCAGCTTTAATATTGACGGAATCACCAGAACCTGTAGGAACAGCATCCCAGTTAGCGGAATTTGTCCACAGAGAGTCCTGGGTTCCGTAAAAACGAGAGCCAAAAACCGGTGATACACACCAAACAACCAAAACCAATAAAAATAACTTTCTCATCTTCAATCTCCTTTTCTCCTCTAAATTAAAAAATTAAAATGGTCAATGCCATTAAACGATCATAAATTACCAGCAGTAAGACTGGTCCATAAAGCCGCAATCAAGCCATACACTTGCCAGATTTGCGAAATCTGCAAGATCAATTTTACAGTCATCATTAGTGTCGTACAGAGGCGGATTGATACATGTACTACCAGCCGGAACCGCCCATAAGGTCGTAATTGCACCAGTAACAGAATACTGAACATTCGCAGCATCGCCATAACCTGTTAACTTACCACTAGCAATTAAAGCATCAAGATTCGAAGATTCATCTCTATTTACAGTGATTGAGGCAGCTTCGATATCAACGAGTCCATCCTGTACATTAAAGCCACCCAAAGTTATGGTTCCGTCGATAAAATCTACTGTACCCGTTCCTCCGTAAGTTGTGTTTCCAACATACAAAACTCCACCAACGTTAAGGGTTCCGCCATATGTCTTAAGTACACCGCTGCCCCTTAAACCAACTGACATGTTTGAAACAAGAGATATACTTCCAGAATCCAATATAACTTTTCCTGAACCAGTTGATTGCACACCCATGGAAATACTGTTAGCAGTAAGAGAGCCTGAATTAAACACATCAATACACCCAACACCATTAACGCCGAGATCTAAGCGTGCATTTGTACTTACTGATCCACTATTAACATCCAGGATGGCATTTGCATCACTTGCATAAGCCATGCTAAAATAAGTTGAACCAGTCGAATTTGGCAAGTTTATTGAACCCTCAACATTTACAAGGGCTGTTCTATTCTCACCAAGTGGAGTGGCCTTACCCAAGATTGTGAAAGGTGTTGTGCTGCCGCCATTGGTCAGGGTCAGGTCGCCCATAACATCAAAAGTTATAGCATCGCTGTATGGTGCGTGCATAGCAGCAAGAGTAATATCGTCAGTTGTTTCCAAAAGACAATCGGCCTTGATATTAGCCGAATCAGTCGTCCCGGGGTATGTATCCCAGTTAGCAACATTGCTCCACAAATTGTCTTGAGTACCATAAAAGGCTGCCCCAAAGGCTTGTAAAGACCCAAAAGTTAATAATAACATTAATACAAATAATCTTTTCATTTTGCAACCTCCAAAAATAAGTTAATAAACGCTTCACTTCACTTTAATATTAATAACATAATATTTACTATGAATATTATATTGTTTTACAATCTTTGTGTCAATATATATTAGAATTAATTTTTACCAAAACACTACCCAAAGCGATTAAAACGATATAAAAATTTGCAATAATACCTCTTTATTAGATTGGGCAACTTGAACCTAAAATCCGCATTAGAATCATAACAGAACGCATAAACCCTTGTTTTGTAAGGCTTTAATCTTATTTACCACTTCACCTTTAGGGTGAATTTCAACTGCGGAATTTAGGTTGAAAAACAATTAAATATCCAAAGTAAGCCGAAAAAATATCTCTTTATATATTTGTTACAAATAACCAAATACCTGAAACTATTGCATATCTTTTTTGTCCACATAAAAAATTGGCCACGGTTGTTTTTTGTTCGTACATCTTCCTGTACTGATTTAAAAATGTAGATTAAATCAAAATTTCATCCATCCTTGGGCCATATTAGCAAAATCTAATAGATCAATCTTGCAGTCAAAATTTGTATCATACATCGGGGGGTTGGAACAGCAAGGTAAAGTGCAAATTATGGTTTTACCAGAATCTACAAAATAATGAACACCCTGCGGGTTCCCATAACCAGTGAGTACTCCACTTGAAATATACCCATCAATTTTATCATAAATGTCTCCATTAACAAATACCACAGCTTCTTCTATGTCAACAGTTCCTGACTGGATGATAAAGTCGTTAAGATGTATTATACCCTTTACTAATCGGACGGCACCTGATCCTCCGTAGGTTGAATTTCCGACATACATTTTGTTGGCATTTATTGTTCCACCGTTTACCTCAAGATCGCCTTGACCACGAACCCCTACTGATATATTGCCTACTACATCAAAGTTACCAGAGTTCATAACAAGTTGCCCCGTAGAACTTGATTGTACTGCAATGGATGTGTGATATGAACTAACTTTCGCATTACCTGACATATTAAATGTTCCATTACCATAATACCCGACATCCAAAATATCAAATGTCGTTACTACACCACCGTTTACATTCACAATACCGGTAGTATTTTGTCCATAGCCCACTTGGAAATCAGCATCAGCAGCTTTAAGTTTTACAGAACCTTTGATATTAACTGTACTACTTGCTGATACGGAATCACCCATAACCACGAAACTGCCATTTTTCACAGTCAGATTCCCTAGAACATCGAAAGTTATTTCATCTTTCCATGGAGCAAGTATGCTTCCAACCTCAACATTGTTATTTACATCCAATATACAATCGGATTTGATATTTACAGAATCACCAGAACCTGGAATAGCATCCCAGTTACTAGGATTTGCCCAGAATTTGTCTTCATCAAAGCCATAAAATCTTCCAGCGTGGCCTGATGCCTGTATTTCAAAAATAGCTGCTGTTTTCGGTGTATCCTCTGTAAAGAGAAGTCTGAGCTTGTCAGTTGTAACATTCGTCAAGTCATATACATCCATTCTGGCTACTAGTTTCTGATGATATCTGTCGCTGGTAATCTGCTGAGATTCAACGGGAATTGTATTCCACTGATTATCCTGCCATATTTGAAGCTGATATTTTAGATCAGTTGAAACTGCGATGTTAACTTTAGCAAGTGTCCGCTGTTGATTGAAATTGACATCTAGCCAGCGTGTTCCTTTATAAATTAACGAATCCGGCCACACATAACTTGACCTGTAAGCATCATCGCCTATAGTCCACTTTGTTCCGATGTTACCGTCTATCATAAATAGCCATGGAGTGGATCCACAGTACCCATATTCGTCTAAATCTCCATAGGACGGAAAATCCCAGGAAGCTGTTAATGTTGTGCCATTGCTTGTCCAGGCATAATTAAGTACACCTTTTTCATCTCTTGCTGATTGCCTTCTGTTTATTTCTTCACGAAAAGAGGTTACACTCAGTTGAGTGGCAGCAGAGTGACTGGAAGTATAAATTCTGGTTGTTTGATAATTGAAGGTATCCTGGATGTGTCCGTTTGCAAAATTTACGGTCCTGTCTTCACCAAGAACGTACAGGGATGAATAATTGTCGGTTTGAATATCAGCAGCTATGGTCTGAGACTCCTCAGTACCATTTACAATTATGACATATAAATCTCCATTGTATTTCTTTGCAACTACTCTTATTAGACCAGTAGTATCTGTAAACGTTACTGGTTGATCTACGCCATAGAAAATCACAGATTTAAGCAGATTAATTTCGTCGATTATGTAGCCTAAGGCATCCCAGACTTCGGGGAAAGCTATTCGCTGAACTACATCAGGCACACTGAGGTAATAATTATAATACAAAATACCTTTAGCTCCCATGGCTATGGGAAGCCATGTTTCGGTTCTTAGTTCATCGTATGTCAGCGGCCGGCCCTGTTTAAGTGTCAACCCCCTGCAATATGACCAGTTGGTAAATGACTGGGGAATAAACCAGACAGGCCCATAATTTTTCATTGAGTCTAGTCCGGCAGAGAGCCTCCTAACAAGTGTAGCTAAAGTACCGGGCAGTCCATAAGAATCAACCATCATTATATCGCTGGTTCCTGCATAATTATATTGATCTTCAAGGTTTGCTGTCATCGTAGGGTGATAGGGATCTTGATCAGCGTATCCTTGACTCAGTGCCAGAACTTCACTGGCAGAAACACGGTAAGGATGTGGTTCATCATAAACATAGTATCCAAGTAATGCGCCGCTATTTTCCAAAAGCGGCATATTGTATTTCACATTGGCCTGAGATACAGGAACTTCCATAAAATGAGGGAGGATTCTTAAACCACTTGCACTGGCAGCGGCGATCATTTCATCAGTTGCTGTGTGATATGGCCCTACACAGTTAAAACCATTTTCTTTGATAAACTTCATATCTTTTAAAACTTCATTCTCATTTGGTGAAGAGAAATAAATACCTACCGGGAAAGTGGGTGTCCCATTGATCAACAAATTATTATCTTTATCGAAGATGACTTCATCGTCGTTCGGAGCCATACGTTTTATTTCTTTATGTCTGCTGTAAGTCTGATTCGTTCGCTGATCTGTTACAGTTACATCAACATTAATTAAATCTTTATCACCAGGAATGCTAAAGTTAAAGTACTGCATCTGTGAAACAGCTTGCAATGCCCCTGAAAATATGTTGCTGCCATCCTGTGCGGTAATGGAAATATTTCCTGTAATGTTATCCATATCTTCCTGAATCACGTCCAGAACTACTCCAACTTTTCCTGAAGTTACCGGATTAGTAGAATAAATATTTGATCTGAATTTGGGATTTAAAATAAACAGCTGAATTGCCTTTTCATCAGACAGACTTTTCTTTACCAATTCAATTTTGTCAATATAAAACTCTGTCTGAGCAGCAATTCGATAAATATGCAAACCACAATCGAATTTTACCCCTCCAACAGTCTGAAGACCATTATCAGATTGCTGTTCAAAAATTGACAGGTCATATACTTCTCTTTTCCATCCACCTGTCTCAATTTTATGTCTCTCTGTACGAAGATCTGTAATTGTCGGTGCCAGTCCAAATATTTGCCCATATCCACTTTCATTTAAAATATACATTGACAGATAACGATAATCTGACCAATCCGATGGCTTACCAGAAGGAAGTAAAAGCTCGAAGAAACGCCACCCTGTAACTCCTGTGGCATATTGAGGCAGAACTACCCTGAGACTCTTGCTACCTTCATACGCCTGGAGGCTGGAAATTTGCATATCCTCCCCGTTGGTAACTAGAAGTGAATTATCACCGGACTGTTCAAAATCATACAAAGTTAAAAAACTTTGTGGATCAAAAGCAGATAAATCCTCGATCACCTTATAAGAAAATGCATAAGTTGAAAATAACGTCAAGCATATAATCAATATAACTGTTTTAGTATTGATGTTTGAATACATAAACTTACCTTTCTTCTAATGGTTGTATTTTATTGGTACGATATTCCAGGCAGCCATATAGCAAGCCGACACAAAAATATCCAAAGGGTATTTTAATCCTTTGAAGCCAATTATAGTTGCCAGAGTTTTTAACCTGATTAAGCACAACCGCCTGGAAACTCCTTAAGATGTGCTGGTCAGTAATTATGATGCCAGGCAAGTTGCGGATATTAGAAATCAAAAATATGAGAATTTTACCAGGTTTTAAAAAGCTTATTAGGTTTTCAAATTAAAAACATTTGTTTTATTCGTATCAAATATATTAGACTTAAAAGCCGTTTTTGTCAAATGAATATTACTAGAAATGTCGTTTTTAAAAAAGAAAAAACACTCTTAAATCAAATTTTATTGAACAATGATTTTAAATGTGCATTTTAAATAGACTTATAGCTTAGAAATCAGGAAGTAAAAAACCGATCAAATAAAAAAAGTTCTTGAACTGCTCTGCAGATAGTTTATAATATATTTGTTAAGAATATCTTAATAGACATAACTAATTAACCACAATATTATTCTTGTTTGCAAATGATTACTGACCCAAAAAAACAGATTAAGATAGAAACAGCAACTTTAAATTATATTTTTCGCAAGGGAAGTTCTACTCAGGATGAGTTAATAAACTACCTTGGGGCTAGTCAGCCAAGTGTTTCGAGAGTGCTTCAGAACATGAAAAAAAGAGGTTTATTGGAAGTTGCTTTCGACAAAAATAACAATCGCAGAGGCAGAAAACGCCAAATTGCACGTTTGAGTGCCAATGCCGGTTCATGGGTAGGGTGCGAGCTGACAACCGAGGGATATGATATAGTGCTCATTGGTATGAATTCAACTATAATTGGAAGTTCTAGTGGAAAATGGCAAACGAAAAACCCAGCAGAGATCACAAGTCAGCTTGCTTCTGAAATCCAAAGAGTCCACGGCAGCTCATTAAAGCAAAATCCTAGTGTAAAAGGAATTGGCATTCTGATAAGAGGTAAAATAAAAGGTAATAAAGTACAAGTTTCCAACACTTTTCCAGAAATAGTAAATTATCCGATAAAGAGCGAATTAAGTAAGAGACTAAACGGAACTCCAGTCCACATTGCACCAATGGGGATCTGCCATATGTACGCTGAAATAAGGGAGTCTTTCGAGGATTTTAATAACTCAGATTACCCTATAGTTCTGATTTATTGGTGGAAGGGTATAATCCTCTGTGTTATGAACAACCACAATATCTTGCTACAAGGGACAAGCCCTGCAAATTACCCTCTGGTAGAATATCAGCTTCCCCCAGGATTGGATTTTAGCCACATTGTCGTTGATAAAGATGCTAATGAATGTATTTGCGGAAGAAAAGGCTGTGTTGAAGCAATCGTAAATAGTGAGCAAATGGCTACAGAGCTTAGAAAACTCCTCAATATCAATGATGATAAATTATTAGATTCAGAATTAATACAAAAAGGAGCTGCTCTCGCTGAATCCGGCCAGAAAACTTTCAGTGATTTCTTTGAGAACAAAATAAGTGCGATTCTCAAACCTGCCAACACCATTTTTCAACTTATGCCGACACACAAAATTATACTTGGTGGTTGGATATTTAACGAAAACCCATGGATTTTCCAGAAATTTATTGAATTAACCAAAAATTCACTACCTATGGATCTTGCTAAATCTATATTATTTGAAAAAAGTAAAATTGAAAACGATGCCGCCGCACTCGGAGCCGCCGAACTTGTTTTTCACACTACTATAAATCAATACGTTTCTTAAAAAACTCCCAATCCCATTATCTAGTCTACAATGTAAAATAAAGGTTTTTATTTATGAGTATTCTTTCCACGCAATATTACCGACCGCCGTTCCCCGAAAACAAATACTGGGCAGATGATTTCAAACTTATCAAAGACAGCGGCTTTGACTGTGTACAGTTCTGGGCGATATGGTCGTGGATAGAACCGGAACCGGGAAAATTTGTATTCGATGACTATGAGCAGCTTTTTGAACTGGCGGACAAAACCGGTTTAAAAGTTATAATCAGCACTATTGCAGAACTGCATCCATTCTGGATACACAGGGTTGTTCCAGATTCTTACATGGTTACTCAAAAAGGCCATAAGGTGATGTCATCACTGCGTACTGAAAGTAATACCGGACTTACTCCGGGAGGTTGTTTTGACAATTCAAGAGTACTTGAACGTATGAAATTGTTTCTCGAATCCACAGTTGAAAGATTTATGAATATGCCAAATCTTTATGCCTGGGACTGCTGGAATGAACTAAGATGGCACAGGTTGGCCGATGATTATGTTTGTTTCTGTGATCATACAATAAATAATTACAGGTCATGGCTGAAAAAAAAGTATGGTTCTTTGAAGCAATTGAACGAAATGTGGAAGAGACGTTATTGTAGCTGGGAAGATGTATTTCCTTCGAAACTCCCATTGAGACCTTACACTGATCATATAGAATTTTGTAGATTTCTCTCTCAAAGAGCAGAAGAACATATGAAATTCCGATCAGATACCATACGAGAGGTTGACGACAGTCATATCATTTCAGCGCATTCAGCCAAGCCATGTATTCGTCCAGGCCTACCCGAGTCTGAACAGCCATTGTCACGAGGCAATGACTGGTCTCTTAGCAAGCACCTTGATACATACGGAACTTCATGTTTTCCCTTTGGCGATGATGAACAAATAGGAATAAACGACCAGCATTTTCTTTTTACTATGAAAGCAGGATACTCCTCAGCGGGCACAAAGCCTTTCTGGTTAAGTGAGTTTCAGGGAGGAGCTGTTCGTTTTGGAACTATAATCATGCCCGCGGTTCAGGCAGATAAACAGCAAAGATATATTTGGATTGCATTGGGTACAGGAGTAAAATTAATAAACATTTGGACATGGCGAGATGAGATTTTTGGATTAGAATCAGAAGGCTATGGATTGGCTGGTAACGACGGTCAAGCCTCAAACAGAATCAAAGCATTCAAAGATACAAGTGAAATATTAAAACAAAACCAAGCTCTTTTTTCATCATGCAAGCCAGCCCAGGCAGAGGTAGGGGTAATTTTTAACCCAGATAACTATTTTTTAAACTGGGCATGTGAAGAGAATATTGATAAAACATCGAAAAATATCCAGGGATACGCATGTGCTCTTGAAAAAATGTGTATTAACTATTCTGTAATTGAGTCAAATAATTACAAGAATTTTAATGATTACAAAGTTCTTATACTCGTTTCATCCCTTATTATCGGAGAAGAACTCAGAGATATGATAATTGATTTTGTTGAGGCAGGTGGAACCCTGATAATGGAATCGGAAACCGACTCTTTCAATGATGAGGGATTTTATCATTATCCACAACAAAGACCTTTGCTCAAGGCCTTTGAACTTAAAGAAATCGGCAAGAGAAATCACAATATTTCTTATGTTAAAGTAACAATAGGCACAAATAGCTTCGATATTAATTTGCCCAAATGGATCAATCCAGTTGATTCAGTTACAGGCGAGTTAAAAGATTTCTCAGAAGCAAGCATCTTTGTACAAAAAAAATGTAAAAAAGGACAAGTCATTATCCTGCCAGGTTCTATTGGCTATTTGTACGATAATAAGAATTACATTGACTTCGAGAAAATGATATACAGTCTGTGTGAACACGCGAAAGTAAAACCTATAATCGAAACAAACAATATAAATATCGATTTATTTGCCAGAATTTGCGACTGTGAAGATGGCAAACTGCTTTTTATTAGTTCGCCGGACTACAAAAAGAAGATCAATGTTCGCATACCTACACTAGGGCATCGTTATATTGAAGATTTGTTTAATAAAAGTACAAAAGATTTGGGTAACAAAAAAGATTTTTCAATCACATTGGACTTTTCAAAACAAAGCTATACTGTTTTAAAACTCTCAAGTTAAACGCATGAAGGGATGTTTGACAGCTATAGCCGTCTCGAAGACGGCCACTTCTCTTCATAAAACCCCTCTAAAACTATTTTAACCATTCTGGCCAATCATAATTATCGAGAGTCTTATTGTTCTTTGTATCAAATTCCCTATACCATTTAAGTGCCCAAAGTTCTTTCAATTTGGTTTTACCCACCGAGCCATCAAGAAATACAAAATTAACCGAATCGCCTGTATGTCTTGGTATCAAAAAACGATTCATCATATTACTCCATGTTAGTGATTTCTGTTCCCGACGAGGTTCATCAGTTTCAGTGGGGTGTCCAAGTGCCCAGATACAGTCGCCAAAGAGGGGTACTTTACTGGCTATGTGTGCTGGAACTAAATCACTCTTCCAATACCAACTGCTAGGCCTCCAGCCAACATTCTCTTCCGCATTTCTCACCCAACCATTCATACCGTAACTTCCACTATATTGGGTGTCTGTTTCTATATCGTTCACAAACCACTTGTGAGTAGTTGTGCCGCTATACGATAAAGCATCTGATGATCCTAGTGCATTTGCAGCTTTTCCTTCTTTTGTTGCATTTGGACATTCAAAAATTTTATCATTCTGAAAATATGGTTTTAACATATAAATCCAGTAAAGCTGCCCATACCAGTCACCAGATTCTACACCTGGCGTAAATCTATTTTCATTATCAGCTAAGAACATCTTAAAGCATAGGTTCCATTGCTTCAAATTAGACTGACATACAACATTCTTTGCGAGTTCCCTTGCTCTCGAAAGAGAAGGCATTAGTATACTTAATAATAAAGCGATAATTGAAATTACCACGAGCAACTCTACAAGTGTAAATGCTTTAGATACTTTTTTTCTTAACAGCTTAACAGTTCGAGATTTCATAATACAACACCTCATATTTACAAAATAACAACTTTTATATTCACAACAAATATATTAACCATAAAAATATTTCATGTCAATAATTATTTTATGATTCATAGCTTGAAGGGACACAAAAAATATAGGGTAATGACCAGATCAGGCATACAAAAATGTTGTAACTCTAGTGATGACAAAGATTAACATATACAAGGCAGATCCAGTTAACAAACATCAAATCCAGGCTTACTTTGGATAAAATTGCATTGAACAGATCTCACTCGGCGTTTAAGTTAAAAGTAAACATATTTCTATAATACTTTATTCGTCCACACCGGGCTTGTCCATGCGAATACGCCCTGGCCTCTTGCGAGGTTGTGGGGGTATCGGCTATTCTGCTCAAACGGCTTAGGGAAGTTCTCTGAAGGGATGGCATCTACATTCAATGATGGATCGCCAAAGAGCTTAACCTTCATAAAATAAAAATGCTCGCCTTGGCCTGCATTTTTATCCTCAAATTCAAAGCTGAACTTTTCGCTAGCAGGGCTGTCCCACCAGATGGATTTGCCATCACGGAATACCTCGACATAATCTATTTTCTCATAGGCTTTAATATCGGCTTTTATGATATTTGAACTAGCAGCTTTTGTCTGCTGGCCAATAAAGGCGTCATTAACCCTGAAATCAATAAAGATATTAAAGCCCTGGGTAGCGATTATCCTGCGGTTTCTGTAGGCATCGAATATCGCTTCGGGAGTCAGCTCTGTAACATAAAGACCAGTTCTTGCACTTGCGAGGCCAGGTATCATCCTGTGGGTATCGCTGGAACCGATAAAGCCTAGTTTGGCGCCCGCTTTGAGTTTTTCAACTGTGCAGGTAGTCTCTTCAAGACATACCCGCCATGAAGAGCAGGCCTCAATGTTCCATTCGACATCCTGGTCTATAAGCTCATAGCTGCAGTGGTGAGGATAGGCCATACCGTTTGTTTTCTTTAACTCTGCTATCATCTTAGCATCTGTATTGGAATCAGGGTCTATCCTTCGCAGTAGTTTGCCGCCCTTTCGCGGGTAAATTACACATCTATGATTAAAGTCAGGGCTTAGATCAGTCCTGTGATATGTGAACTCATAGCCCGGCAGCCAGGCGAATTTGCTTTTTTTGGTAAAGTGTGCTGACATCTCGCCGTGCATCAGCCATTCTGCCTGGGTAAGGGCCTTGTGGGGATAATAATCATTATCTATTACCGTAATAATGTCAATGCCTGCGGTGTCTTTGGCGAAGTTGGCAAGTTCATCTGGCTCGCCTTCGGCATCTGCACTAAAGTTGCTATGGCAGTGGGTATCTGCCCAGACAAGTTTGTATTTGTTATCATCGAGCTTAACCGTATCTTTGGGCTTTTGCTGTGGTTTTAATGTGGTATATTTCCAGCGATCAAACTTGTCAGCAGGAATATTAAGCTCTTTGCTCTGAGCGATATCTACATACTCACTCCTGACAACATCCATATCCTTTGTCTCGAAGAAGTAATATGATACTGGCAGTTTACTGCTTAGTATCGTATTTGCTATATGATAGCTGTAGCCGCTGCTTGAATATAGAGCAGGCTTTGACCAGCTGTCTGTTGCTTCCATCTTTCTGCCGATGAGATGGCCATATACATCTGAGCCTTTAGTCTCTTTCCTCATCTCCCAGAACAGATAAAGGTTTTGGTCCTGGTCAAGGGTAAATTGAGGATTTCTTCTAAGACCGACATGGCCCTTGTAAATCTCGCCTGCAAGCAGGCCTTCTCTGAGATCGCCGATGTTGTATCTATTTTGTGTATTTGCATCATCTGTCAAATCCGTCAGCTTGCCATCTTTATATACCCCGCCTCTGATATATGGGTGATAGTCGATAATACCAAGTTTATCTATCACGGCCTCAAGGACTACCCAGCAGATATAAACGGTATCTTTCGCTGCTATTACTCTCGGCGTCATCCATCGCTGGCCTTTCCGGCCAAGAGCTTCAACTATATTCCATTTGTCGCTCTTTAACTCGGCAAAGACAACTTCATATTTATTGTCTTTATACTGATCCCAGACTATATAGATGCCGTTTTCATTTGAGCTAAGCTTTGGCCTGAAACGGTCAATGCCGGGATTCTTGAAAGGTGTATCAACTTCCCAGCTGTCGCCCTTTTTAACTGCTGCATAAATATCAAGATTGCTATCTTTTAACGATGTAAATGCAATATAAGGCCTGTCTTCATAAAAAGCCATTACAGGAGGATGGCACATATCAGCTGAACTGTAAACGGTTTCGATATTATCAATGCTGTTTTGGGCTGTATCGACTGTAGCAAATTTTATCTGCCAGCTATCCTCAGCATATTCGTTCCAGACTGTATAAAGACCATCTTTATCCTCACAAAGTGATGGATGATGGATTATGCCATCAGGGCCGTTGATAAAGCTTTTTTCGCCGTTTTCATCAGTTACGCAAATAAGCACGGATGTCGTTTTGCCCTTACCCATCTGCATAGCTGAATATATCTTGTCATTATAACTTACCGTAGATATGTGCCTGCCAAAATGCAGGGTGTTCATATCAGGGTTACGGAATATGTCATCTTTTTTCTGGGGGTCCATTGCCATTGTATTAATATCCTTTATACCACTTTAGTTCTATGTCTGCTGCTACTGATTCTGATATGTAAAAATCCGTCGGCAGTGTCTGCAATATCGATGCGGGCACCTTTGGTGTTACAGGCCCGTGGGCGACCAGTCTGGTCATAAATCTCTGCCAGCTTACACCGCTTCCGCCTATAACAATAGCTGACCTGTCCATACGATACTTAGATGCTATCACATCGGCAGGGCCTATCGTAGCTGCCTTGGGAGGTACAAAGGCAGTATCGCCGCAGGAACCGAAACTTGCGTGAAGTGAGTTTTGAAGCACGGTATATGGGTGCAGGGTAACTATGCTTGTGCCGATCTGCTTCCAATCGTCCAAGGGAACATCGAACGGAGGCACATCAGGGTCAATGAACGCAATATGACCCGTCCAGCCGCTGCCGCTGTAGCAGGCATCAGCACCGCCGAATTCATCGATTGTCCATTTGGTAAGCCAGCTTACATTCTCTGTTGTCGGGCCGACTATCTGGTTCTCAGCAGGTCTGAGGTCTTCGTCAAGCTGGCTGTAAAAATACTTCTTCATGGCATACATAAAGCCCTGGGGATAATCCTCTGGCGCGGTATTACCATCATGATCGGCCCACTCATCCATATTGATTATCCAGAGGTTTTTACAGTTGACTTTCAGTTTGTTTATCATATGGGCAAGATTAACATAGCCAGGATTGGGATTGCCGGTTATGATAGCTATTCTCTCGCCTGCCTCTGATGCGTTTTTTATCCTGCAGAGCATATCCGTGAACTGGATAAAAGCGATCTGGTCATCCCTTACGACCTTTATCTTAAAGTCAGGGTTTGAGTGCTTCTCAATATCTGCTCTTTTAATGTTCCTTACTTTGTCAATAACCGTTTTGTCCTTAAATGGCACAAAATCGGCAGGTATAAATTCAAATTTACCCATCGTCAATAACTCCGTCTAAATCTACAGTTTCATCTCTATATACACATTTGCCCATTACAAATGTGCTAACAACTTTATACTTGTTATTTTCCTTTTTCCACAAGACAAGGTCAGCGTCATAGCCTTGTTTTATTTCGCCTTTATTTTTAAGGTTCAATAGTCTGGCAGGATTAGATGTTCCCATCGCCCAGACCTGATCTTCTGGCAAATCAAGCCAGCTTAATAGATTATTTATTCCTTCATCCATTGTCAAGGCTGAACCGGCTAATCTACCATGCTTCGAATGAGACTGATCTTCTACCCTAGCTCCCTTAGCCGGCGCGACCTTTATCTTATAGCCCCAGGGACTGTCATATACGCCCTCTGGCAGGCCTGCACCGATATTGGAATCGGTGGCGAGTATGATGTTTTCGTAACCCTTAGCTGCAAGTGCTGCCTTAATGGCCATCGGATGGACATGAACGCCGTCACAGATAAAATCAACGCTGCATCTGCTGTCAGCTAAAACCGCCTCCACGCATCCAACAGGCCTTACACCGCCATCATTGATTTCAGGAGGATAAAATACATCATAAAAATGGGTTGCATGCCTTGCGCCCGCCTGGATAGCCTTAACAGTCTGGTCAACATCTGCTTTGGTGTGAGTTATAAAAGGGACAATATCGTTTTCAACCAGCCACTGAATGACAGGTATGATACTTTTAACCTCAGGAGCTACGGAAACCACAGAAACCCTGCCCTTACAGGCTGATACCATGTCCTTAACGAACTCCACATCGCCACCAATCAGCTCGCACGCAGCACCGCTGACACCTACAAAGGGGCCTTCAAGATGCAAACCGGGAATATTAACCGTATCTATTGCATCGATCGCGGAGGAAAGCCTTGAAAGATTGTCAAAAAGATTTTTGGCAGCCGGGTTAGGAACTACCGTAGGCAAAAAGGTTGTTACACCATATCTGCCTAAAACCTTCGCTCCTTCGATAAGCTGGTCAGGCTTCTCATAGGAAAAACGCTCGATACCGTGAGTGTGAATGTCGATGAGGCCAGGGGTTAGGATAAAATCAATTTTCCTTTTTTGGGATCCACAAAAAATATTTTTCGCAATAATTGTCTTTCCAAAACTAATATCAGAACACTTTTGTGACAATGTTTTGATATTTATTATTTTATATTCAGATACCATTTTCCCTATTTACCGATCAATTATATTTTCGTGGCATTTTTAAGATGCTCAATGCGCCTGATTGTCACAAATGTGCATCATCACTAAGTAAGACTTATTTCAAACATTTGATGACAGAGCAAGTTGTTAAGTTTGAATTTGATTGCTTTATCTTTGGTTTCGTAATCTATCTTTTGGCCCTGAGGCTGTAAAACAACTGATTTCACCTTTCCAGCCAATAATAATTTGACTTCAATGTCGTGTAAAGAATTCAAATCCTCAATCACTTCTATATTTCCTGCCCTGCCAGTAATTGAGCCTGACTCAACATTCATTTGTCCTCCCCTTTTAATGGTATTTGCATACAGCAGATGAAGTATGTAACGGTTTTCACTTGGCTTATTCATTAATGAAACTCTTGCTGTGGAAGGCAAATTAGTGTTTATTGTAGTACCGCCAAGAAGATCTTTTATAACTTTTATAACATAATCTTTCAATGCAACTGTACCAAAAGCACTGTATATGCTAAAGACAGGATGGGCTATATAGCAAATTTTGTCTTTAATTACCCCACAATTATAATCTGATGGTTCTTTTCGTGCCGGAGCGTGTTGATGGCTGCAAAAGTGCTTATAACTTCTATTAAAGTATGGGTCATAAACCTTGCCTAGAGATCTCCCATTTGTGACTTGAATACGCCTTGAACGCATATACATAACCATTGGAGAGCTGATAAAGTCCGGACAATATTCTTTTTCAGGCAAAATAAAATCAGGCATATATTGACTAGTACAAAAGAACTTCGCACCAACATCAAAGAAGAATTGATCATCTTTATCAAAGCCGCTCTGGCCAGTAAGTAATATTTTCCCGCCTGTATGCAAATAAGCATCGATTTTCGTTTTTTTATCATTATCTATAACACAGTCGTCTGGCAAAATCAGAAGTTTATACTTAGAAAAATCCATTCTCTCATTAATAACATCAAAAAGAAAGTGTCCTTCGAGCAGAATTCTGCTTGCGCCAACATCACTTTGTTTTTTTCGATCATTTAAATTGCTTGCAAGAAGTCCTATTTCTGCAACAGTTTCCACATTATCACAGTAGTTTTCTTTTACTCTTACTTCATTGTAAGCCTGGCCAATAAGATTGTAAGTACCTTCATCAAGTTTTCCAGTAGGATCTAACTGGTCACCTATGCTACACTTAGCGCCGTAAGCCAGCATTGCCGAACATTCATATTTAAGAGCATTAGGGTGCTTGAAACCTCCGAATTCACCCCAAGTTGTATGAAATTTACCGGTCATGCCGAGAAACTGGTATCCTAACTGAGAACTGTATCTTGCAGACATAGGAAAGTGATCATAACCCCAACCGCCTGTCGGAAGCGATTCCAGTTCCAGGTGACTTTGATATTTCACAAATTCAGGATAGACATGCCCGCTGTTATGAAATATAGGCATATCGGATTTTATTGCATAAATCGCTTGATTCATTTTGCTATAGTAATTATGTAGTGTGGAATTAACGAATTTTGATCTATCTTCTGAAGATTCAGGATTCAAACCCTTTTTATGCATACTGGAAAGACATTTATTACAGCAACACTGCCAGGGTAATATTATATCAAAAAAAAGGCCATCAGCTTCGTAATTATTTATAACCTCTCTGGTTTGTTCTATGACATAATCAAGGTATTCGGTGTTAAGGCAAAGCCTTTTCCATCTCGCTTCAAGAGGTGGAACGACTTTACCGTCCGGTTCGATTATACACCATTGAGAATTTTCACGAGCAGCCAATTCATCAAAGCCCACACTTATATATACTGGAACCTTTATGTCCTGCTTGTGACAGGATTCTATTTGCAAAGGTAGTAATTCGCATTGCAGATGCGGATGAGGTTTTCCAACTTTGGTCTTGTGATAACTCCAGCCGTGATGACATTTTGAAAAACAGGTTACTGAATTAACATTTGCCTGTTTTAAAATAGAAGCGAATTCCTCAGCATCAAAGTTACCACCAATATTTTGAATATGTTCACTTGTATGAAAATCCAGATGAACCTGGCGAAAACGCATATTGTTCATGGTATAACAATCCTTTTTAGTAAAGAACTACGGGTCTACACCCATAGCATTTTAGAATTCAAGCAGAGCTTGTCAGCTGTCTTGCTCGCCCTGCTTACGAATATATCTCTCTATAGTTTCTTCATTTATTCCTACCGTTGACACAAAATAACCTATCGACCAAATACCATTTACTCCCCAATATACCTTATCTAAAAAAAGAAACTTCTTACGCATTGCTGTGCCGATATGGGCTTTAAGCATTCTAACAACCTCACTTTTCAAATATTTAGGAGGTATAGAAACCTGTAAATGTATATGGTCTAAATCTGTATTCACTTCTATTATCTCAATTTCTGGATGAAATTTGCCAATTTGTAATATCTTTCTTTTCAAATAATCGCCCATAGAGCCTGTTGCACAATGATTTCCATATCCAACCGTTGGATATGGTGGCTATCCGGGGCAGACGGCTCAATTCTCTGTTTCCCGAACACCTTTTCTTAACTTTTTATATCTAATCGTGTTTTTGCCAAAAATCAGGCAAAATTGCACGTCAAAATAATCTTAAACGGCCTTTTCCTTAAATCCAGCAGGCCTTGCCGTTTCGCCACAACTTCAAAAGGTTGATTTATTCACTTTTTAAAAGAGCAATACTGACAATTATTTATGCAACAGGCTCTAAAATAAATATATTTTTTAATTCGCACTTGAAATTTTATATTCATTTATTTCAAATAAAGAGCTCTTAATATCACAGCATCTCCACTTCTAACAACGACTTTCAAATTGCCGTTTGAATCAGGCAAGTGCAGGTCTTTTTCTTGCCCTGTTCCATTGAAAATCATGATTTTTCGAATAGCTATGTCTGGATTAAAATGAAGAAAAACAATACTATCGGCTTTCTTATCAATTTCAGGTGCAGAGTTGTAATGTTTGAAAACCCCGCAGTTATTAGCAAGATAAATATCTATCCCTTCTTTCCTCATTGCAAAAGCCCTTTGAATATTACCTGTAATTTGTACAGGACTTAAATCTACGGACAATCGATGCAGGAATGCGCGTGATTTATTATCTATCGAATCATCTTCTGAAAGCATCCGCGGGATATGGTCAATAAAAAGTGTTCCTCCATGAAGGGTTTGTGCAGTGATAGATGGGAAGTCTGTGAGTTTTGTTCCATTTGAGGCGTTAATTTCAGTCAAAACTTCAATTTGAGAAATATTTAAAAGCACTGCTCTTCCAGAATTTAAACATTCTTTTAGCTGTGCTATTGTTCGGTCTGAAGCTTTTATATTACCTAAAGCAATTACAAGTTGATAGGAAGAAAGAATATGTGGGATATCTTTTCCAGATTCAAGGTCTGAAACTATCACATCAAAAAGATCTCCATAATGTGAATTCGTCATTAGAAAATTGTCACGCTCAATGCGCTGGCGGACTACAGGAAATATCTCATTAAAAAATGCTGCGACCATTTTGTCATCTTCATCATAAGGGGTTTTAATCCATGTCTGATAACCAGAGCGTCCATACGCATAACAATTCTGATACGGAACAGCATAACCATGATCAACATCCAGAAGAATAGCTATAGGAGCATAGGGTACCGCTCTTTCAGAAAACGAATGATGCATATCCAGCCAATCTGCCACTATTTGCCCATGAGGGGAAATTTCAAAATTTTCAAATTTATTATCAGGTATCAAATCTGCATCAGGGGATAACTCTAAATGAAATAGTCCAGCTCCGCAAAAATAACTGTACATCAGCATTCGTTTGTAAAGTAGCCAGGAAGCACCACTTTCAGGATAACGTCCCCATGTTTGTTCACTAATATCATATCTGGTTTGGCCGAAGAAATAGTTAGGCGCACTCTGATCTAAGCAAAGTGATAAATATTGCGCCCAAGGTGTTCCAAATTGTCTGGCTGCTCCCCGTGCAAATGCTATTTGTGTCTGCATAGATGGAGAACCATTGGGTGTGGACTCAATATACGGCATAGGGGCTCCCCAGTCCATTGCATAATGATCACCTTGCCTCCAGGAATTTTCAGGCATAGCCATATTATCTTTTACACCTGGAAGTCTCTTGAAAAGCCTTTCCCATAATTTTCTTGATTTGATACGATCAATCGGACTAGGAGGTAATTTAGATTTATTTTTTTCCCATACTTTCCCAGTATCTTCCCAATCACTAACAGTACAAAGGATTTGGAAGTTGGAATCCCATTCATGGTGCAGGCAACCAAAAAAACCTTCAGGATTTATTTTTTTTAGCCTTTTTAAGGCTGGCATAAAGCCTGGTTCTGGTACTGCCACACTGAATGTGCCTCCTGATCCATAACGCAAATATTCTACACAACCAGGAAATTTACGAAGTTCCTCTTCTGTTGGAGGAGAACAGAAAACTTCTTCGGTCTTTTGAGGTAAACTAAGATGTAAAGACGATTCGGTAGCTTCCTCGTAAAACCATTTCCATTCCTGCCCCTTTTCATATTGAATGCCGCTATATGATACCGCATTTATGTCTATGCGAAGAGCTCTGGTTTGAAGTTCTTCAAATTTAAAGGTAATAGATGATTTATAGCAACCTTTAATATGTCCATTTTCTATTGTTTCCCATGTGTCATCTTCGTTTAAATATTGCAATGTCATTTCTGAGCAGATATTTTTAAAAGGAACCGTTTCCCCCCAAATTGTTCTTCCAAAAGGCTCGCCATGATCTATATTTACCTCTGTTATAGAGAGTGCTTTTGGAAATTTTAATGAAATCCAACAAGGTTGGATAGCGAATCCAAGACTTCCGATTTCAGCAAAGGTTTTGGGATCATTATCGGTAACAGCTTCACAGTTAATTAAATTTGGACCCCCTTGAATCTTAGCATCTTTAAGATGTATATTACCTGATTTATTTTTTATTGAAATACAGCGTATACAAGCCCTTACTTTCCTTGGTGTATGAAACTTAGCCGAGATATACTGATATGTCCCACCAACATACCAATGGTGGCCATGACAAGTCTTAAGATGGCGAAATCCACTGTTCTCAGGAATTCCTGGTAATTTATAATATGGCGGCATCATCACCCAAAACGGTTTTTCCATAATCAAAGGAAATGGCTCATGATTGATATTATTAACTGAATCCTGTGAAAGGACTGTTTTGCCCATCACATTTTCGGTATGATCGTGTCCGGGAGTCTGACTTAAATACAATTTTCGGTTCTGCTCAATTCTTTCGGCCAACCCTTTCGGCTCTTTTCCGATTACTGCTGGTAAAAATTTATATGCTTCATGGATTAATTCACTTGTCCATTGTGTAGTCCAAGCTAATGTACCTGGAGAAATCTCATATATCGTCGGGCCATCAGGAGTGCGATAACGTTCACAGTTGACTCCAATTGCTAATCCCTCTGTAAGTTTATCAAGACCTAAGTCATTGGCGCTGATCCGCATCCATACCGTCCAAGATGAAAGCCCTTCCTCAACAACCACATCCCAGCTATCAGGACACCAACTGGAATCTCCCTGCATTACAAAAGCAGAGGCTCTTTGACGAGAAGAATACCGGGCTTCTTTAGAATTGACTAACAATTGAAATACATCGCCGTCAAATTTGCAACTAGGATTAAGCAACAAAGATACATAATCATCTAAAAAAGCTTCGGGTTTGATAGTTGGTTGCCGCTGCCATGAGGTTTTTCCCGTTTTTATCAAATCCATACGAGGTTCGTAGCTGATGATTTTGCCATATAGTGCTTCTTCTGTACATTTTATACGGAAATCGGTTCTTACTGATTCCTCTGACACAATGGCAGGCCGACCGTCTTTGCGATAATAAAAGTCAGCGAACGGTTTTATATTATCCCAATTGATATTAAAAGGAAATGTGCCTTGAACAGACTGCTTATAAGGAATACTCAACATATCGCTCTGTTTGTTGGTTGAGTTAAAACTACGATTTAATGTTATTACATTTTCCATAGATGCTGCTCAAAACAATTTTAACTTAAATACTTAACACAAAACTATCTTGTTTAGGCAATGTTTTGGGGATTACAAAGCTAAATTTAATTATTGTAAACAAATGATTAAATGTTTCTGTCTTTTCAACCGCAAGCGATTGTCCAATAATAAGAAATAATATTCACAGTTAATATAATAAATTATCGCTCTTGATATGTCAAGGGATAATTCAAAATTCGAGAAAAAAGCCTGTTTGTTGCAAAAAAACGTCGGCTTCACTCTCTATGTTTTGTTTTTGCTGGAAATTTACGATATTATTGACTTACGACAATTCAGGACATATTGATAAAGAAAAAACTTAACACTCACCAAATGACAACTTGACTTTTATTATTTATCTTGAATTTATATATAATAACTTCGCCTTCGAAAACTTTCAGCGGTTGAATCCGGCCCCCGGCCCAGCCAATCAGGATACTTTAAAATCTTTTTTTCAAATCGCATCAATTTTTGAGCAATATTTCGCAATTTTCTGTTATTTCAGGTAAATTATAATTATCAAGAACTATTAATATGTCATTAATTCTTCCTGTCTTACCATCATTATATGCAACTATCTTAAGGTAGTGTAAACTCTGTTCTGTAAATTGTATGTTAACCGTGTGTTTCCGGCTGT
>CAZITB010000031.1:0-1635 GCA_964542055.1 uncultured Candidatus Kuenenia sp.
TCAATACTACCAAAATACCCGTGAACGGTTACCGATAATGCAATCGCGGTTAAAGTCTGCATTTATGTACGGTTTATTTGTCGAACCGCACGTATTTGCAGACCGCGACCTATGCCACCATTGCGATATCACGGCATAATCGCCCATGTTAACAGCACCGTCCATATTGAAATCAGCAAACTCGCAGTAACTGTTGGTGTAATTACAATCGGTTAAAAGCCAGTGATCCGAAAGATTTTTTAAATCCGTTATGTTATAAGAATCCTTCGGCACAGGGAAACTATCATTGACATCGAAACCGATAAAACCATCATTCATATCGATCACCACCCAGTCAAAAGGCGTCCCGCTCATTTTAATATCGAATCCTGAACTCAAGTCACTATCCATAGTTGCACATAAAAAGTTACTGCCGAAAATGCCATCCAGCGTAATTATCTCATCATTGACAGCATCATAAACACTGATATCCAAAACCCCAACCATCGCATTTTTATAAACAAGATCGTACCCTTTGTTTGTAGCGATTCTCAGGCGGTTAACTTTATATCCAAAAATTATTACTGTTCCACCTACTCCCCCGACTTCTGCTGCAAATGCAGGGCTTACTATCGGATCACCATTAGGATCGGTCAAGCCAAGCCGGACACCCTGTTCTACAGATATCATGCTTAACATCGCGCCGGTATCCAGAAGATAATCGCCGGTTGAGCTAACTCCATTGTGGTCTATGGTAACATTTGGAATCAGCGGGTTATAGGCCAAAGCAGGATACGGAGGTATGTTAATGGGGTCTTCAGGAAAAACAAATTTCTCAAAAACCAGCGGCAATTCAAAATCGACCGGCGGAATGCAAGGGTCATTAAAATCTTTTATATCGGCATTGAAATAGCCAACATTGTTCGTATTACCCGAATCGAGCACAACTGTTTTACCAGCCATTATTGGAACGCCTAAAATATCTATAGGAGACCCAAGCGAAAACTCTTCAACAAATTCCTTTTTAACCTGGAATCGGTAAGGCCCTGTCACCGAATATGCATCTGGATTAGACGACAGGGGGGAATTGAAATCCAAAATTCCGACATACAGCTCTTCGGAAATGTCAAAATATTCACTGCCTCCTACGCCGACATCTGCGTAAACCGCCTCAGGTTCAAGGTTAAGTTCCATATATTCTACGGCAGTCTCACGGCTTAAAAGCATCCCCGAAGCGCCAGTGTCCAGAAACGCATACTGCTCCCAAAACTCGCCTAAAATTCCAATTTCCAGAGCCGGTCCATCGGGGGCTCGTTTCAACAAAAACCATATCCTCGGCAGTTCAATTGCAGCTTCATAAGTGCCGTCTATTTCGAAATCGGCGAAAGCTGAAGACGAAATAAATACAACAAAAACAAGACCGATAATTAAAACATAACTTCTTTTCATAACAGTAATTATAACATAAATCTTCCAGTTTTTTTTAAATATTCCAGATTTATCTCAAGATAAACCCGACAAAGCATCCAGTAAGATTAAATGCTTTAGATTCTTGAAGTTATATTATTTGTTTACAAACGGCCTTTTTTGGATATACTTTCTGACTATGGAAACAGATTTGCAAAATTCGGTCGGGGTTGTAAAAACCCAAAAATT
>CAZITB010000031.1:1645-12175 GCA_964542055.1 uncultured Candidatus Kuenenia sp.
CCAAGGAGCAAGCTCTGCACCTGGAATGCGGAAAACAGTTATCTCCGGTCGAAGTAGCATACGAAACTTATGGTAAACTCAATGACAAAAAAGACAATGCCATTTTAATCTGTCACGCTCTTAGCGGCGATGCTCACGCAGCGGGCATTCACAGTCCGGATGATAAAAAACAAGGCTGGTGGGATACGATGATTGGACCGGGGAAAGGTATCGATACAAACAAATATTTTGTAATCTGTTCGAATTTTCTTGGCGGCTGCAGCGGAACTACCGGCCCATCCAGCATTAATCCCGATACTGGCAAACCTTACGGACTTGATTTTCCGATAATTACCGTCAAGGATATGGCAAAGGTCCAAAAGCTGTTGATCGAAAAACTCGGCATAGAAAAACTGCTTGCCGTGGTAGGTGGTTCTCTGGGCGGAATGCAGGTTCTCCAATGGGCGATCGATTTCCCCCAAAACGTTACTTCAGCACTTGTGATTGCCTCAACTAGCCGTCTCAGTGCACAATCAGTTGCTTTCGATGCCGTTGGAAGAAATGCCATACTTGCCGATAACAATTTTTCTGACGGACAATATTACGATAAACAAATCCCCAGCGAAGGCTTATCGATTGCCCGCATGATTGGACATATCACATATCTATCCGAAAAGGGAATGAGAGAAAAATTCGGTCGCCAGCTTCGAAGCAGCCATGACTATGGTTACCAGTTCAAATCAGAATTTTCAGTCGAAACTTACCTTGATTATCAAGGCCAGAAATTCGTGGAAAGGTTCGATGCAAACAGCTACCTTTATATAACAAAAGCGATGGACTATTTCGACCTCGTTCGTGATTTTAATGGTCTGGGAAATGCTTTTAAAGGTGCATTGTCAAAATTTTTAATAGTAAGCTTTTCAAGCGACTGGCTTTTTACCCCCGAGCAATCCGAAGACATGGTCCATGCTCTTGTAGCAAATGGCAAAGATGTGAGCTACTGTAATATTAATTCAAACTATGGACATGACGCCTTCCTGCTGGAAACACAAACTTTGGGCAAATTAATAAGCGGTTTTATTGATACAACCTATGAAAAACTAAACGGAAATATCAGCCGTACCGAACCGGTAAACGGCAACTCAAACGGTTTGAAAATTTACGAAAGAGCCAAAAGAACACGTGTTGACCATGAATTGATTGCTTCAATGATCAAGCCAGACAGCAGAGTTCTCGACGTCGGCTGTGGAAACGGAGATTTGCTGGTAAAACTTATCCAGCATAGGAAAGTCAGAGGCGAAGGAATAGAAATCGACCAGGAACTGGTTATTCACTGTGTTAACCGCGGTCTAAGTGTAATCCATCGCGACATAGAAAGAGAGATCAGTTCTTACCCCCAGAACAGCTTTGATTACGTACTGCTTTCCCAAACGTTGCAGACTTTGAAATCTCCCGATAAAGTTTTCAAACAGCTTTTGAGGGTGGGAAAGAAAGTTATTGTCAGCTTCCCAAATTTCGCCCACTGGAAAAGCAGGTTGCAGCTGTCTCTAACTGGCAAAGCTCCAGTAACCAAAAAATTACCGTTCGGCTGGTATAATTCTCCAAATATTCACTTTCTTTCAATAAAAGATTTTGATAGATTCTGTGAAGATACTAACGTCAAAATCGAAAAGAAAATTTCTCTGGTTCACAATAGGATCAGCCCGGTTAGAGTCTTCCCGAATCTGCTGGCTGAAGAATCAGTTTATTTAATAAGCAAAAAAGATTAGCAAAACAGAAATTAATTATGAGTTAAAAATGGCCAGGATCATAACTTTCTCAACGATTTTAATTTTTACTGCCGGATGTACTCAGTACTGGTACAGCAAAGATAAAACATATAATAAGTGCAGGACAGACTGCATGGAATGCCGTATCACGACAAGCCGATTTTACAATGAAGACGGAAGCCTTAGCCGCCAGGCAATCAAACTTGAAGAAAAGTGCATGCGGGAAAAGGGCTATCGTCTAGTCAGTGAAAAATCGCTACCCATGGAATGTGAAAAAAGACAACCCGATCCAATCTACAAAGAAAAATATGGAATTTCAGGCCCGTCAATCGTCGATATCACTGATTGACCGCTATGACCGGTCGTCCTGTGAACTATCTTCCAAGCCGTATCTTTTCATCTTTTTATACAAAGTAGTTCTATTTATATCAAGAGCATTAGCGGTTTCCTGACGGTTCCAGTTATTCTCCTCAAGCACCGAAACAATATAATTCTTTTCAGGCTCTGCCAGTGCTTCCTTCAGCGTCAAACCTTTAACATCCCTAACAGCTTGATCATTCACTTTATTGCCGGCTATCTTTACCGGGAAATCATCAGTATCTATCAGATCACTTTTGGAAAGCAAAACCGCTCGTTCAATTACGTTTTCAAGCTCTCTGATATTGCCCGGCCAATCATATCTTTGCAAACATTCAAGGGCCTCTTGGGTAAAGCCGTTTTTATTACGCTTGTGCATCCTGCAGAAACTTTCTAAAAAGTGTTCAGCCAAAACCGGAACATCTCCAATTCTTTGGTTCAATGTCGGCAACTCGATCGAAACCACGTTCACTCGATAATAAAGATCTTCTCTGAACCTGCCTTCTTTAACCTCTTGTTCAAGGTTCTTATTGGATGCAAGAATAACTCGCGTATCAACTGTATAAGTCTTGTTGCTGCCGACCGGTTCAAACTGTTTTTCCTGCAGTATTCTCAAAAGTTTAACCTGTAGCGCTGGAGTTGCCGAACTGATCTCATCAAGAAAAATAGTTCCTCCGTTTGCAGCCATAAATTTCCCTTCTTTGTCATTTACGGCACCGGTAAATGATCCCTTCACATGTCCGAACAATTCACTTTCCAAAAGGCTCTCCGGAATCGCCCCGCAGCTGACTTCCACAAACGGCCCATCTTTACGATCGCTTTGATAGTGAACCGCACGTGCCAGCTTGCTTTTACCGGTTCCTGACGGTCCTGTCATTAAAATGGTTGTATTGCTCTGAGCCACCGCTTCGACAAGATCGAATATTCTAGCCATTTTGTAATCCTGGCTGACAATATTCTGCAAATTGTACTTGTTCTCAAGCTGCGATTTCAACTGACGGTTTTCACTGATAAGCGACTGCTGATTTATCGCTCTGCCAACTGCCAGCAGCAATTCATCATCGATTATCGGTTTAGTTAAATAATCATAAGCTCCCAGCTTTATCGCTTCGACCGCGCTTTCGATAGTACCATAACCTGTGATAATTATTACAACTGTTTGCGGATGATTCTTCTTTATCAGCTTCAACAAATCGAAACCGTCGCCGTCGGGCATATTTACATCAGTTATCACTAATGAGAAATCCTGATTCTTCAACTTTTCAACGGCTCGTTTAAAACTTTGTACACCGCTGGTTAGATACCCTTCAATGTTTAGAAATTCGCATAACGAATCTAAGATTATGTTATCGTCATCTACAACTAAAATCGAAGGTTTAACCATATTAAGCCTTTACTCATTTTCAAGTGGTAAAATTATTGTAAACATGCAGCCGCCCGAATCTTTATTTTTCACAGTTATAGAACCGTTGTACTTTTCTACGATATCTTTACAAATAGCCAAACCCAGCCCCGTTCCTTTGCCTTGCTTTTTGGTTGTAAAAAACGGTTCAAAGACACTCTCTAAGTGTTCGCTTGTGATACCTGGCCCGGTGTCGCCAAATTCTATAACAGCATTTCCTGACTTCCTGTAGGTGTCAATTTCAAGTCTTCCATCGGAACCCATGGCATCTATTGAATTTTTAATAAGGTTACAAAAGACCTGAAACAAGTTGCCTCCGCTTACTTTTGGCAAATCGCCGGAATGCTTTTTTACGATTTCAATATTACAAGCCGTTATTTTATGCTCCATCGATTTGATCGCATCGTCTATGATATCCTTTAAATACATATCTTCAAATGCGTTGTAAGTGCTCCTCGAAAATTCAAGCAGCTCGCTTATTATTTGAACCATCCTCATTAAACCTTCCCGGCACTTGGAAAGATATTCAACCGGTTTGTCGAGGTTTTCTTTTTCCAGTATTCGCGTTGTCATATTGATATAACGCAAAATACCATCCATGGGATTGTTTAGCTCGTGGGCAACTTTGCCGGCCAGTTTCCCAACAGCGGCAAATCTTTCTATACTTTCCATTTTGCGTTCTATATTTACCTTTTCAGTGATATCTTCGATGGCGATGGTCCCGCCGATCACATTGTCTTCGGAATCACTCAGATGCTGACAATAAATGACCATAAGTTTTTTGCCCGATTCGCTTTCAAAGCCCACTTTCTCAATCTTTTGTGGTTTCCGGGTGAAAATTGATGTTTTTAAAACAGTTTCCCAGTTCTGCCAGATAGCAGGGTCGGTTCCAGCCGACAAAACCCTGTCAAGCTTTTCATTGCTATTGTTATTGATGCCCAGATATTCAACTGATTTGGTATTAGCTCGGACTATTTTCAAGTCCAGATCAAAAGCCACAACCCCGATTGGTAAACAATCAACAATATTTTCACAAATCAAATCGAAGTTGAAACCGCTATCAGTTTGTTCCGGCTTTTCCATGAGATAAAATTATCTTAAATTGAAAGAAAAAAGTCAAGAATTGTGTTGAAAAAAAACAACATTAGCTTGTTTTGGTTAATTTTTTAAACATGCGGGTCTTTCATTTCAAGGTCAGGTTTATTTTCCACAAACAACGTTTCGAAAAGAAAGAAGACATTGCAAGGTGTTTTTGCGATGTTTTTTATCAACGCAACGCAAATACTTTATAAACTTTCCATTATGCATATTCATAAGTAATTGCATTTAAATCATTTACAAAAGCTCAGGTAAGTATAAGAAATTCCCCATTTGGCATAATTTTTGCACTAATTTTTATAATTAAGCGAAAGAGATCGATGGAGCGGTTTGAAAAAAGAAAGCATCAAAGGCACGATATAAAGTTGGAGGTCCTGTGCCGGAAAATCGGCTTGGTCGAGGAAAATTTTTTTTCGGGTCATACCGTAAATATTTCCACAGGCGGCATGCTTGCGCATACCAAAAGCCCCAGGCTTTCCATTGGAGACTTTCTAAATGTTCAACTTTCTGTACCGCCGGCAGATGGAATGCTGGAATTTGGCGGAAGATTCGAAGGTTTTGCGAAAGTTGTACGTGTTAGTTCCGCTAAAGACTTCGGTAACGACGATTTCTGCCGCCAACTGATCGCACTCCAATTTTGCACCAGACCAAAATTGTCTGTTTGACTCTTGGTACTTCTTTGCATATTATAATTACATGTTCAAAAACTTAATTAACATCTCCTTCTTAATATATATGCTTTTTGTTTGCGGCTGCGCCCCTCAGGAAAAAGACCCCATCGCCGATATCAAATTTACCGACATTAGACCCATGTACAAACAAGTTGAACAACCTTTCGAATTAACCGCTGAAATCGCGGTTTTTACAATCGAAGTCCCAGTAGATAATTACCCTGCCTTCACAACAATTTGGGAAAGTTTGCCTCTCGAGCCTGTCACATTCGCAAACCGCGCCGCATTTGAAGAAAATGGTCTGCTTGTAGGCTTTGGAAATTCTTCTTTCTTACCCAAAATCGAGAATGTAATGCTGACAACCAACGCCCGCAGAGCCGCTTCCAATTATATAATGGTATCACTGGAACTTGATAACGAACTTTTTACTTCAAAATTAACCGCAACAGAGGAGCTTTTCTACTATACCGCAAAAGGGCAGGTCGCGGGTCTTACCCTGACTTTCGGTAAAGCAGGCTTCATTTTTGACATTAACAAAATCCCCGCTGCAAAAGGAATAATAGAATTAATTGTGAAACCTTTCTACGAGCCTCTCAGGGGCAATCGAAAAATCTTCAGACATATCGTTTTCCAGGCAGATCTTGTCCCCGGCGATTTCGTCTTGCTCGGCCCTGCGGATTTCCAGCCGCTTCCAAACACATTCAAGGGGCTTTTATTCGCAAATCCCGGTAAAGTACCGACTGTAAAAGTTTACATAATGGTTTGCCGGGGAATTTCCGACTGATCTACCACTTTTTGCGGATAGGTACATTCGCTGCAATGCAATCATCCTTTATCTGCTTGATGGTATATTCGCCTGTATGGATCATGCTGGCAATTATAGCAGCATCTGCTTTGCCATTTGTGAAAACATCAACCAAGTGCTGTGAACTCCCCGCTCCGCCCGATGCCACAACCGGAATTTTAACATTCTCAGCTATCATCCTGGTCAAATTTATCTCGTAACCCTGCCGAGTACCATCGGCATCAACGCTGTTGACCACAATTTCACCCACGCCCAGATCTTCAGCCCTTTTTGCCCATTCCAGCCCATCCATGCCGGTCATCTCACGAAAACCTCGAATCGTTATCTCATAGCCCGACGGAAACTTTTCCCGGTTAACCACCGCAACCGGATCCATCCCAAGCACGATACATTGCGAGCCGAATTCCTTTGCCCCTTGGGCGATAATATCCGGATTACGCACCGCAAGCGAATTAACCGAAACCTTCTCAGCACCCGCAAGCAGCACCCGCCGCATATCCTCAAGCTTCTCAATCCCGCCACCGACCGAAAACGGAATATGCACCACTTTGGCGACTTCGTTTACCATTTCAATATCTATCGGCCTGCCCTCTGCCGAAGCGGTAATATCATAAAAAACAAGCTCATCACATCCGCCGTCACTATAAGCGACCGCCATTTCTACAGGATCGCCAAGATCGACGTTATTTTGAAACTTCACGCCCTTGGTTACAACTTTATTCCTTACATCCAGACACGGTATAATTCTTTTTGTCAGCATTTTCCATCCCAGTTACAAAAATTTTCAAGCAATTTTAGTCCGATCCTTCCCGACCGCTCAGGGTGGAACTGCGTCAAAACCAAATTATCTGCCCCTGCACAGCTGGCAAATTCCACATCCGCATAATCGGTCTTGCCGATTATATCTCCATCATTGTCTGGCCAAGGATAATAGCTGTGAACAAAATAAAATTCGCTTTTATTCTCAATCCCCTCAAAAATCGGATGTTCCCTCACCTGTTCAACAGCATTCCATCCCATCTGCGGAATCTTATCCAGCGGATTACTCGGTGTAAACCGTTTCACTTTTCCCGGCAAAAGCCCCATACATTCGGTCCCGTCATTTTCTTCACTAAAATCAAAGCTAAGCTGCATCCCGATACAAATCCCCAAAAAAGGAACCCCCTCAGCAATAATCTCTTTAACAGGCTCGATCAAATCCAGCTTTCGAAGATTGGCCATTGCCGATTTTGCCGCCCCAACCCCCGGGAAAATCACCCTCTCAGCAGCCAGAACTTTCTCCTTTTTGTCAGTAATCTCGACCTCAAATCCGATATGTTCCAGCCCAAGCTGCACACTGGTGAGATTCCCTGCCTTATAATCAATAATCGTAATCATCTTCAAACCTTAAAATCAAAACCGGAGTATATCAAAAAAATGTCCCCGGTCAAAACAAAAACAAACCTTGCGATTTTCGGCCCAATAGTTTAAAATAAGCTCCAAACGTCCTAAATCTTAAATATACAGGAGGTTACAATGAATCATTCAGAAAAGGAAACATGCATTTACTGTAAATTCTACAAACAAACCCGCATTGAGCACGGCCAGTGCAGATGTCAGCCCCCCGTCGGCGTAGGCGAAAATTTCGTAGGAAAATGGCCGGAAGTGGCAGACACATACTGGTGTGGAGAATTCCAGAAAGGCGAAGGCTCGCCCCAACGCGTCTCGGCCATGAACTACGTCCCACGTCCAAAACCCCAAGCCGCCCAAACAAAACAGCCTGCACCTCAACAAAGGACTAATCCGCAACAATAATCATGAAAACAGACATCAATATACTCGGCATAGAAACAAGCTGTGACGAAACCGCTGCAGCTATAGTAACAAACGCAACAGAAGTCAAATCATCGGTTGTGGCATCGCAAGCCAAGCTGCACGAAAAATACGGCGGCGTCGTACCTGAAATCGCTTCACGCGCGCACGTCGAAAACATCTATCCCGTTATCCACCAAGCCATCGAACAGTCGGGCCTTTCTGCTGATGATATCGACGCAATTGCCGTCGCCAACCAGCCGGGCCTTTCGGTAGCACTGGTAGTCGGCGTTACAGCGGCAAAAACTCTTGCCATGATGTGGCAAAAACCGTTAATCGCGGTCAACCATATCCATGCTCACATGCAGTCGGCACTGATCGAAGCATCGCATCTGGAACTGCCCGCTGTCGCGCTTATCGTCTCGGGAGGCCATACTTCTTTATATGATTGCGAATCGGCACTGGACTTCAAACTGATGGGCTCAACAATTGACGATGCCGCAGGCGAAGCATTCGATAAAGTGGCAACAATTCTAAAGCTGCCGTATCCCGGCGGGCCAAACATCGAAAAAGCCGCAAAAGAAGGTAACCCCAAAGCAGTCAACTTCCCTCGCTCAATGCTCAAAAGGGACTCGCTCGACTTTTCGTTTAGCGGTCTAAAAACTGCCGTTCTCTATCACTGCCAGGGTCAGGACATGAAAGGCTCTTCAAAGGTCCCTCAAATGTCTCCGCAGCAAGTTGCGGATATTGCAGCTTCCTTCCAGGCTGCCGTGATCGATGTCCTCGTTGCCAAATTAAAAAGAGCCGCCGAAAAAACCTGCGCAAAAACTATCCTGCTCGGCGGAGGCGTAGCCGCCAATTCCGCTTTGCGTGAAGCTATGGAAAAAATGGCAGCCGAAATAAATTGCAAATTGCTTGTGGCTCCTCGAAAATACTGCACCGATAACGGTGTAATGATCGCCTCGCTTGCCTATCACAAGTTCAATGCCCGGCTATTTGCTGATCTTTCACTTGAATCGAAAGCAACAATCTGATGAATACTGAATTATTGAAACAACTTTTATCAAAAGTAAAAGACGGCACCGTCGATGTTGACTCTGCGATAACCCAGCTTCGCCATCTGCCGTTTAAAGATTTAGGCTTTGCCCGGATCGACCACCACCGTCACATCCGCTGCGGCTTTCCCGAAGTCATATATTGCCCCGGCAAGTCCGACGATGAAATCGCCAGAATTTTCGATCACCTCGCACAAACCGGCAACAATGTTCTTGCTACTCGCGCTAACCCCCAAACTTTCGAAGCCGTAAAAGCGAAATGCAGCGATCCGAATCTGAAATACAACGAACGAGCCAAAGCCATCACCCTCGAGCAAAAACATGTAGAACCAAAAGAAGGCGTCGTTGTCGTCTCTGCCGGAACCGCTGATGGCCCCATCGCTCTCGAAGCGGCAATTACCGCCGAAATGATGGGTCAAAAAATTGAACTTCTCCGCGATGTCGGAGTCGCCGGTCTCCATCGACTGCTCGGCAGCGTAGAACTCCTCCACAAAGCCAATGTAATCGTTGTAGTAGCAGGCATGGAAGGGGCCCTCGCAAGCGTAGTCGGCGGACTCGTTGACTGCCCCGTCATCGCTGTTCCCACAAGCGTCGGCTACGGCGCAAGCTTTAACGGCATATCTGCACTGCTTACCATGCTAAACAGCTGTGCCAGCGGCGTTACCGTAGTAAATATTGACAACGGCTTCGGCGCAGGCTATACCGCAAGTTTGATCAACGAAAAAATTCACGGTGCCAGATGAAACAGCTAACCGAAATACCCCAATTGCCCCAACGCGACTCGCAAAGCCATAAAGGAACTTACGGCAAAGTGCTGATAATCGGCGGCAGTTTCTCTATGACCGGCGCACCTTCATTGGTCGGCAAATCTGCACTTCGTACAGGTTCCGGGCTGGTTAGACTTGCAATTCCCCAAAGCGTTTTGCCGATTGTTGCCGCACTCGAACCATGCTACACAATGGTCCCGCTTGCAGAAGACCAAAACGGCCAAATTTCCGTTCAAGCCATAGAAACTGTTCTAAATTCAATAAATCAAAATGATGTCATAGCATTCGGCCCCGGCTGCGGTATCAGTGATGGCGTAAGGTTTATACTCGAACAAATCCTAAAGCTACCCATAAAACTTGTGATAGATGCAGATGGGCTCAACAATCTTTCTAGTATCTATAATTGGCATGATATAAAAAAAGCAAGCCTTATCCTGACCCCTCATCCCGGCGAAATGAAAAGAATATGGAAATCTGTATTTCGTGATAAAATGCCCGATGACCGGGTAAAAACCGCTTGCACCTATGCCGCCCAGACAAACTCCACCGTCGTTCTCAAAGGCCATCAAACTGTAGTGGCTGATTCGCAAAACTATTACATCAACCAAACCGGTAACCCCGGAATGGCAAGCGCCGGAACCGGCGATGTACTTACCGGGATGATAACCTCTCTGTGGGGCCAGGGCGTTAATGCATTCGACTCAGCGGTTGCCGGAGTTTACCATCACGGTCTCGCAGGCGACAGGGCAGCCAAGGCACGAACCCAGGCATCAATGATTGCAACCGACCTGATCGACAACATCAGAATATAAAAACTTTTAAATTTTTTTGAACTT
>CAZITB010000031.1:12185-24348 GCA_964542055.1 uncultured Candidatus Kuenenia sp.
GAGCTCGGCCCCTTCGACCTCGACGCCGCGCGCCGGGCCATCGCGGCGGTGGACAAAACTTTTAAATTTTTTTGAACTTATATATTGACATATCGTAATATTTCGATATTATGATAAATATGAAGACCAGATTAAAATTATTAGACAAAGAAATGCTCGAATGTGCCTCCGAATGTCTAAAGCTCCTCGGGCATCCTGTAAGGCTTAGAATTGTCGATATTTTGACCCAGGGCAGATTTTCTGTAAATGAAATTGCCGAAATATGCGACCTGCCCCAAAATCAGGTAAGCGAACATCTAAGACTGATGAAAGGTCACGGACTGCTGGATTTCGAGCGGGATGGCCGAACAGTTTATTATAAAATCGAAAACCCTAATTTACCGGGTATTTTGAATTGTGTTAAAGCTAATTGTAAAAATAAGAAAGGAAAATGATCATGAGCCAAGCTAAAGAATTCTATGAAAATTTCGACAAAGGTATGGGAAAAGTTCAAAAAGAAGCTCCCGAAACCGTAAACGCCTTTATGGGCCTCTTCCAGAAGACTATGGGTCAAGGTGCTTTATCTGTTCTTGAGAAAGAATTGATTGCCCTTGCAATCGGCATAGCGGTAAGGTGCGAACCCTGTGTTTTGATGCACGTAAAAAAAGCAATAGCTGCCGGAGCAACCAGAGAGCAGATCATCGAAACCGCCCAGGTCGTAGTTATGATGCAGGGCGGCCCTGGTTTCGTACACATGCCGATGGTCTTTGAAGCTCTGGAAGCAAACGGACTCTAATTTAAAGGGAGATTTTGGATGATTCAAAATATTGCAGAAGGTTATTTTCAAGGAAAAGAACGCTTTAATTGTGCCCAGGCGGTCTTAAAAACTTTTCAGCAAACTCATTGCGTAGATGATTCCAAAATTGACAAGTACAAAAAAATGGGCGGCGGCCGAGCTGAAAACGGCCTTTGCGGCGCTCTTTACAGTGCCAAAGAACTGGTCGATGAGCAAACTTTTGAAAAAATCGAAAGTGACTTCATCGATCAGGCCGGCTCAAATAAATGCAGGGAAATTAGAAAACTAAATCAGGTTCACTGCATTCAATGCGTATCGATTGCTGCCGAATTAGTTGATCTTCACGGAAAGCATGATGCAAAAAAATAGTTATTTCGAATTTTGGTTGCAAAAATCAGCAAAATTGGACATCATTAACAGTAATGACAAGGCCAAAATTATATATTTCTGATCTTGATGGAACTTTGCTGGATAGCACTGCAAAATTAAGCGACTTTGCATTCGATAACCTTTCTAACCTTATGGAAAACGGTATCGATTTTACCATTGCCACCGCTCGCAGCATTGTTTCGGCCAGAGAAATCCTCCGCGGCCTCCACATCCGAATACCAATCATCGAAATAAACGGCGCTCTAATATCCGATTTGACAACCGGCATACATCATACAATAAACCACATCCCCAAAGAAACGGTCGAAAAGTTATATACACATATTGCCGACCACGGCTGTCATCCATTTATATCCAGCTTCGACGGCAAAAGGGACAACTTGTATTATCAGAAAGTCGCAAATGACGGAATGAAGTGGTTCCTCGGCGACGATACCGAAGACCATGCCAAAAGGGTACGATTTGCAGGCAACATCGCCGATGCCTTCACCGAAGACGTGGTATGCATCACGGTTATCGACCAGGAGCCGGTTATGGCCAAATTATCTGAAAAATTGAAAACAGAATTCACCGATGAGCTCGAAAACCATTTTTTCCAGAACCCATACTGCCGCCAATGGTACTGGCTGACCATACATGACCGCAGATCATGCAAAGCCAAAGGTGTCAAACAGCTTGCAAAAAAATTGGGATACCCTCTGGAAGATGTTGTCGTTTTCGGAGACGGCCTCAATGATATAGAAATGATGAAATTAAATCGCCACGGCGTACACACTGTGGCCGTCGGCAATGCTCTCGATGAAGTCAAAGAACTTGCCAGCGAAGTTATAGATTCAAATGAAGATAATGCAGTCGTAAACTATATTTTAAAGGAGGCAAATCTATGAGAATGAAAATAACTTTAATCATTGCGATGTTGATGATAGCAATCATGGCAGGCTGTTCGGTCAATCCCGTTACCGGCCAGCGCCAGGTAATGCTCTTAGGCGGCGATGTACAGTCTGACAGGCAACTCGGTGCCCAGGCCGCCCAGCAGATCGAACAGGAAGTCAGTCAGGAAGAAATTCCCAATCAGGTATCCAATTATGTAAAACAGGTAGGTGCTAAAATAGCGGCAGTTTCCCACAACCCAGATCTCGAATGGCAATTTTCTGTCATCCCCCACGAAAGCGTCAACGCTTTTGCCCTCCCCGGCGGATTCATTTACATCACAACTGGAATGTTAAAAGTGCTAAACACTGAAGCGCAGCTGGCTTCTATCCTCGCTCACGAAGCTGTTCACGTTACAGCCAGACACTCCGCTGCCGACATCAGCAGGCAAACATTGATCAGCGGTCTGATCTCGGTAGCTACTAACCAACAAACCGCCAGGGCCATGAAAGCTGTTGAAATAGTGGCTCAGCTGGAAAATCTAAGATATTCCCGGGATCAGGAAACTGAATCGGACCTTTATGGGTTGGATTACCTTGTAAAAGCAGGATACGACCCTTACGCAATGGTCGAAACGATGAAAATACTCGAAAACCTAAGCCAGGCAAGACCGCTGCAATTTTTCTCCACACACCCAAGCCCTGAAAACAGACAAGAGGCTATAGCCCAGGAAATTCGAAGGGAAGGGTACCCCATAACCGGAATGAAAAATGCCAGCCAATACCAGAATAACGTTTTAAGCTACTTAGCAGCCCAGCAGTGAAATCATTTTAGCCAGGCTTTTGCAGACTCATTTTGTGCCAGATTAAGTATTTTGGTCGGCTCTTCGGGCATCAGCGTTTTCGATGAAAGATAGGCAGCTTCAATAACCGCCATCACCGGCAGATTATTAGATATTCTGCATATACAAGGCGGCTCAATATCATCATCTTCAGGCTTGATGTTTGCCGCCAAATTATTAAAACCGGCTTTAAGCAAGCTGTCAGGATCATCAAAAAATTCGAATTCCTGCTCTGCGACTGCCTGATTATTAAAAGTCTTGAAATAATTGTCGCTTACTTCAACATTGATGTTTTTGCCATAAACTTTGACGGTCTTTTCTTCCGGGCCGTAAACTCGGCTCAAAACCAGATTCGCAGTCAAAGATTCCGAAAACCGCATCATTACAACAGAAGTATCTTCCGTCAGATAAGTCCGCTGCTGCCGATCCGGAGCATTGGATACATTCAATGCATAAACCTGCTCGGGCAGCCCGAAATTCGAAACAATTATATCAATAGCTTGATATCCGTGATAAAGCAGCACACCGCCCCCAGCCAATTTCGGATCAAGCAGCCACATTTTTTCCTGATCGATATCAGACGGACTTCGCCATTGAACTTCAATAAGGTTTGGCGACTCTATCTTTTTTCCCTGCACATAATTTTTCAAATTTTCCCAACTCGGTGAATTTCGCCAGTAATTGCCCGTCGAAAAGATCACTTTTTCAGAATCTGTCAAAGTGGAAAGCTCGGAAACTTCCGAAAAATCCCGCCCAGCCGGCGAAAGTTTGAAAATATTGAACTTCTTTTTTATCCCGCTTCGGATATTATCGATACATTCATAAATAGGCTCAGCAACAACCAGCAAATCTAAATCATTTTGCATGATCATCTGGCGGTAATCATCATAGCCCTTGCATCCTTCAAATTTTTTGGCAACTTTCGCAGCATTGTCGAAATCCCTGTCGCCAATAGCACTGATGCTATACTGGTCCAGCCCCTCAATGAGATTGATCAAACGGCGTCCATTATGACTCAATCCCAGAAAACCTGTTTTAATTTTGTTTTCAGGTGTCATTTACTATTTTGCAACAATAAAATGGTCAGGTATCGGGAAATGCGAGCAAAGCATCAACACTTCCTTGCCTGTTTTCTCAATAACACTTTCATTATCAATATTTTCCGCCACATCTCTCATAAAACCTGCTAACTGGTCCATCTGTTCTTCTTTCATACCGCGGGTCGTAATCGCAGGAGTTCCAATCCTAAGCCCGCTCGGATTAAACGGCGGAGCCGGATCATTAGGAATCGTATTATAATTGCTCACAATTCTTGCTCTATCCAAAGCCTTGGCAAATTTCTTGCCCGGAACATTTTTATTCCGCAAATCGATCAAAATAAGGTGGTTATCAGTACCGCCGGTAACGATATCAAACCCGTATTCCATCAACTTCTCAGCAAGCCTCTTGGCATTTTTAACAATCTGATCTGCATAAGCCACAAACTCCGCAGTATCAGCCTCCGCCAATGCAACCGCAATAGCCGTTATCGTATGCATATGAGGACCGCCTTGCAAACCCGGAAAAACAGCTTTATCCAGGCTTTTCTGATGTTCTTCTTTGCAAAGCAGCAATCCGCCCCTGGGCCCGCGAAGTGTTTTATGCGTTGTCGTCGAAACCACATCCGCGTGCGGCACCGGACTCGGATGAACACCTGCAACCACCAGACCTGAAATATGAGCGATATCGCTTACGTGATACGCCCCCACACTTTTTGCGATCTCTTCGAATTTCGCAAAATCAATGATCCTCGAATATGCCGTCGCACCTGAAACGATAACTTTAGGCTTATGCTCTTTGGCCAGATCAGCAATCATATCATAATCCAGCAATCCCGTGTCCGGATTTACTGTATAACTTACTGAATTGTAGTATTTCGAAGTAGCACTTACTTTCCAGCCATGAGTTAAATGTCCACCATGCGGAAGCGCCAAACCCATAAGAGTATCACCCGGCTCCATCAAAGCGTTATAAGCACCTAAATTAGCAATCGACCCGGAATATGGTTGAACATTCGCATGATCCGCTTTAAAAACTTTCTTTGCCCGTTCGATTGCCAGCGTTTCTATCAAATCAGTAACCTGCTGACCCTCATAATACCTTTTATTCGGATATCCCTCGGCATACTTGTTGGTCATCACACTGCCCGTAGCGGTCATAACAGCTTTTGATACGTAATTTTCTGAAGGTATTAACCGAATACAGCCGGATTGACGAGCTTTTTCCTGTCTCAAAAGTTCATATATTTCTGGATCATATTGCTCAAGCGCAGATATCATTTAACGTTCTCCTAGTCAATTCTTAAACATGTCGAAAGCGAACTTATATCATATACTCCGCCCATGTACAAGCCAAATAAGCAAATCTTACCTCCGTAAAACTAAACATTAACCGTGCAAACTGCAATTATATTGACATTATCTCCCAAAATCACTATATTAAACCCTTTAAATAGTCTAAAATGTACACCTTAGTTTCTTTAACGTACATCCCGATTTGAAAGTAATGATGACAGAAAATACCGAACAACTGGAAAAGGCAAAACCGTTTTTCGACAGAGCAGAGCAGGTCGAAGCTACTGATAATTTCGATTACGCCATCGATATGTACGTAGAAGGCCTGAAAAGGGCACCTGATGCACTCCACGATGGACACATTCCACTAAGAAGAATGTCTTTCATTAGACAAGCCAAAGGCGGCAAAAAGCCGTCAATGGTTGATAAAATGAAAAAAAGGGGAGGCAAAACCCCCTTGGATCAGATGTTAAATGCAGAATATCTCTTAGCTAAAGACCCTGATAATCTCGAATATATCCAGGCAATGTTAAAAGCTGCCGTCCAGGGAAAGTACAACGCAACAGCTGAATGGATAGCAGATATTCTTTTTGATGCGGCAAAAGCTGCCAAAAAACCCAATCCGACAACTTTTTTGACACTAAAAGAAGCTTATTCCCAACTTGAACTATTCGACAAAGCTGTTCAGGCCTGTAGTTATGCGGTCAAATTAAAACCAGGCGACGGCGCTTTGGCTGATGAATTGAAAAATCTTTCCGCAAATATGGCGATGAAAAGAGGCCGTTACGAAGAAGAAGGCGATTTCCGCAGGATGATGCTAAACCGCAAGGACCAGGAAAAGCTACAGCTTCAAGGTGCTGCTGTAAAATCGCAGGATTTTAAGGCCTCTCGGGTCCAGGAAGCCCGTCAGGATTTCAATAAAGACCCAGATAAACCTGATAATATCCGTAAGCTGGCAAATGCCCTTGCCGAACTGGAAATCGAAAAATCGACTGAAGAAGCTATAAAATTGCTGCTCGATGGCTACCAGAGATTGAAGGATTTTAGCTTGAAAAGAATGGCAGGTGAGCTTAAGATCAGGCAGTATAAGCGTTTAGCTCGTAAAATCAGGGCCCTCATCGAAGAAAATCCAAAAGAAGACAAATACAGAGCACAATTCAAAAAAATCAGTCAGGACCTGCACAAAACCGAATTAGAACATTATAAAGCTTGTGTAGAAAATTATCCGACCGATAACAAACTGAAGTACGAATATGGTACAAAGTTATTAACTGCCAAACAAATCGACCAGGCGATACCTCTTTTCCAGGCCGCTATGCAGGACCCGGGAAGAAAAATTTCCGCAATGGACAAACTTGGTATTTGCTTTTTTAATAAAGGATGGTATACTGACGCGATTGATATATTTACCCAGGCGATAAAATCGTATGAAATGGAAGACGATTCTATCGGCAAAGACCTAAGATACAATCTGGCAAGGGCTTATGAACGAGAGAACCAGCTTGACCAAGCCCTGGATATTTACAGGAAACTTGCTCAGATCGATTTCGGCTACAAGGATGTCCGGGCAAGGGTCGATAATTTAAGAAAAAAAGTTAATAATAAAAGCTAATAAGACAACCTCTCAGTGTGAGATTTTAGAAATATAAATAGGAGAAAAATTAAAAGTGGCACATTCATTATCAGCCAAAAAAAGAGTAAGGCAAAACGCAAAAAGGCGTGTTTTGAACCGCGGTCGCAAAAGCGAGATCAAAACTGAAGTTAAGAAACTCGAAAAATTGATGAAAGACGGTAACCTGGACCAGGCAAAAGATCAGTTAAAGCTTGTCCAAAAAAAGGTTGACCAGATTGCTTCTACTCCGACTATGCACAAAAATACTGCGGCAAGACTGAAATCACGTCTTACAAGAAATATATCTCAGCTACAAGAAGCGAATAAATAAATTTTATTCTGGTTAGTTATTTTAAAGTCCAGCCTATATACTTATTTGGCTGGACTTTTTGTTTAATAACGATTATTGTGGCATAATGAGAACCATTAAGTAATAAATACATTTTCACGCAAAGACATGACAGAAGTATTCAAAAAGAAAATATTAAGCTTCATAAAGAATCGCGAATATACCCCGCTGAAATTAAACGAACTTGCATCAGCTTTAGGTGTTTCCGATGATTCCTACCAGCAGTTCAAACTCGCCTACGAAGAGCTCAAACAGGAAGGCAAGATTCTGGTCGGAGATAAAAAGCTCATCATGATCCCTGCCCCAAAAGGCATAATCACCGGCAAGTTCCAGGGCAACCCCAAGGGTTTCGGATTCGTCGTTCCATTGGAAAAAGGCAGCCATACAGATTTATTCATTTCGCCTTCGGATACAAACGGCGCAATGACCGGCGACACGGTTTCCGTCGAGGTCATCAAAAAAGGCGTACGCGGCGGAAAAATGGCTTATGCAGGAGCCGTGCTCGAGATTCTTGAAAGAGGAAACAGCAGATTCGTTGCATCCCTAACCCAAAGCAATGGCAAATGGATCGCCAAACCAGAAGGTAAAACAATTATCGAACCCATCGTTGTCGAAGATGTATCTGCAAAAAATGTCGGACCCGACGACAAAGTAGTAATCGAAATTATCCAGTATCCCGAAATCGGCGAAATGGGTAGGGGGGTAATTGTCGAAGTTCTCGGCAAAGCCGGAAAATACGACACAGAAATCAAAGCCGCAATTGAACAATACAGTCTCCCAGGCGATTTTCCCCAGGAATGCCTCGATCAGGCTCGCCAGGCTGCCCACTCTTTCAATCCCGACCAGCTCATCCGCAGAGAAGACATCACCGACAAAGTGATAATCACCATTGACCCCGAAACAGCCAAAGATTTCGACGACGCCATCAGCATCGAACGCACAAAAGACGGCAACTGGCATTTAGGTGTACATATCGCTGACGTCGCCACCTTTGTACCCATGGAATCTCCACTTGATATTGAAGCAAGAAAACGCGGCAACAGCGTTTATCTGCCCGGCAAAACAATCCCTATGCTGCCTGAAATTCTAAGTAACGGAATTTGCTCGCTTCAGCCGCAGCAGGAACGGTTCGCAAAAAGCGCTTACATAACATACGACCCCAAAGGTAACGTAGTTGACCGAAACTACGCTAACAGCCTGATAAAATCGACAGCCCGGCTCACTTACGAGCAAGCCAATGATATTCTCGAAGGCAAAGCCCAGGATTTCCCCGGGCCCGTCGTCGCCCTTATCAAAGACATGGAAACGCTGGCAAAAGTCATCGAACAGCGGCGTAAAAGCAAAGGCATGCTCCATCTTGACCTGCCAGAAACCGAAATAGAAATGGACTCCGAAGGCAATGTCATCGACGCCCACCCCGCAGACGACAGCTACCCCCATACCATCATCGAAATGTTCATGGTCGAAGCCAACGAAGCTGTATCAGTACTCTTTGACAGGTTCCAGGTACCATTCATGCGGCGAATCCACCCCGACCCCGACAGCTTGACAACCCAGAAACTCGTAAGATTCGTCCGAGTCTGCGGCATAAAAGTGCCAAAAAAACTCGACAGAAAAGGCATGCAGGACTTGCTCAGCTCAGTAAAAGGCACTCCTGCTGAATTCCCAATAAACCTCCATGTCCTACGCAGCCTTTCAAAAGCTGAATATTCACCGCTGCACATCGGACACTTCGCACTGGCTTCGCAAACGTACAGCCATTTCACATCCCCGATCCGAAGATATTGCGATTTGATGCTCCACAGGCTCTTCCAGGTTTACGTCGAACAACGCTTAAACCAGATCGGCCTCGAAGAAGTTCTACCCGAATCCGAACTGACCGAAATCGGCAAACATATCAGCTTTACCGAGCAAAGAGCATCATCCGCTGAAGAAGATTTGAAAAAAGTTCTAATACTTTACCTGCTGCAAACGATGGTTGGCGACCAGCTCGAAGCTGCCGTTTCTGGATTTACAAATGAAAACGTCTTCCTCCACATTTACAAATACGGAATAGATGCAATGTTCAACAACACAGAATTGGGAATGGACCAGTGGGATTACGACCAAAGACATGGCGTTATTGTAGGCAAACATTCAGGAAAACGCCTCGAAATCGGCATGCCGATGAAAGTCAAAATAGTTTCAGTAAATGTTTCCGGCAGACAACTCGTTGTTGCACCTGCCCAGCCTTTAGTTTCAAGTCGCGACCAGATCAAAGGTAAAAAATCTCGTCCAAAAAAGTTTTCTCGCAGGAAAAAAAACAAAAGACGATGATTTCGTAAACGTTTTGAAAGTTTTTTGACAATTTTAAGTTTTTGTGTTAATTTTTTAACAAACTTCCTTGTTGTCCTTGGCGCAGTAAATTGATTCCTTATAATACATTTTTAAAATTTTACTAAGTTTATTTCAGGTGTTAAAATGGACACTCAAAAACCCTTTTTAGACAAAATCCTTAAAAAAGCAGCTTCAAATCTAAAACATATCGTCCTTCCCGAAGGCAACGATCCCAGAATGATACAAGCCGCTAAATTTGTGACCGATAACAGAATCGCAAAAATCACAATGCTCGGCCCAGAACAGGAGATTATATCTCAACTCGAATCGGCCCAGGCAAACCGCGACGAAATAGACGTGATCGAGCCTGCCAAATCTGAAAAACTGCCTGCCTACGCTGAGCAGTTTTTTTTATTGCGTAAAAACAAAGGCATAACACCCGAACAAGCAAACGAGATCGTCAAAGATGTAATGTACTTCGGCAATATGATGTTAAAAACCGATGATTGCGATGGCCTTGTCGCCGGTGCCGTACATTCAACACCCGATACCGTTAGACCGGCACTGCAAATCGTAAAATCGGCACCAGGTATAAAAACCGTTTCCAGCATGTTCTTCATGTGCAAAGGTGACGAAATCCTCCTCTACGCCGACAGCGGCTTAAATGAATTCCCCACTCCCGAGCAGCTTGTTGACATCGTCATCTCAACCGCAAAAACTGCTTTACAGTTCGACATCGATCCAAAAATAGCATGCCTGTCATATTCAACTAAAGGCTCAGCCAAATCCGAACAAGCTAAAATCATGGCACAAGTCGCCGAACAAGCCAGACAAAAACTCGACCAGGAATACGGCCAGGGAAAAATTCCCATCGACGGCGAACTCCAATTCGATGCCGCTTATGTCCCCGCAATCGCTGCCAAAAAAGCACCCGATTCACCAATTAAAGGAAGCGCCAACACCTTCATCTTCCCCGACCTCAACGTCGGAAATATAGTTTACAAAGTAACCGAACGCCTCGGCGGCTATGACGCATACGGCCCAATCCTCCAGGGGCTGGGCAAACCCGTCAACGACCTTAGCCGTGGCTGCAGCGCCGATGACATTATCGCAACAATAGCAGTGACTTCAATTCAAGGAATGTAGTACAAATGAAAATCTTAGTAATCAATTGCGGTTCAAGCAGTATAAAATACCAGCTTTTCGAAATCAGCCAGGATTACAAACTTCTCGCAAAAGGCATGGCCGAACGTATCGGCATCGAAGGCTCATTGATAAAACACACCCCCACCGGCAAAGAACCTGTAAATCTCGAACAGGATTTCCCAACTCATAAAGAAGCCATGCTAGCCATCGAGCAAGTCTTAACTGACAAAAACCACGGCGTTATAAAAGACATGAACGAAATTGATGGTCTCGGCCACAGAGTCGTTCACGGCGGAGAAAAATTTCACAAATCAACATTGATCAACGATGAAGTTATAAAAGCCATCGAAGAAAACAGCGTACTTGCACCGCTCCACAATCCACCAAACATAATCGGTATCCAGGTCAGCCAGTCACTTCTGCCCAACACCCCAAATATCGCGGTTTTTGACACTGCCATCCATCAGACAATGCCCAGACAGGCATACCTCTATGGCCTGCCGATAGAATTGTACGAAAAACACGGAATAAGAAAATACGGTTTTCACGGCACCAGCCACGGCTACGTCGCCAAACAAGCCGCAAAAATATTGAAAAAACCTTTCGACCAATTGAAAATCGTCACGTGCCACATCGGCAACGGCGGTTCCATAACCGCTTTCGACCAAGGCAAAGTAGTCGATACATCAATGGGACTTACACCCCTCGAAGGTATCGTAATGGGTACCCGCTGCGGCGACATCGACCCTGCCGTTGTTCTTTATCTTCAGGAAACTCTCGGCCTCTCTCTCCAGGAAACCAATGACCTGCTGAACAAAAAAAGCGGGCTGCTCGGTCTCTGCGGCCAAAGCGATATGCGTGACATTAACGACGCAATTGAAAACGGCGACGAAAATGCTAAAACCGCCACTGAAGTATTCAAGTATCGCATCGTAAAATACATCGGCTCCTACATCGCCGCCATGAACGGTATTGATGCCATCGTATTTACCGCAGGCATCGGCGAACATAACCCATGGCTAAGAGAAGAAATCATAAATCACTTCGGCTATATCGGTGCAAAAGTCGATACCCGGAAAAACAATGCAAACGAAAATATATTCTCAACCGACGATTCCAAAGTTTTCGCAATGCTGATCCCCACCAATGAAGAACTGGTTATAGCTCAAGATACTTACGAAATTATCAGTAAAGGTTAACAACAAATTACAAGACAGCCCTTGCAAAAGCAGGGGCTTTTTTTATGCAATATGTAATTGTAAAACATAGCCATAAAACCAATCCCACCCACTGGGACCTCATGCTCGAAATCGGCGACAAGCTAAGAACCTACCGAATCGACATCCCCCCCCAGCACTTCACCGACCAGCCCATACAAGCCCATCCCATAAACGACCATCCGCTAAAATTTCTAACCTACCAGGGACCGGTCAACAACGAACAAGGCAGCGTCACCCAAGCCGATAAAGGCAACTGCCAAATTTCCAAAGAAACCCAAACTCAACTGCATATCATTTTCAAAGGCAATCTG
>CAZITB010000032.1:0-23623 GCA_964542055.1 uncultured Candidatus Kuenenia sp.
CCAGCTTATTATAAACTTCATTGTAGTAAATCGCGTTTTCAACCGGCACAGAAGGAGGTATGTGATTGCCTACAGCCATAAAAAATCCCGGACAGTTTTTGCCGATATCCATACAGCGTTTGACCTCGTTATAGATATCTTCTTTGCTGCCGTAAGTCAGAATGCGACAATCCGCATTGCCAATAAAGACGTGAGTTTTACCATATTTTTCGGCAATGTATTTCATGTCCGTACTAGGTTCCATTACAAAGCCATGCACGCCTGTATCAGCTATATCATCAATGAACTCTGTGTAATTGCCGTCGGAAGTATAAATAATTTTTTTGCCTGCGTCAAGCAACGGAGAGAAGAATTTTTTATAATTTGCGAATACGTGTTTTTTATACCAGTCAGGCGAAATAAATGCGCCGCTGCTCCAGACGATGTCATCATGGACCATCACTACCGGAGATTTACACTCGGCCAAAGCGTCAAAATACTGCTGTATCCAGGATGCGTATCTGTCGGTAAGTTTGCCAAAGTCTTCGGGGTCAGTACCGGCAGCCATCAGCATCATATCCCAGCCGAATATCTCTATCAGACCGCTGACGCAGGTTATATATATACCCGTCATATTGACCGTATCGGTCCAGTCTTTACAGGATTTATCATACTGGTCATCAAATTTTTTTATAAGTTTATTCATATCCTTCTGACCATACTGCTGCCAAGGATCAAATGTAAGAACATCTTCAGAGCTACTGAATGGACAGTTTATCTTGTTATTAAAATCTCTGCCATTGGTATCGTACTCAGCATGTCCCATTGATGTGCAGATCCCTTTGAATACTTGGCGACCTATTAAAATATTCCACATGAAATCATAATTCCAAGCTTTTATAAAAGATGCTGCAGCTTGAGTCTTTTTTTCCGGTAAACTTTCAGAGTCAATATTCAAAGCGCAAACCGCATTGACCAAATCCCAGTGATGATGAGCGGAATACTCTGTTCTGGGCACTCTTGGCGGCATCTCAAGATTAATTGCCGCTATTCCATCTTCATAAGACATTTTAACCTCTAAGTTGTAAGTTTGACTTTTGTATCTTTAAATAACCGATTCTAAATTTGAGCCATTTGGGACAGTACTATGGTCTTTAACAATTGGGTAAAATTCCAAATTTCTAAATCCCATTATAAACTTAATGATGTTTTATAGCTTCAATTTCAAAAATTGTCGGCGGATTTGCTGAATCATCAGCATTATTGAAATATAATCTAATCCTATCAGTCTCAAAATCTTTCATATTATAACTGTCTACATTTGTGACTAAACTATAATGATATTGGTCAGTTTCAAGAGAATTTGAAACATTCAATTTGTTCCAGGCTCCATCTTGGAAGAGCTTCAGTTCATAAATGGTATCAGTTGTTGTTATTGTAACGATTATTTTTTCCAATCTTGTTTTTTCTGCGAGTTTAACTTCAATCCATCGCTCTCCTTGATAGATTTTCTCTTTAGGCCAGACGTATCTTTTACCTGCCATGCCATCATCACCTAACCGCCATGGGGTTGCGCGATTTCCATCAATTAACAGATTCCATGTTGTAGTTCGACAGAAACCATATTTATTCTTCTCGTTAATTTCCGGAAATCCCCAGGAAGCCGAGAGCCTGGCGCCTTTTTCATATTTAGCAACATTGTTTTTGCTGTCTTCTTCAAGTCCGTCATCCATAAGCTTAAGTTCCTTGCGATATTTTTCAATGGGTATATTTTTCTCAAAATAATCCGCAAGGAGTTTATCATTTGTGAATATCTTCGCTGTTTGTGCAGGTATACTTACATAAAGGGTGTCATTTTTGAAAACAGGTTCACCACAATGGCCAAGTTCATAAAGCTTGCCTTCGATCTTGCCTGTCTGTACTTTGCATTGAACCGGGTCCATTTGTCCATTAACAACAAGAACATACTTTTTACCGTTCAATTCCCTTATTTGAGCTTTAACATGTTCACCCTGAAAGGTTACCTGTAAATCTTGCGATTGATCAGACAATATTACATCTTCAAGCGCTTTAAGCTCTGAAATAATATATCCTAAGCCTCTCCATACTCTTGGATATGCAATTCTTTGAACAACATCCGGCAGAGTCGTATGATAGTTGTAATAAAATATTCCTTTGGCACCCAATAAAATGGACATCCAGCTATATGCACGGATTTCATCATAAGTCAATTCTCTACCATTATGAGGAAGATCATAATAAAAATAATCATTATACACCCAATGAGCAAAGATTTGTCCAACAAACCATACCGGCCCTTTACCGTCCATGGCCTTTACAGCGTTGCTCATAATTTCAATCAACGGCCCATGGTCTCTAGGCATTGAATAGCTGTCCACCATCATTACATCTGAAGCATATTCAAAGCCGTAATACATAGTTTCTGAGTTATAGCAGATGTATGTTGGGTGAAAAGGATCGAATTGTTTATATTCATCAACAATATGTTTTACCTGTTCAGGGTTAATATTGACAGGTTGAGGTTCATCGTATAGATAATATCCCAGGAACAACTCAGAGTTAATCACCGCCATATTTTTTTCATCAAAACTTTTATAATCAAGCACTGAACCTCTGTTTCTGTCAACTACGAAGTTAGGCATCATTTTTAAATCGTATTTGCGAGCATACTCCAAGAATTCTTCTGTTGGCGGATGATATGGCGCTATACAATTAAAACCGTTCTCTTTGATATATTTCATATCTTCAACGGGTCCTACGAAATAAATTCCAATGGGTAAAAATTTCTCCCCATTGATGCGTAATATATTTTCTTGGTCAATCACAACCTCGTTTGTATTGGGAGGGAGACTGTGAATTTTTTCATTGATTACATTAACCATTTCATTGTTAGACTTGTCGTAAATTTCTAATCGAACATTATATATATCGGCTGTTTCTAAAGTACCATAGCTGAAAGTCAAATTTTCATCTGAAAGATCAATTTGTTGGCTTTTTAACATTTTCCCGTCAGCATTGAAATTCAATTCAGCTGTATAATTTTCTAAAACATCTTTTTTTAACTCCGTTTCAATAGATGCAATAATTTCATCAACGGGATATGAGGCATAAATATTATTTCTGTACTTCGGCTTTACAATATTAATTCGGACTGACTCAGCATCTTTTATAGACATTTTGGTTAGAGTTATATTGTCGATAAGAAATTCGGTTGGGAAAGCCAGTTTATTTATGTGAGGTCTGAGAATAAATTCTAAGCCCTTAACCTGTTTCATATCAGCGTATCTCTTCAAATGATGAAGAGAAACTTCAATGGATTCTGTCTGACCAGGCTGTATTTCATAAAAAGAAATGTGCACCCCTGTGGCGATTGGACCGAAACCTATTTCCTGTTCAACGTTCATCGGATTGTGTATTTCAACTTCAAGAGTCTTATAATCAGACCAGTCAGAAGGAAGATTTTCAGGAAGCGAACATGAAAACTTCTGAAATGTGGAATCTTTATATCCAGGAAATTTCACCCTAAGCTTACCGTCTTTAATTGTGATTGTTTGGCCATGAAATTTGTCAATTTGTGAATCTTCATTAAAATCATAAATCAAGATATGATCTCCAAATGTCGAATAGGGCAAAAGAAATACCAATATTACTAATAAATATTTGAACATAATAAAAACCTTTCTATAAAAATTATGGAGTATTGGGCAACTGAAGATTTCATAAAAAAATTAATGGTTTTCTATAGCTTCAATTTCGAATACTGTCGGCGGATTTGCTGAGTCATCGAGATTATTGAAATAAAGCCTGATTCTGTCGGTCTGGACACCCGCAGCGTTATAGCCGTCAATGTCAGCATTTAGTTTATAATGGTACTGATCGGTTGAGGCTGAATTTGTTACATTCAATTCAATCCAATTCCCGCCGGAAAAATATTTTAGTTCATAATTGGCATTTGGCGTAATTGTTACAATAATTTCTTCCAAAAGCACTGATTGCGCAAATTTAACTTCAAGCCAACGCTGCCCCTGATATATTGATTCATCAGGCCATACATATCTGAGGCCTGCCCTGCCGTCATCGCCTAAACGCCATTTAGTTGCCCTGTTTCCATCTATCATCAAATTCCACGTCGTAGCGCGACATTTGCCGTAGGCCGTAGTTTCGCCTAATTCCGGAAATTGCCAGGATGCGAATAATTTCGAACCCCTGTCGATTCTTGCGACATTATTTTCGATGTCTTTCTCAAGACCTTCATTCATTTGTTCAAGCTGCTGACGATACTGTTCGACAGGAATCTCTGATTGGAAATGGTTTATAATCTGCTGATTATTAGAGTATATCTGTGCCGTTTGAGCCGGAATATTAACTTGCAGAACACCATCGTTTACAACCGGTGTATGATTATGTCCAAGCTCAAAAAGCTGATTCGGAATTTGTCCGATTTGTACATCACACTGAATCGGCTCCATCCGGCCATTAACTACGATAATATAAATACTATCATCTATCTGCCTAAGCTGAGCTTTAAAATATTCTTCATTACAAGATGATTGAAGTTCCTTGATATTATCACACAAAATAACATCCTCTAAAGCTTTAAGCTCGGCGGTAATATAACCCAAGCCTTCCCACATTTTTGGGTAAGCTATTCTCATAACTACATCCGGTAGAGTTGTATGATAATTGTAATAAAAAATCCCTTTAGCCCCCAATAAAAACGACATCCATGTATAGGCACGGATTTCGTCATAGGTTAAAACTCTGCCTTGATGCAGGTCTCGCAAGATATAATCATTATAAATCCAGTGCGGGTAAATTTGTCCGATGAACCATACAGGCCCATGCCCGTCCATTGCTTTTACGCCTTCATTCATTCTCTCAAAGATCAGTTCATGATCACGAGGCATAAAATAGCTGTCAACCATCATAACATCCGAAGCATTCCCGTAATACTGTTGAGCAATATTATAACTTACAAAAGTCGGATGGTAAGGGTCATAATCAGCGTACTGAGCCACTGTATTTTTTATCTCTTGCGGTGTGACATTAACCGGCTGTGGTTCATCATATAGATAATATCCTAAGAGCGAATCTGAATTAATTAACAGTTTGATACTTTTATCAAAATCTTCAGGATCACGCCCAATAAAACTCGGCATCATTTTTAAGTCAAGGATTTGAGCAACTGATATAAATTCATCTGTTGGAGGATGATAAGGTGCTATGCAGTTGAAACCTTTGTCTTTAATATAATGCATATCTGTAGCTGGTCCGGAGAAAAATATTCCAATTGGTAAAAATTTTTCGCCGTTTATAAGAAGGTTATCGTTCTGGTCGATGACAACTTCATTTGGTTTAGCCGGTTGCCTATAAACTTCCTCGAAAAGTGTTTTTACAAGTTCACCACTTTCTTTTGCATGAATCGTTATTTCAATTTTATAAGTGTTCGCGTTTTCAGAAAGTGAATTTGTAAATAATTGACGTTTTTGAGACAATTCTAAGACTTGACTTTGAAGCAGGTTTCCATCAGCATAAAAATTCAGATTACAATTATACTCCATTAATTCAAAATTTGAATATACCTCAAATACAATCTCATTTATAGGGTAGGAACTATAAATCCTATTTCGGTATCCAGGTTTTAATATTCGGAGACTGACCGTGTCCTCATCTATTGAGTTTTTTACTATAGACTTTGAAAGCCAGGTTTCTGCAAAAATAGCAAAATCAGACATATCACAATCCCCATCTCCATCAAGATCACATACTTTAGACAATTCGGACAGGGAAGCAACTCGAAATCCAAAATTGTAACTCTCAGCATCAGCATTGGAAGCTAACCGGAAAGAAGAAGTTATGCCGGCGCTGTTATCAAATGCGCCGCCTCGGAGACAACGCACCGAATCAGACAGATAATAATCAAAGGGTAACTCCATCCATTCCCAGACATTACCAGTCATATCGAATGTTCCGTTAAGCTCCCAGCAGCCGGTGCCAACATCCCATGGTTCATCGTCTTGACCAAGAATATAATTCGATTCGATGTCCTCAAAGGGTAAGGTATTATCCCGTGTTGTATAAGTCTGAATATCTGCCCCATTCCAATAAGCTGCCTTTACCCATTCATGTTCTGTAGGTAAAAAGTAAAAGGCACGGCTGTTACGATATGGATTTTCTGCATCATAGCCGGTATCATTGGCGTTCCAGGGCTCAAAGGTATAATCTCCAGTGCCTTTTGTACCAGTAAATTTATACGCAGGGCTGTGCCCGGTGCTCGTATTTAACCAATTGACAAACTGAGCCGCTTCGTACCAACTGATCTTGTTGGCAGGTACTTCAGACGCGGTCCAGTATGGATCAGAGTCATAAGCACCAGCGGGGCTGCCGGTAACAACACCATACTCAGCAATGAACTTGTTCCATTGCTCATTCGTGATTTCATTCGTACTGATTCGGTAGTCGTATATAACTACACCAAAGCCGCTTGAGGGGTTAGTTTCCGCGGAGATTGGGACAAATTCAATCTCAAATTTGCTTGAGTCGGTTCCGAATATGTCGGCAAATGAAGTGCTAAAAGCAACGAAAACTAACAGACTTACAATTAGGATTCTTTCCATCTTAAAAAAAAATTCCATATAGAGGATTTTTAATTAAATAAAGGGTGCCTTGCTGTATTAAACAAAGCACCCTTGTTATTAAACTAATTCCTTTTTTTGAGCATAATTAGCGAACCGATTCCTAATAACATCAATGTGGCCGGTTCAGGTACTAAAGTTACATTGTCAAAACATACCGCAGATTCTGTCATACCTGCAAGCGGGGCTGCAGCTACGAGCCTTAGACTGTAATAAGTCTCCTCCGACACAACGAAATTTAAAGATGAAGTTACCCAGTCGCCTTTGGTTTCGAGAATCTGATCTGCAAGCGTGTTGAGGTCTCTTGCGATTACGGTACCAGTCGATGACTTGACCAACTCGACTCTATATCCGCTAAAATCTTTTGTTTTATTTGCGGCCACATCGGCAGTGAGGGTGTAACTGCCCGGAGTAAGAAGGAAATACTGCCATACCCAATGAAGTTGAGCGGAATTAGTGCCGGTTACACTTACCGCCTGATTGCCTTGTGTTACTCCGTTAGTATAAGCTGAAACTTGTATTGCAGGGTCAAAAATTTCCTGACTGCCGTAACTACCGCCCCGCGGCGACCACGGAGAACCTACCCCTGTAAAAATACCGCCACTGTCAACTTCAGGTAATTCAAAGCCAGCATTACCGACAATGGTTCCTTGTGCGATTGTTGTCAATAAAAGCACCACAGCCATCAACATCATCAACTTCCTCATAATACTCTCCTTCTCAAATAAATTAACTTTGGCATCAAACAACATTGTCTGATAGCTAAACTTTTACTTATTGAAGCCATGCATCCGCGAAAATAGCAAAATCTACTAAATCGCAATCTCCGTCTCCATCGAGATCACCTATATTATCAGACAAAGGCAAAGAAGTTACACGGAAACCAAGATTATAATACTCTGCATCTGCGGGAAAACTTAACCGAAAACCAGATGTTATGCCCGCTGTATTATCAAAAGCTCCTCCACGGGAACAACGGTTTGAACCGGCAAGAAAGTCGTAATCAAACGGACTTTCCATCCATTCCCATACATTTCCTGTCATGTCAAAAGTTCCATTCAATTCCCAGCAGCCTTTACCTACTACATCCCAGGGGCTAACGGTGCCCGGCTGAGCAGAATCGTATCTTGCTTCAACATCTACATAAGGCAGCGTATCATCACGTGTTGAATATGTTTGTAGATATGTACCGTTCCAGTAGCCAGCCTTGACCCATTCATGCTCAGTAGGTAGAAAGTAAAAAGCGTTGCTGTTACGGTAAGGATTATCAGGGTCATAGCCTTGATCCCCCGAGCTCCAAGGTTCAAAAGTATAGCCTCCAGTGCCCTGTGTTCCTGTAAATTTATAAGCCGGGGAGTACCCCTTACTTGTATTGAGCCAGTTGACAAACTGGGCGGCTTCATACCAACTTACTTTGTTAACCGGCTGGTTAAGGCCCACCCAGCTACTTGGTTCACCATAAGCAGAGGCGGGACTGCCTTCAACCGGTCCGTACATAGCTTCAAATTTATTCCACAAATCATTACTAATCTCATATACACTGATACGGTAATCATAATCGACAATTCCATAACCGCTTGCAGGATTCGTATTTTGGGGAATTGTCACGAATTCGATTTTAAACATATTTGACTCTGAATCGCCAAATATATCCGCGTCTGCATATAGATCAACACGTGCATACGCGATACTTGAAATTACAAAAATACAAATAAACACTGTAAACAATTTTTTCATCTTCATCTCCTGTAAATATGAGCCAATTATTATTAATTACTTTCGTAAAACCTAGTATCACGGGCAGGACGGCTCAAGTAATCCATGCCCAAAATATCGGACAAGAACAACAGTTCTCAGTCAATATCTTTACATTTCATCTCATCACTCCAAAAATAAAGTTAGGGCTTTCTATTGGTACTCTTTCTTTCTAACAATATTGATTCATAAAACATTTTCTGAACAGGAGCGGATTCTTTTAAAATATGATTTTTAAGCAAACTAATCATACCCTGGCAAATTCGGTCAATAAAACAAGCCCATATTGTAACATCATATAACTCTGCAAATGGTGAGTGAACATCACCAAATGTAGCTACGGCTATGTCATTCGGAACTTTAAGATTATGTTTTTCCAAAGCTTTATAAGTGCCTACAATCTGATCATTCGAATGTAAAATAAATGCATCAAAAAGGTCTTTCCTGTTAGATAAAGCTGAATCTACCGCTTCATATGTGTCAATATGAGCCGTTTTGCAAGGAATTGCCCTTTGATTTACCACGTCTATACCCAGTTCATCATGAGCTTTTTTATACCCTTGTGACTGAACACGTTTATAGTCTCCGGCAGCAACCTCTTCAGCACAAAAACCTCCAATGACGCCAATTTTTCTGTATCCTTTTGACCACATATGTTTGAACAAATGATAAGTTCCCATACCTGCATTAGTTCCGATACAGTCAAAATCAACGTTTTCTATTGGATTCTCAAGAACGTAAAAGATTTGCCTATAGCCTTGACTGGCAAGTTCTTTATATAATTCAACATTCGACTCCCAATAATGAAGGTTTATGACTTTGTCCAATCCGACAGGAAGCTTTTGCAGCGTTTGAGCCTCTTTTTGTGCTGTCCAGTGTGTGCTAATTGGAATTGTATTTAAATTCAATTTGGCCAAAGCAGACTCGAGTTTCATAAGGAACGTGGTATAAGTTACTTCAATTTCCGGTACTATCACTGCGACATGGCTGGATTTCCCTTTTGCAAGCACCTGAGCCCCAAAGTGAGGCCTGTAATTAAGTTCTTTTGCGGTTTTTCTGATTAATTCTGCTGATCTAGAATTTGAAGAGTTGTTTGCGCTATTGAGAACCCGCGAAACTGTAGCGATGCTGTATTTAGTGTTTTTTGCGATATCTTGTAAAGTTACAGCCATATTTTTATATCCCTTGGTAGTCAAAAAAAGGATTAATCTAAGCGTTTACACTATATTAATCAGTAATGCTTACCAAGTCAAGCAGTTTTTTAAAAAGAAAAATATTTCATAAATGCCTTTAATTAAAGAACTTAAGATATTAGAGTTTGTGTTTTTGGCATATCAAATATAATAATAATGTAAACGCTTACATTTTTTTCTTGAGTTATTTTTTCGATTATCTATAATAAACCAACGTTCGGATGATCATCGAAAATTATTTTTGAGTGAATCTTATGCATGTTATCGACTGGACTCTGGTGTTTGCCTTATTGATATTTTTGGTCATGATGGCACTGTTGACAAGAAAATACACCAATGGCGTGGCAGATTTTCTCGCAGCCAACCGCTGTGCAAGGAGGTATCTCGTCAGCGTTTCACAAGGCATGGTCGCTTTCGGGGCGGTGGCTGCCTTGGGACGATTTGAATTGTTCTATAAATCGGGGTTTTCCATGCTTTGGTGGCAAACATTGCTGATTATAGTAACCATAATTATAAGTCTTTCAGGCTGGGTACAGTACAGATTTCGCGAAACCAGATGTCTGACCATGGCAGAATTTTTTGAAAGAAGATACAGCAGGGATTTCAGAGTTTTCGCGGGCATGTTAGCCTGGCTTGCTGGCATTATTAATTTTGGAATCTTTCCGGCTGTAGGCACACACTTTTTTATACATTTTTGCAGTATTCCGGAATATCTTCCTATTTTTGGCCTGCAAGTATCCAGTTTTCTGATTGTTATGGCCTTTTTGATATTGATAGCTTTGTTTTTTACATTTTTAGGGGGCCAGATAGCGGTTATAGTAACGGATTTCTGCCAGGGTATGTTTTGCAATGTATTCATTGTTATCCTTCTGGTGTTCTTGGCAGTCAAATTTGACTGGCATCAAATAATTGATGCGTTAAGAATGTCACCTCCCGAAGCTTCAAAAATAAACCCTTTTCGAACCTCACAAGCTCAGGATTTTAATGTATGGTTTTTTGGCATAGCTTCTTTCGGCATGCTTTACCATTATATGGCATGGCAAGGCAACCAGGCTTATAATGTTTCAGCTATCAGTCCCCATGAGGCGAGAATGGGAAGAATACTTGCAACCTGGAGGGACCTTGTACTCAATCTTTTTGTTATTTTAGTTCCCGTGATCGCTTTTACAGTAATGAATCATCCGGATTTTGCAAACTTGTCAGAGCAAGTCACTTACAGGATTGAACATATTAACAGCTCAAATCAAGGAGAAGATTTGAGCAGTCAATTAGTGGTTCCGCTGGCAATGGCTTTCATTTTACCCAAAGGGTTGTTAGGCGGCTTTTGTGCTATGATGCTTGCAGCGTTTATAAGTACTGTCGATACTTATCTGCACTCATGGGGAAGTATTTTTATACAAGATGTTATACTCCCCTTCCGTAAAAAACCTTTAAAGCCTAAACAGCATTTGTTAATTTTGCGATTGTCGATAATTTTTGTTGCGGTGTTTATTTTTGCTTTCAGCTCAATATTTAAGCAGACAGACTATATACTTATGTTTTTCGCTATTACAGGAGCGGTCTTTCTCGGTGGCGCAGGTTCGGTTATATTAGGAGGTTTATACTGGAAGCGCGGCTCTACTCCGGCGGCATGGGCATCGCTGATAACCGGGTCCATACTCGCCCTGGGCAGTATTGTTGTTAAGCAGATATCTCTGGATTCTTATGAAGCTGTAGAAAAAACAAATATTTTTGTTTCATTTTTACTAAAACTGCAATCAACAAATGGCCAAATACTTTATTTTATTGCTATGGTTTCCTCAATCATTGTATATATATCCGTTTCGCTGCTTGGCCCTAAGCAACTTTTCAATCTGGATAAACTTCTCCATCGAAACAAATATACTGTTCAAAATGACAGAATCCGCCGTTCAGCCAAGCCTGTAAAGGGTTTCAAAGCTCTAATCGGCGTAACAGATGAATTTGGCCTGATAGATAAAATTATTTACTATATCACATTCGGCTGGACCTTGATGTGGGTTATCATATTTTTTGGAATAGGTTCTATCTATCTCATATATAAAGACACAACTTTTTGGTCGGTTTTCTGGGAAAAATACTGGCTCATTTACATAATCGTCAACGGAATAATACTATTGATCGTTACAGGAGTATTTTTTGTTGGCGGCATAGCCGATGTCAGATACATGTTCAGAAGTCTTGCCAAAAGCAAAACAAATGTCTTAGATGATGGTATGGTACATCATGTCGAAGACGAGGAAAACGACGACACCAAAATAGAATAGCAGGATAACAATGAATAAAATTATAGAGCAAACAAGGCAAAACAGCACATTCGTTGAAGTTCAGGAAAGATTGAATTCAGCAAAAGCTTACTGTTTCTGTTATGATGCAACCAGGGAATTAGTTCCCTTTAAACCCGATCCGGATTCCCATGACGAAGGGCCTTATTGCGGACTCTCTTTGGGAACTATCGGTTCTGGAACTTTTGGTCGGGATTTGAATGGGCATTTCAAACGATGGCATTTTCATTGCGGCAGACATTATTTCCAAAATATTGAACCTGCAAGATTTTGTCTCAAATGGTCACAAGGTGCAGAATCAGGTTTTTTTCAACTTGGTTCAAAGGGTTGCAAATATCAACCCCCAGAAAATTCTCGCAAGGTTTACAATTTATTTCCTATGACTTGGGAACACTATAAAAGTGAGCAGTTGCCTTTTGAGATTATTCTTGAGATGTACTCACCGCTTATTCCGGGAAATTACGACAGCTCTGTCCTTCCGATTGCGCACTTTGATTTCCATATCATTAATAAATCCAAAAAACCGGTCGACATCGATATCGCTTTCTTCTGGCCAAATTTGCTTGGCTGGGATCCGGTAATAGCCCATCACAAAAAAACTCATAATGTTTGGCCTGACTACAGTAATGCCGGCAATATCAACTTGTCTTATTCCGAGAAATTGCAAGCAGAGAAATTGGAAGGGTTGCTATTCAGCAGGAAGCTGGATGAAGCTATAAAAAAGGATATGGAAGGTCAGATGCTTCTAGCTGTTTCAGACAAGCCGAACTTGAGAATCAGCAGGCAGACAAGCTTTTATTGCGGCGAAGATAAAAACTTTAACAATCGAAATAATAACCATTACAACATGGATTATGTTGAGGATTATTTTAAACTCCGCGGTAAACTTCCCGACGATAACAAGAGTTGGTCAGCGCGATGGAATGAACCCATCGCAGGCGCAATCTCTCTCGGTAAAAGTTTTGAGGAATTGGAATCAGATTGCCTATCTTTTAGTTTAGTCTGGGATATGCCTTTGGTTCGTTTTGCCAGCGGAAGATGTTGGCAGAAAAAGTATGTATCCAAGTTTCAAAATATCGGCAGAAGTTCTTCTGATATCCTAAAATATTCCCTTGAAAACAAAATTCAGTGGAGGCAGGATATCGATAAATGGCAGAAGAAAACGATCCAAAGATTAACCGACACAAATAAATGGCAGCTTAGCCCTGAGATTGTGAAAGCGTATTTTAATGAGCAATATTTCATAATTGATGGAGGCAGCGTCTGGGTTGACAAAATGGATCGCCCTAACGGAATAGTTCCTACTTTGGGGGACAAAGAGCATTTCGCAATTTTGGAAGGATATGATGACGGCTATTGGTTTTACAATACTGAAGACATATGGCCTTATGCTATGATGTCGTTTAGCCTGAACTGGCCGGCTCTGGCAGAAATTGTTTTTGATGACCTTTTGGAATCAAGTAAATTCTTTATTGATGACCAGAGAATGATCTATCATATAAATGAAATGCGGCAAATGCACCTGCTTACAAAAATCCCTCACGATGTTGGTGCTCCCGCGGAGGATCCCTGGCACAAAATTAACGCTTACAATATATATCTCGATTCCAATTCCTGGAAGGATCATAATACCAGTTTCATAATATCATACTATCTTCATAAATTTACATATAAGGAGAATCCTATTACATTTGAACAGTATGAACATCTCAAAAAGATTTATGAATTTGTTCTATTACAGGATATGGATAATGATGGATTGCCCGAACATAATGACTATGGAGACAGCACATGGGACAAGCTTGGCATTAAAGGACTGGGGTCTTATACGGGTGGTCTAGCCATGGCCAGCTTAGCGGCCTTAAAAAAAATGGCGGATAATTTTAATGATGTCAAGGGAAGTAATCTTTATGGCGAACTGCTTTCAAGGGCAAAACTGAATTTTGTTAAGCTGCTCTGGAATGGTGAATATTTCAAATTAGATACTGAGAGCATGTTAGGAGATAGAATTATCGTTGATGCATTATTTGGTCCTTATATGGCTAGTTTAGCAGGCCTGGATGAAATCATTGAACCTAATAAAGTTCGTTCTCACCTGATGAATGTGTATAAATATAATTTCAAATCCTATAGTAACGGTGATTTTGGTCCTGTCTTGACATATCAAAAAAACTGTAAGAATGCAGATAACAATTTTCAGTCCGGTGAAGTTATTGTCGGTTCGGCATGGATATCAGTTGCGATGATGTATTATTACGGCCTTACTAAAGAAGCAAATGAAATCGCAAAAAATTTAAGCAGAGTAATATATGAGGATGCTTCTTTACAGTTTCGAACACCTGCCGCATGGAACAATCAAAGAACTTACAGAGCACCGTTGAACATGCGTCCTTTAGCAATTTCTTATATCGATCCTATTTTAAAAAACAGGAGTAAAACGAATTAAAGAGTTAGTCATAATTAGATAATATAACTTGATTTATTTTAATTTTACGGAGGTTATTATGAAACACAGAAAAAATGATGGTTTTACTTTGGTTGAATTACTGGTGGTTATTTCTATTATAGCATTACTGCTCTCTATCCTGATGCCAAGTCTGGGAAAAGCGAGAAAAATGGCTCAACAAGTTGTTTGCAAGTCAAACCTAAGGCAAGTCTTTCTGAATTTTGAGATATATACCAATGACAACGATGATCATTATCCATATACAGGTTTTAATGATGCACTAAGAAATAACGTCAGCTTTATAAACCTTTGGTATCTGACATTAGGCGGTTTCACTGAAAAACCTGAAAGCCTAAATATTGACTTTTCGGATAAAAATGCGGAAAATTTCTTCAAGAATCTTTTTTGTCCTGCCAGTAAAAAAGGCAAAGATATGTATACAAGCGAACATGGCTATAATGTAGGTTATTCATACAATATGATGCTTGAAAATTACCCAGGAGGTTGGCCCAGTTATGCCGACTGGCCCTATTCAACCTCCAAAAAAACAAATCTTAAGTATCCGCATCAGACGCCTCTAATTGGCGAAGGAAAGCATTTTTGTTTTTCGTCCGTACTTATAACGAGAGAAGATTTGCTGCCGTACTATGGAATGGCTGACAGGCATATATCTAAAGGAGAAATGGCCAATAACTGGCTCTTTTGCGATGGGAGCGTAACAACTCTTTCTGCACCTGAAAACTGTGTAGATTATCTTGATATGAGTCCCAGAATATTAAGAACTAAAAGGGATGGTGGACAATGGTAATGATAAATACAAAAAAATCAGTGGGAGTTGACAATGAAATTCACTCCATCTGCTGAACTTGCAAATCTTGCTATGAGAAATAATTATGCGGTTCCCGCTTTTAATACTAACGGCGGCACTTATGATATGACCCGTGCTGCTCTTGAAATCTGCCGGGAAATGCGGTCACCATTGATTTTACAGGTTTATGAGCCGAATTGTCAATATCGCGGGTATGATTATTTCGTTTTACAGGCTAAACATCTATGCCAACAATTGAATATAAATATACCCGTTGCGATTCAGCTTGACCACGGACACAGTTTCGAATCTGTCGCAAAAGCAATTAAGGCCGGGTTCACCGGGGTTATGTTTGACGGCTCGCATGAACCGCTCGAAGAAAATATCAGCCGGACCAATGAAGTAATTAAAATGGCCCATGCACTTGGTGTATCGGTTGAAGCCGAAGTGGGATACGTAAAAGGTAATGAGCCTAAAAAAGAAAGTCTGGTCGGCAAAATTGACGTACCGGAAAAACCAACCATTCCTCCTACAAAAACGAAACTAAAAGAAGCTGTAGAATTTACCGCCAACACGGATATCGATATGCTTGCTGTATCAATAGGAACCACCCACGGCGTTTATAAAACACAGGATAATATCGATTATGACTTGCTAAAGAAAATTGCCGACGAGATACAGGTACCCCTTGTCCAGCACGGCACATGCGGAATTACACTCGATAATCTATCAAAATTAAGCAAGTCGGGCATGAGCAAGATTAATTTTGGGGAACCCTTCCGATTCAATTATATTAAATACTTCAATGAGTTTACTGATAACATGGAGCATCTGTGGCATCCCTGGAAAATAATGCAGCAAGTAATGGAAAAACTAAAAGCAGACATGAAAGAGCTAATACTTGCACTTGGTTCTGACGGAAAAGCTTAAATTAGAAAGATTATGATGATAAAAATAGGAGCACTTTTTTTAAACCGTAAACGTCCCGGCTTCGATCCGGAATGGGGTAGACTTATTACTTCAAAAGTTAAGAAGTTTTTAACTGAAACTCAATATGAGGTTTTCATACCGGATATTAATATAACGGATTATTCATCTTTTAAAAATGCGATATCTGTTTGCAAAAATGAAAACGTAAATGTGCTGATAGTCTTACAGCCAACACTAAGCGATGGGAATTTAGCTGCCTCTTTAGCGACACTATGGGATAAGCCTTTTATTTTATGGGCAACGCCGACTGACACAAATTCTGAAAAGATAAAATCCAACAGCCTGGTCGGAACACACATTTTTGCTTCAACCCTTAGTCAATTCGGCCGAAAATATGAAATCATTTACGGAATGCCTGATCAACAAAGATTTGTCAATGAATTTCATGATGCTGTACGATTAATCAGCGCTCAACATCAAATGTCAACATCCAAAGTAGGTTTAATTGGTTATCAGAGTCCGGGATACATAAATGTCCAGGCAGACGCTTCGGTTATTTATCAAAAATTGGGTATCCAATTATATCATATCGGTCTACATGTATTTATAGAATCGGTCAAAGCCTTTCCCGAAGACAAAGTCTCCGAAGACATAAAACAAATTAAGAATTTGAATTTTAAAATCCGAGGAGTTGACCAAAGCAATCTCGAATTATCTTCACGTTATTATTTAGCCATGAACAAGTTTATCGAAGAAGAGAATTTAGATGCCTTGTCAATAAGATGCTGGCCGGAGCTGCCTAACGTACTTGGCCAGTGGCCCTATCTGGCAATGGCAAGACTGCTCAGTGAGCAAAAAGCAGTGGGTTGTGAGGGTGATGTGGATGGCGCGATTACATGCATGTTAGGCAATTCAATGGGCTTCGGGCCCGGCTATTTATCCGATTGGCTGGAGCACGATGAAAAAACAATAGCGACCTGGCACACGGGTAATTCTTTTTTGCAATTACTGGATCCATCATCTTCGAACGAAGGACCGGTTATAACCACACACTTTAACAACCAAAAGCCAACCGTTGTCGAGGGAACATTGAAAAGCGGTTTGGATGTTACAATAGCCCGGCTGTGGAGATGCAATAATCAGTATCATGTCATGGCCTTTGACGCTGAAACCATCCCGCCCAAAAGGCATTTGGAGGGAACAAATGGTTTCATTAAAGTAAAAGATTATGACTGCTATGAATTGTTCAAAAAATTATGTTACCTCGGAATGCCGCATCACATAGCTGTATTTGAAGGACACAACAGTATGAAATTTAAAAACTTTGCCAGAATTTCAAATATTAATTACGTTCTGTGAGATCATCAGGAGATATATTATTATATGTTATACCCCCAGGAAAACGAAATACGAGAAGTTAAGGATTTAAGCGGTGTCTGGCAATTCAAGCTGGATAAGCAGAAAATCAGGCGAAGCTGAAAAATGGGTAACATTTTAGCCAAGTAAAGAAAAAAGTTAAAAATCTTTAAAAAATTCATAATTTAGACTTGCGCCATCGGGTATTATTTGTATAGTTCAGTGTAATGAAAGTAACAACTGAACAAAATTTACCTGACGGCTTGTCCTTTGATCCTGTGTTGACCAGGCAACAGGCTGAGCAGATTTACGAGCAGGGCAGAGAAGCTGTAATTTTTGCTTTATTGCAGCAGTCTCAAATGCTGGCTCAGAGAAACAATCTGCCAGCTGCGATTGCCGCAGATCCTTCGACGCCCTCAGCTCAAAAGGCGGTATTTGCAAAGGAAAAAAGCCGGGGCGAAAAAAAGGTCACAAAGGTTCTCGCCGTCAGCGGCCTAAAATAGATCGCATTGTTGAGCATCATGCTGATTGTTGTCCGGACTGCGGAGGCGAACTTAAAAGGCGATCAGCCAAACGCAGACGGATAATCGAAGATATACCTGAAGATGTAAGCGTTGAAACAGTTGAGCATGTTATCGACAGAGATTTTTGTCCTGCGTGTGATAAAATCGTCGAGCCTGTGATAACTGAAGCTTTGCCCAAGTCTTCAATCGGCAACAGTATACTGGTGTTAAGTGCCCGGCTTCATTATTCGCTGGGCAATACGATTTCTGTCCAGCGTCAATGTATAGGTTTTCATCGACAGTGAATTGTGGGCTAGGTATGCAGACTGAGCTTTGTCACTGTCGATAAAACTAATTGAACTAATCCGCGTATGAGCCGCTTCGGAAGTGTGAGAGACTAAAATTATGTAGCTATGGGGATTATATTGTTTTTTGGCGAGGTCAAGGAAATAATATTCTGCTTCGTTATTGAGTAGCAAGAATAGCTCACTAGCCACAATGGGTATAACTGTGTATGTTTTTTTGTCTTTGCAATAATTTTGAATGCCCCAAATATGCTGTTGTCTGAATTTGAGACGGAGTGCCCCCGACTCTCTTGAGAGAGGTGGTTGGTAGGCTGTCTGAAAATAGTTTTGTGCTGAGTATTCATTATGATGAATCCAGTTTTGCAACGATAAATTTATCGTTTTGTATTTTAGGTAATTGAACACCAGCACACATGATTCCATGCTTACAATGTGGGCATTTGGCCAAGTCAATGCCAGTCAGATGTAAAAACATGGTGCTTGCATTCATTTTTACAGGCTCAAATGGCTTTTGTTTATCATTGAGTATTTTTCGTATTTGCGTCAGATATTTCTGTTTGCACCTGCTGGCTAAGAAGCCAAAATGTCGTATTTTTTTATAGGATGTCGGTAATACATGCAAAAGGAATCTTCGGATAAATTCATGGGCATCAAGTGTCATCAGTTTGCTTTTGTTGCCATCGGATCTATCACTATATGTAAATGAGACTTTGCCATTTGCAATAGATTTTATCCGGTGGTTTGAAATAGCAACCCGATGTGTATATCGTCCGAGATAATCCAAAACCTGTTCGGGTCCGGCAAAAGGCTTTTTTGAATAAACAACCCAACTCTTTTTATATAGTTGATCTATAAGTTTTTTGAAATGCGGAGGTTTTGCGAACATTTCAGTTTTACCTGGAAAGATTAGTTTCTCGTTATTGTAAGCAATTTTAAGTGCATTGATAAATTTGCCACGGAAAACAAGAGATAGAGCTTTTACAGGAAATAGAAAGTTATTTTTGGTGTCAACCCAGCAACTATTGTCCTCTGAAATAACGCCGCCTGGTATCACGCAATGCAGGTGAAAGTGATCAAGGAGTTTTTGATCCCATGTATGAAGAATGGCAGTAAAGCCAAGCTTGCCACTGAGCTTATGCTTCGGGTCAGTGGCAAATTTTTGTAATGTTTGGGCTACAGAATCAAAAAGAATATCAAAAATAACTTTCTTATTGCAAAGTGTTATTGGATTAAGCTCATGTGGAATAGTAAACACATTATGGAAATACCCCACTGGCAAAAGTTCAGCTTTACGATTCTCAAGCCAATTAGCTTTGGCCATTGTCTGGCACTTTGGACAATGGCGATTGCGGCATGAGTTATAGCTGATTCGCTCAAAGCCACAATGACTACATGTATCTATATGTCCTCCGAGAGCTGCTGTTCGGCAGTTCTTAATATCCTGCATTACTTTCATATGTGAAAACGGCAAAGGACGACTATGACAATAACTCTGTCCATACAAGCGAAAAACGTCAGCTAACTCTATTTGGTTGGTTTGTTGTGAAAGAGTTTTTGCCGCTCTTCTATCAGCGGCAGACATAGTTAACCTTGCCCAGAAATATTAAGCCGATCCAAGGGGCTTTGGGTATTACTAAATTTTTTACTGGTCAGTTGCAAATATCGCATAGTCGATACAATAGATGAATGGCCCATCAGTATTTGAATAGTTCTTATGTCTACTCCAGCCTCTAGCATATGTGTAGCGAAACTGTGCCGAAGCATGTGTATGCCACCAGTTTTCGTAATCGATGCTCTAGCCTTTGCTAGCATGAACATATTTCGCGTGTTACTGTCGGAGACATGGGAGCTTGGATTTCTTCCGGGAAAAAGCCAGTATTGAGGTTTGTACACTTTCCAGTATAATCTAAGCTGCGGCAAAAGCTGCTTAGAGAGAATTGTATAACGATCCTTTGCTCTTTTGCCTTTATTAACAAATATTGTCATACGGCTGCTATCAATATCTTTGATTTTCAGACTTATTACTTCACTTACCCTAAGTCCTGCAGAATATGTTGTCATTAAAATGGATTGATTAAGTAAGTTGTGGCTTTCCGCAGCAAACAAACGTAAAAGCTCTTCATGACTGAGTATGTTAGGCAGTGAGACTGGAGTTTTTCGAGGTGGTATCGAAAAGTCCCTACCATTTAACCCTAACGTCGTAAAGTAGAAGAAATTTAAGCCGGAACAAATAACATTTACAGTGTTCCAGTTAAGCTTACGTACTTCAAATAGATATAGCAGATAGTCCTGAACTTGCTGTGGGCTTATCAGTTCTGGAGATTTGCCATAATGCCTGGCAATATCTCGCAGAGATCTTATATAATGCCTTTGCGTAGATAAAGACAATCGTCGAACTTGAAGATCCTTGAGCATTTTTTCGCGTAATTTAGTCATTGCGATAGACTCCTTGTATTGAAAACTTGACCGAGCGAAGTCCTACTGCAGGACTTCTAACAAGCTAAGTGTACAAGGAAATGCTTTTGTGAGTAAGAGAGGTTACAGAAATGATTGTTGTATTAGAATCTATAGGAACGCTAATAAAACCACCGCGCAGCGGTTTAGTTCAATGTATAGGTTTTCATCGACAGTGAATTGTGGGCTAGGTATGCAGACTGAGCTTTGTCACTGTCGATAAAACTAATTGAACTAATCCGCGTATGAGCCGCTTCGGAAGTGTGAGAGACTAAAATTATGTAGCTATGGGGATTATATTGTTTTTTGGCGAGGTCAAGGAAATAATATTCTGCTTCGTTATTGAGTAGCAAGAATAGCTCACTAGCCACAATGGGTATAACTGTGTATGTTTTTTTGTCTTTGCAATAATTTTGAATGCCCCAAATATGCTGTTGTCTGAATTTGAGACGGAGTGCCCCCGACTCTCTTGAGAGAGGTGGTTGGTAGGCTGTCTGAAAATAGTTTTGTGCTGAGTATTCATTATGATGAATCCAGTTTTGCAACGATAAATTTATCGTTTTGTATTTTAGGTAATTGAACACCAGCACACATGATTCCATGCTTACAATGTGGGCATTTGGCCAAGTCAATGCCAGTCAGATGTAAAAACATGGTGCTTGCATTCATTTTTACAGGCTCAAATGGCTTTTGTTTATCATTGAGTATTTTTCGTATTTGCGTCAGATATTTCTGTTTGCACCTGCTGGCTAAGAAGCCAAAATGTCGTATTTTTTTATAGGATGTCGGTAATACATGCAAAAGGAATCTTCGGATAAATTCATGGGCATCAAGTGTCATCAGTTTGCTTTTGTTGCCATCGGATCTATCACTATATGTAAATGAGACTTTGCCATTTGCAATAGATTTTATCCGGTGGTTTGAAATAGCAACCCGATGTGTATATCGTCCGAGATAATCCAAAACCTGTTCGGGTCCGGCAAAAGGCTTTTTTGAATAAACAACCCAACTCTTTTTATATAGTTGATCTATAAGTTTTTTGAAATGCGGAGGTTTTGCGAACATTTCAGTTTTACCTGGAAAGATTAGTTTCTCGTTATTGTAAGCAATTTTAAGTGCATTGATAAATTTGCCACGGAAAACAAGAGATAGAGCTTTTACAGGAAATAGAAAGTTATTTTTGGTGTCAACCCAGCAACTATTGTCCTCTGAAATAACGCCGCCTGGTATCACGCAATGCAGGTGAAAGTGATCAAGGAGTTTTTGATCCCATGTATGAAGAATGGCAGTAAAGCCAAGCTTGCCACTGAGCTTATGCTTCGGGTCAGTGGCAAATTTTTGTAATGTTTGGGCTACAGAATCAAAAAGAATATCAAAAATAACTTTCTTATTGCAAAGTGTTATTGGATTAAGCTCATGTGGAATAGTAAACACATTATGGAAATACCCCACTGGCAAAAGTTCAGCTTTACGATTCTCAAGCCAATTAGCTTTGGCCATTGTCTGGCACTTTGGACAATGGCGATTGCGGCATGAGTTATAGCTGATTCGCTCAAAGCCACAATGACTACATGTATCTATATGTCCTCCGAGAGCTGCTGTTCGGCAGTTCTTAATATCCTGCATTACTTTCATATGTGAAAACGGCAAAGGACGACTATGACAATAACTCTGTCCATACAAGCGAAAAACGTCAGCTAACTCTATTTGGTTGGTTTGTTGTGAAAGAGTTTTTGCCGCTCTTCTATCAGCGGCAGACATAGTTAACCTTGCCCAGAAATATTAAGCCGATCCAAGGGGCTTTGGGTATTACTAAATTTTTTACTGGTCAGTTGCAAATATCGCATAGTCGATACAATAGATGAATGGCCCATCAGTATTTGAATAGTTCTTATGTCTACTCCAGCCTCTAGCATATGTGTAGCGAAACTGTGCCGAAGCATGTGTATGCCACCAGTTTTCGTAATCGATGCTCTAGCCTTTGCTAGCATGAACATATTTCGCGTGTTACTGTCGGAGACATGGGAGCTTGGATTTCTTCCGGGAAAAAGCCAGTATTGAGGTTTGTACACTTTCCAGTATAATCTAAGCTGCGGCAAAAGCTGCTTAGAGAGAATTGTATAACGATCCTTTGCTCTTTTGCCTTTATTAACAAATATTGTCATACGGCTGCTATCAATATCTTTGATTTTCAGACTTATTACTTCACTTACCCTAAGTCCTGCAGAATATGTTGTCATTAAAATGGATTGATTAAGTAAGTTGTGGCTTTCCGCAGCAAACAAACGTAAAAGCTCTTCATGACTGAGTATGTTAGGCAGTGAGACTGGAGTTTTTCGAGGTGGTATCGAAAAGTCCCTACCATTTAACCCTAACGTCGTAAAGTAGAAGAAATTTAAGCCGGAACAAATAACATTTACAGTGTTCCAGTTAAGCTTACGTACTTCAAATAGATATAGCAGATAGTCCTGAACTTGCTGTGGGCTTATCAGTTCTGGAGATTTGCCATAATGCCTGGCAATATCTCGCAGAGATCTTATATAATGCCTTTGCGTAGATAAAGACAATCGTCGAACTTGAAGATCCTTGAGCATTTTTTCGCGTAATTTAGTCATTGCGATAGACTCCTTGTATTGAAAACTTGACCGAGCGAAGTCCTACTGCAGGACTTCTAACAAGCTAAGTGTACAAGGAAATGCTTTTGTGAGTAAGAGAGGTTACAGAAATGATTGTTGTATTAGAATCTATAGGAACGCTAATAAAACCACCGCGCAGCGGTTTAGTTCAAGCTTTTTTTCTCTCAGCGTCAATTAAAATTCCCTTTCATCTCATGGTTAATCCAATGGTTTTAATCTCCCAGAGGGTGTTCCCCTGATAACCGGGAGTGTCAAGAAAGTTTCGCACTTTTTATTGTAGTTCTTTCAATGGTCATGGG
>CAZITB010000033.1:0-23321 GCA_964542055.1 uncultured Candidatus Kuenenia sp.
GCCGCATCGTATCAAGCCCAACAACGCAAAGCGCAAGCAACCCGAAAAAAAGCTCAATCGCGGAAGCAATGAGATAGAAACCAAAGCAAATGGTTCGACCCATCGTAGGGGCGGTTCGCGAACGGCGGATGGCCTCTTTCTGAAATATTTAATTAGGGTGGCGCCCTTCCCGCGGGTTTTGGGAAGGGTGAAGCAAATTTAATCAAGCCATAATACCGGCTCTATTAATTTTAAAAGGTCCATCTCCCGCATCATTCCACTGATTATAGCTTGAATAATACCATTGGGATGGGCTTTTCCACAAGTTTTTTTCTGATGGGATTAAAGTGAATATAATTGACAGAATTTTCAAGGGCAGCCTTGCTATAAATATTCCGATCATAGCCACCACCATCCTGCCAGAACATATACTTTTTATCTTTTCTTCCAGTTTCCAGATAAGACAAGGATTGTGGGTGATGCTTTTTCAAATAGTTTATCATTCTAACTGAAACGCTCAGTTTTATCGATTGCAGGATTTTGGAAATGCAATAGCCAGGCTCTGTTGGAAATATCAGCAGGTGGACATGTTCGGGCATGAAAACATATGCCCACACACGGAAACTATGTTTTATGGCACTTTTCTCTATGGCCTGCGTGAGATAGCTGCACGCTGCTTTGCTTTTTAGAAAAGGTTTGTTCTGATAACATGTAAAGGTTAATTCGTGGGCATGACCATTTATATGAAACCTTTTACATTTCTTTCTAAAGCCATCTTGAGTTTTCATAAGTTAAATGTACTCACAAATTCACCCTTCTCAAAACCCGCGAGAAGGGTGCCACCCATTTTTTTACATTTCAGAAAGAGCCCACCCGTCGCTAATATGTGCCTGTCCCCTATATTTGTCCCCTATATTTCCATATTCCCTATAAAAAAAATGTATAGATTTTATTTGCAAATTTTCCGTATAGTAGCCAAAAACGAATATTTGAGCTAAAACTGTAAAATGGCAAAAATAAACTTATAGCAATATTTACTATAATAATTGAAACATTAGTCCATAAATCATTATAGTTCTTTGTGATTGGGAGATTAACAACCATATAAAGATATATTCCTGTTAAAACAAAAAATAAGGATAATAATACAACACCTTTAACTAAAACAAACTTAGGATATCTATTAAAAAAATAGTACGTAGTTTGATTAAAAATTTCTGCAACAACAATAAAGATACCTATAAATATCCATTTCTCTTCAGCTAATTTTACATCCACTTCTCTTAACTGTCCGCAAAATTGAATAACTGTTAAAATAATAAATATTATGATCGACAAAAAGATAAATGATGGTTTAAAAAATAATTTCGAAAAATTTAAATAATCTTTTCCTATTCATCACTTAACCTTTCAATCTCAGAATACGCGGTACTAATACCCTTAGAAATAGTTTCAATATTAGCTAGAGTTTGTTCAATCATTGGGGAATACTTAGAAATCGTTTTTTCCTTGCTTGTTCAATATTTAAAACCGAATCAAAAGAAAATTTTACCATTCAGAAGGTATTTTGTTTCTAGACGGTAGATAATAATATTTCTCAAAAAAGGTTTTCAAGGGCTTATTTATATTTATTTTTATTTCACCAGTTTGTTTGTTATAAAACCATCCACCTTTACCATCTAAAATAACATGCTCTTCGCTACAACCATTTCTATCAGAAATAAATTCTTTGTTGTCTCGTTTGTGAAATAAATTTTTTTCATCGTTCTTAATATGATTATTAAGTTCATCTAAAGATACGGGATATCGCTGATTAGTTTGCTTAAATTTTTGTATATTTTCTCTTATTAGCTGCAAGGAAATTGAAGTCCATTCAATTTCCTTGTTATATGGGTCATGTAAACAGGAGACATACATAAACCACATTAAAACAATTACTAAAACAGCAAAAACAATCTTCAGAATAAACGGTTTAGTTATTTTTAAATTATTCATAAACAAATATCTCATTGAGCTCCTTCTCAACAACAGGGGACAAAAACAAACAAACAAACGGGGACAGGTTGCATAACTGCTTCAAACATGTCATCACTTCTTTTTCCATTCATCTATTGATGATTTGGGCTCCCTTTTCAAATCCTCTGCCTGGTCTGTCCGCTCGTGACTAATTATAACAGTATTGTGGACCTTTATCAACAACAAAATCAGTGTATTAACTGTCTAACTTTTTCGTGCATTTAAAATTTGGTAATTCTGATTTGTTTAGAATTTAGAAATTAGTATTTAGTATTTAGTATTTAGTATTTAAAAAAATCAGCGGCATCCGCGGAATCTGCGGTTGAATTTTTTTTCACTTTTTTCAATTTTCCACTTGCCGGGCAAAATCGCCCTTTTTTCCGAAAATCGCGCAAAGTGGGGTAAAGTTGGGTCAAAGTTGGGGTAAACTGACCAAAACCCGCTCAAAAGTGCCCAAAACCGCACACTTTTTAATTTTACCGCAACCCAACCTAAGTCCTTCATTTACACAGACTTACGTTAAATATCAACCCGAGTCTTAAATACTTAGTGTCATTTTTGAGCTTGCAGCTTTGGTACAATTTCGACCACTGACGCAAGCGAAAACACCTCCCATTTTCGCCCAAAAACAAAAAAAAGCCTGACCCGTAATATTTCAGATCAGGCGAATTCATGGATTATAAATATAAACTAGATCAAAGCTCCTTTAACCATTCCTTAATAGCCGCTGTCTCCGGCACAAAACCTGCCGATTTCAACTGATACTTGGTTATCACAACCGCAGGCGTACTTGCCGAACTTATTCCGTAGGATTCGATATGTTCTTTATCATCATCAACCTGCAGATCGATATCCGCACCAAGCTCTTTAATCGACTGTTCCAACCGCCCCTCAAGCTGATCGCGCTTATCGCTTTTCGCACCTAGAATCTGCACAGTTGCCCTTTTCTGCTTGATCTTCATCCTGAGCTTCTCATTGATCCGCTTCTGGATCGCCGCGATAAGCTCTTCACGCGGGGGTATGCGCGAAACAAACTTTATCTCGCCGTCAATACAGATAGTCGGAATATTACGCACCATCAGCGAAGTCATAAACACCAGCGACTCACGGTACTTGATCTTATGCTCACGCCATTCGACCAGCCCGTCAAATTCAGGCGTGATCTTGCGAACCGAATCCACCATATACTGACAAGGCGCACAAGCCTCTGAATCGAGCGTAACGATATCAACGATAACCTTATCGGATTTCCCGTATTCGGTCATATCCATCTTATCCATGGCATCTTGGGTGCCTACCATGGTACGGACCACTTCACGCTCATATTCATCGGCAACAACCTTGTAAATGCATTCCAGGTTCTCCTTCGGCGTCGCATAGGGCAGATCACACCCAGGAGCCAGTATAAACCCTTTTTCTCCGCCGATATCCAGGCATGCCAGCGCGTTTTTCTTCGCATCTTCAGGCTTACCCAGAAGTAAAACTGTCGTAAGCTGCATATTGCCGCCAAAGCTAACGTTTTCTCTGAGAGAAATATCCTTGACAAAATCAAGCGGTATATTTTCATCGATGGAGATATTGTCAGGCTTCGACTGACACATAACTTCAATATTCTGCTGGGCGTGACCGCAAACAAAGAAAGATCCCAGCCCACCAAGCTCTCTGATATAATCAAAAATTTCGACCGCATGCGGAGTAATAAACTGCTTGAACTGATCAGGACCGATCTGGCTTGTCATCGGATCAACCACCGCAACTATATCACATCCGGCATCGATGTAATATTTGCTCATTGCTTTGCAGGTTTCTTTGCAGAAATCCAGCAGCTTATTTACAAATTCTGTATCATCAAACATCTTCATGAAAATGTCTGTCCCAAGCAGGTGCAAAGCCAATGTAAACGGACCGGTTATCAAACCGTACAATGCGATATCGGGGTATTTTTCCCTAAGCCTTTTGGCGGCTGAAATGGACAATTGAATTCTACCTTCATCAGGTAACGGCACTTTCAAATCTTCAAGTTTTGTACCGTTACCCAGAGGATGGCTGCAGACGGCTGGGGGGTTTTCGTCGGACCAGTTAAGGTCGCAGCCGAATGCTTCGGCTTCAATCTGAAGGTCGAAAATTACCGGGATACCGTCGGGTTTGTAAAGTTCTATAGATTTTGAAACGCCTTGGACAATGTAATCTTCGTTTTGGAGGAATTCGGTGGCAGTTTTGCCCAAAAGAGCACCCGCGTGGCAGCCCACAAACGGAACCCATGGTACCCTATCAACTTCCTGACACTTTATCGCTGCTAAAACTCGTTCTTTTCCGGTCATCTGTAAATACTCCTGTATAAATTATAGTTGTACAGTTTAAAAGTTTATTTATACCAGAGTACCTGGAATGTTTATACGTTAAAAGAATTGAAAATTTGCATTATTCTGCTGTAATAACGCAGTAGTGGTCATAAAAGAGCGTGCGACGATATCAATCAGGCAGTATTGTTACATTTTACTGATAAATTCACGAATTGGTTCAGTAAAAGGCTGAAATCGGTTCTTCGATGAAGTTCTTGAGATCGTTTAAGAATGCTGCTCCGACTGCGCCGTCGATGATTCTGTGATCGCAGCTGAGGGTCAGTTTCATTATCGGTTTTTAGTTTATCTTCAAAACCCCGTATTTCTACGGATAGATTCACCCTTGAAAATATGATTAAATAAGATAGAATAACACAAGTTTCTTGTAAAGGGCATGGGGCGAATTTGGAGAAAAATAGAGAAGGAGAAGAGAATAAAGAGGTTAAGACCTATGCCAGTAGGAAGGCCAAAGAAAATAAGCCATAAATAGTTACTGTCCCCTATTTTCCATTTTTAGTATTTTCGAGAAAGGTTAATTTAATAATGTCTTTTATTAAAAAACTTAAGCTTGGTCCAATTGTTCCTATCCGCTACTCTCGCGCGTATTATGTAGCAGAAGCTATAGCTCTATTGTTGCTCCTATTCAGTTTTCTAACGCTATATCTCAATTGGTCTTCGCTCTCAGAAACTATTCCTATCAAATTCAATTTTGCTGGTGAGCTTGTCAGAATGGGAAACAAGAAGGAATTACTTAATTTCCAGTTCGCAATAGCACTGATATACCTGCTACTCACGGTTGTAAGCAGATTTCCCAGATGGTATCGCTACCCTTGGAAAATTACTGCTGAAAACGTTGCGAAGCAATACAGCATCCATCGTTCATTTCTCTTGTGGCTTAAGGTATATTGCATGGTCGGGATGTCATTCACTACCTTGAGGACTATTCGGGTTGCTTTGGGTAGAGCCGAGGGCATGGGAACTTTTTATATGCCAATATCCCTCGTAATACTCTTTGCTATGATTGCAGTTCTCTTTGTGAAAGCCATCCGAGGTAATATTCTCACGTCTCTGATAGAAAAACAGATGAAAAACAGAAAAACAGGGAAAAACAGGGGACAGTCAATTTACCAAGGTAGTTTTTAGTAAAAGGCTGAGATGGGTTCTTCGATGAAGTTTTTGAGATCGTTTAGAAAGGCGGCTCCGACTGCGCCGTCGATGATTCTGTGATCACAGCCAAGGGTCAGTTTCATTATCGGTTTTGGCACTATGTTGCCGCTGTCGTCAACTACCGGCTGATTTGCTATCATTCCCACCGCCAGAATAGTCGATGCGGGGGGATTAATAATTGCCGTGAATTCATCGATTCCGTAATGTCCGAGGTTGCTTATAGTAAACGTCGCACCTTCGTACTGGTCTTTTTTAAGCTGTCCCTTTTTAGCGAGTTCTATCAAGTCGGTCATTTCTTTTTCGATTTCCATTATGCCTTTATTGCCGCAATCGCGTACAACCGGCGTAATCAGCCCGTTTTCTATAGCAACTGCCAGGCCGATATCGATTGAGCTGTGTTTGATGATCTTATCCTGGGCCCAACTGGAATTTATCATGGGATGATGTTTTATGGCTTCGGCAGAGAGTTTGATCAGGAAAGAATTGTAGGAGACTTTTCTGGATGGGTCGAGTTTTAATTTTTGCCGTGTTGTTATAAGTTCCTGGGCATTGACGGCTACTTTGAGATAATAATGCGGGGCAGTGAACATCGACTGGGATAACCTCTCGGCGATGACTTTGCGCATTGGGCTTATGGGGATTTGCTGATCTTCAAGTTTTTGTTTGGGCTGGGTTTGCCTGGAAGCTGGTTTTTTTTCAGTTTGGTCTTCGATAGCCTGTTCGATATCACGAACAACAACTCTTCCGGCTGGGCCGGTTCCCTGCAGTTGGGAAAGATCCATACCTCGTTCTTTTGCTAATTTACGTGCCAGCGGAGTTGATTTTACCTGAGTCTTTGTTTCCTCTTTTTCGGGAGGTACTTCCTGGCGTTTCTGCTGGGCCTGTTTTTCCATGGTTTTGGCGGCTTGGTGCTGAGTTTCTGGAACTTCCTGCTGCTGCTGTTTTTCCTGTTCAGGCTCGGGCTTTTGCTCAGGCTGAGACTGTTGTTTTTGAGGTTCCATAGAGGAGATGTCTTCACCCTGCTGGCCAATGATCGCGATAACATCACCGACAGCGGCCTGGTCACCTTCATTTGTGACAATCTTTAACAATGTCCCTTCTTCAGGGCATTCGTAATCCATGGTCGCTTTGTCTGTTTCGACCTCACAGATCACATCGCCTTGATTAACCTGGTCGCCAACTTTTTTGAGCCATTTCGTTATTGCCCCTTTTTCCATGGTCGGGGACAGAGCGAGCATTTGTAATTGCTGAGCCATTTTTAACCTCAATTCATATATAAAACTTTTTCTACTGCAGCGAAAATTTTATCCTGCGTGGGCTGAGCCGCAAGTTCAAGTGTATGCTCATAAGGCAATGGAATGTCTTCGCTGCTTACAAGCTCTACCTGGGCATCGAGCAGATCAAAACATTTATTGCTGACCAGCCATGCAACATGTGAGCCGATGCTGGCAAAGGGCCATGATTCATCGACGACGATACATCGACCGGTTTTGTTTACTGATTCGATTATGGTTTTTTCATCCAGAGGCCTGATCGAGCGAAGGTCTATTACTTCGGCGTCTATGCCGTCTTCTTCAAGGGCCTGAGCCGCTTTTAAGCACATGTGGACAACTTTACCAAAGCTTATAATGGTTACATCTTTGCCGGTTCGCTTTATATCAGCCTGGCCAAAGTCAATGAGATATTCCTGCTCGGGCACTTCGCCTTCGAGACCGTAAAGAAGTTCTGCTTCCATAAAGACGACGGGATTGTCATCTCTTATTGCGGTTTTTAGCATGCCCTTTGCATCGTAAGGCGTGCAGGGAGAGACGACTTTGAGACCGGGGATATGTGCATAGATTGAACCGATGGCCTGGGAGTGCTGGCTTGAGAGCCATTCTGCCGGGCCGTTTGGTCCGCGGAAAACGATTGGAACTTTGAATTGACCGCCGGACATGTATCTCATTTTGGCTGCGTTGTTGATAACCTGGTCAAGGGCTTGTATGGAAAAGTTAAATGTCATCCATTCCACTACCGGGCGGAGCCCTGCCATTGCAGCGCCTATCCCGATACCGGTAAACCCCTCCTCAGTTATAGGGGTATCGATGACTCTTTTGTCGCCGTACTTGTCCCATAAGCCACGGCTGACTTTGTATGCACCGTTGTACTGAGCGACTTCTTCGCCAATGAGCAGTACATCGGGGTCTCTTTCCATTTCTTCGTCAAGGGCCTGTCTTAAAGCTTCTCTGTAGGCAATTTTGGGCATATTAAAACCTAAGCAAAAACGTCTTCGAACATTGTTTGTAATTTGGGTTTATCGCTTTTTTCGGCGAAATCTATAGCATCTTTGGCGATCTGTTTACCATTATTGTCAAGCTCTTTGAATTTATCTTCATCGAGTAATCCGGCTTGTATCATTTTATCTTTGAGAATAATTATTGGGTCCTGTTTTTTGTAGCCGGTGACTTCATCTTTTGTCCTGTAGTTGGCGGGGTCACTCATGGAATGTCCCTGGTACCTGTAAGTTCTCATTTCTATAAGTGCTGGTACTTTGTCTTGTCGGACTTGATCGACTGTTTTTGAGACAGTCTCATAAATCTCAATTGCGTTCATGCCATCGACTGAAGAGCCGGGCATACGGTAAGAATCGGCTAATTTGAAAAGATCGGGTTCGGCTGATACCCTGCGGTAATCGGTTCCCATGCCGTACATATTGTTTTCGCAGATATATACAACCGGCAATTTCCAGACGCTTGCCATATTCAGAGTTTCGTGAAAGCTGCCCTGGTGTATAGCTCCGTCACCGAAGAAACAGAGAACAACTCCTTCTTCCTGTTTGTAATTGATCTTCAAAGCAATTCCAGCGGCTAGAGGGATATGAGCGCCAACGATACCATGTCCGCCGTAGAAATGTTTTTCTTTGTCGAACATGTGCATGGAACCGCCCTTCGCGCGGCTGCAGCCATTTATTCTGCCAAAGAGTTCCGCCATTATAATTTTTGGATCCATACCGACCGCGATTGCGTGGCCGTGGTCACGGTAGGCGGTGATCAAATAATCTTTGGCGAGGTCTATCGCGCTGACTGATCCGACAGCTACAGCTTCCTGGCCTATGTATAAGTGGCAAAAGCCGCCAATTTTTCGCAGTCCGTAAGCCTGGGCGGCTTTTTCTTCGAAACGGCGAATGGTTATCATTTTTTCGAGCATGCCGGTGAGCATGGACTGGTCATATTTTTTCAGGTCATCAGGCATAAATTTTTCACTTAAAACTAATAACTTGTCTTTGCCCTTTCATGGGTTTGAAATAAGCGGCTTGTTCGATAGCGGTTTCAAGAACGATAAATTCATCTTTGTCAGGGTTGGCTTTCCAAAAAGCCGTCAAACGTGAGCCTAAGAGTTCAAATACTTCGTTTTTCAATGCCGGATTGTCAATTGCGGTGATAGAGCCTTTTAAATTGACAATTTCGGTCAGTCCAGGGCTTTGAATGATCCACTCGCACTTGGGATTTGTCAGAATTTCGGTTATTTTGCCAGAATCAGGGCTGGATACAGTGTACAAGAATCCGGGCCGGTCTTTTAAAATGGCTGGGGTCATCCATCTCATTCGAGGGGTTCCCTGAAGGTCAACCGTTGATAGAATACCCGCTTTTGCATCATCCAGTATGATTTCAAGTTTGTTCATAATTTCTTTGGGCGTCATAATATCTCCCGCTTAAATATCCTCTTTATATTATTTATAACGGACTTTATGTTTTGTGGCAAATAAAAATAGTTAATTTGCAATAATTGTCTTTTTTGCTAATATAATAAGTAGATGTTTTTAATTATGGGATTTGTTTTATGCAATTTGAAGAAATATTTGCATGGATAATTTTGCCGATTTTGATTTTTTGTTCGAGAATCATCGACGTGAGTCTTGGAACTTTGCGGGTGATCTTCGTTTCAAAGGGGCTTAAGTATTGGGCGACTACGCTTGGTTTTTTTGAGGTTCTCATCTGGCTTATCGCAATAGGTCAAATAATGACAAATCTTTCGAATCCGGTAAGCTATATCGCTTATGCCGGCGGTTTTGCGATGGGCAATTTTGTGGGGATACATATTGCCGAGAAACTTTCGCTGGGGATGGTCATGCTGCGAATTGTTACCCGTGAAAGTTCTGATAATCTGATAAATTCTCTTTTCAAAAGTGATTTTGGAGTTACCACAGTTGAAGGCCATGGCAGAAGCGGAAAAGTCAGGATAATATTCACTATCGTTCCCAAACGCAAAATAAATCAGCTGATAAGGTTAGTCAATTCACATAATCCTCGTGCATTTTATACAATCGAAGAAGTCAATTCCGTTCAGAAAGGAATACAGCCAGTGAGTAAACCTTTTATTGATTTAAAAGGTATTACCCGGCCATTCAGGAAGTCAAAATAAGTAATTATGGCAAAAAAGAAACTGCAGTGCGAAATAGGAAGCTACGGAATTTATACGAAATTTGATTCCCAGAGCAAACAATTGCCAAAGATACAGGAATTCACTACCGAAATTCCGGCTGTCGTCGGGATCGAATTTGGTTTTATCCTGGAGATCAGCAAAGGCAAGGGCGAAAAGATGGAATTTAAGATCGATCATCCGCCTTTTAACAACAGCCAGGGACAGGTTGCGCCGCCGTTTGAAGGAGAATTCTACGTGCGCAATAATTATTACGAATTCTTTTTAGGCGATACGATATGGGAGCCGGTAGAGGATAAAGTCGGCCCGTGGCGGCTGAGGATTTTCCATAATCGTGCCGCTGTTGCGGATAAAACCTTTGATATCGTACCGGTATAATTGTTACTGAATTTTTTCAGATTTCATTAGAACTTTTCCTTCAATGGACATTGGAATTGTCATGCCCTGGGGCATCTGAGCGTTTGGCTGCATTTTCATCGAACCGCTGAAAGACTGCTGCATTTGACTTTCGGTAAGCCAGCCGGTATCGGCGTTTACTTGTTGTGTTCCGCTCATTACGCCTGTAAGCAGCAGGTTCATTTTCATTCCGTTTTGTTCGATTACTTTTCCTCCGTCAGATCCCATGTCCATTTTGGCAGTAATTTCGATCAGTGCGGTGTTGTCTTTGATGTCTTTTAGAACACAGGTGCTGTCGAGAGATATTGGAAACTGATCGCCGCCTGCATTTATGATTGTATCCCAAACGTCGCCTATCTGAATCGGTTTTTCCGGGTAGGTCGCGTACATACCGTTTGACATTTGCTGGACCTGGTCTTCGCTGATGAAATTTTTAATCATTTCTTTCATGCCTGCTGCCATATTTGGGTCCATGTTTTCAAACATCTGATCGATCATCTGGTCCAATCCTTCAACGGAAAGAGTTTCTCCGGAGGGGCTTACTACTATATCTATGTTTGCATTTTTCATGGCGGAATACATACTGGCCATGGCTGCAGTTTGGGGGTTGTTCATCAAGTTAGGGTCCGGGTTGGCGGTGTCGAATTCCATTGTCATCTGCGGCGTGGTCACTTTCATTTTCATATCGCCGTAGGTGGTTTTGATGGTCATATTGCCGTTTTGGTCAACCTGGGTAACTTCGGAAAACATGCTCATTTCCTGGTGCTGATTGACATCCATCGCCATGCCGTTGAAACTCTGGCTGATTTTCTGGTCCTGGATCATGGTTGATTTGTACTTATCGCCTTTTTGGAGATTAAGTTTTAAGTCAATTTCCTGGGCGGCCTGGACGTTTACAGCTAATACTGTTAACAAACAAATGAGTAATTTTACTGTTGATTTCATTTTTGAAACCTCCTTTGAAAGATTTTATTTTGTTAGCTCCCGAATCAGGAGTCCCGTCAATTACAATGATATTGATATCAAAAAGATTGTCAATATCTTTTTTAAAAAATTGATCTGGCGCAGGGCGAACTTATGGGCAATTACAGCCGGTAATGAGCGATGATTCAGGTATATTTTTGAAACTGGTTTTGAAGCTTAATGGTAATTGGGCCGATTTGGCCGTTTCCGATGGGTTGGCCGTCAAACTGGACAATTGCTATTATGTCGCGGGTTGTTACTCCGATGAACATTTCGTCGAATTTTTGGGCCTGTTGGGGCGAGAGGTGCTCTTCGATGAGCTCAATATTTAGGTCTGCGGCTGCTTTTAGTATGTATTTGCGGGAAATTGAGGGCAAAATGTTGTCTTTCAATGGTGTGGTATAAAGTTTGCCGTTATTTATCGCGAAAAAGCCTGAGCCTGCTCCTTCGGTAATGAATCCTTGTTCAGAGACTAAAATGGCTTCCTGGCAGCCTTTTTTCTGGGCGGCTCGGCTTGCCATGACGTTTGGCAGAAGGTTTAGGGATTTTATATCGCATCTTTTCCATCGTAAATCAGGATACGTTATTGCCTTTATTCCGTTTTGCTTCTGGTCGGTGAAATCGGGCAGTTCAGATATCATAATCAAGACATCGGGGGTAATGTTTTCCTCGAGAAAATGGCTTCTCGGGCCGCAGCCTCTGGTTACCTGGGCGTAAATTTTGGCGTTTTTTATCTTAGCTTTGTCGAAAACTTCTATAATTTGCTGCTTGATTTGTTCAACATTAACCCCATCAAGTTCGATGCCTTCGAGGGAATTGGAGAGTCTTTTGATGTGGTCATCCAGCGCGAAAATCCTGCCATTATAGCTTCTGATTACTTCGTAAACGCCGTCTCCGAAGAAAGTTCCGTAATTCTGCCAACATTTATTGAGCTTTTCGAGGGCCATTAACCGGCCGTTTAATACCGCGAAATCCATAAGCTACTCCAAACTGGGTTACAAATTTTAATCCAATAACAAAATATCGACAAAATTACAATAATTTCCTTTACAAATAATCCTAAAATAATAAAATGACATGTCTATTTAATTATTCGGAAACAGGAGTTATATATGTACGCTATAGTTGAACAAGGCGGCAAACAGTTTAAAGTCAGCAAAGGCGACTGCATCAATATTGATCTGGTCGATGTGAATTCTGATGCTGAGGTTATGGAAATGGATAAAGTTCTTTTCATCAGTGATGGAAATGACATTAAAATAGGTCAGCCTTATATTGAAGGTGCGAAAGTTGTCGCGAAATTCAAAACAACCGCTGAAGATGCAGTTGTCAAGGGTCAGAAACTTTATCCTATGTCTTTTAGGAGACGTAAAAACAGTTTAAGAAGGATAGGGCACAGGCAGAAATATCTTCAAGTAATCATTGACGATATCAAAGCTTAAGGCTTTTTTGAAGTGAAACTACAAGCCCGGTCATTACCGGGCTTTTTTTATGTTTATGTCGAAGAGCAGTTCAAGCACATCCTGCGGTTCAATGCGGAAAAAGGCACCTTTGCCCTCATAAAAGCCATGAGCTTCTATCATGTGAATGTTCAAATCCGTCCAGAAAATGTTTTTATCTTCTCTGGTGCTCTTTACGTAAGTGATTCTTTTGGGATAAACGCCTGAATGAGGCCAGGGGCAAACCACATTGCCTCTGAAATGCTCAACCGAGGCCTGGGTGTTTTCATTGATTTTAACCCATTGGCCAAGCCGGGGTTTTGCGGTTTCGGTTATTTCGGCCATTTTCCGGGCAACTTTTTCGTTGGTTAAACCGGCTTTTTCGACAATATTCGTATCGGAAGAAATGATTTCATCCAGGTTTCTCTGGTCGTTAGATAGAAACCCGCCTGAGACAAGTTTCCCGCCTCTCAATAACTCTTCCAATCGCTGCATGTGAGGAGTTTTTTTCATATATACCTCTACGCGAATTTATCATAGAAAATTTGTTCTTCAGCGATACCTAAATCCTTGAGAACATTAATTGATGCGTCAATCATGCCTGGAGAGCCGCATAAATATGCTTCATAGCCTTTTAAATCGTCGAAAGCACGGGCTACAGCTTCGGTTACCAGTCCGGTTTCTCCATTCCATTTTTCACCTTCGGCAATTTCACCTACGACAGGTACATACTTAAAATTTGGCAGTTCTTTTTCGAATTGGGCCATCAAGTCGCCGTAAAATAGGTCGCGAACATTTCTGCCGCCGAAGAAATAGGTGCATTTTTTGCTGTTTGATGTGTTTTTCATGTGGTGCAAAATACATTTGATCGGTGCCATGCCTGATCCGCCGGCGATGCAGATCATGGGAGCATCGGTATCTGCCAGGCGGAATTCGCCGTAAGGGCCATTTAAATAGACCTCATCGCCGGTCTTCAAGAAGTCAAAACAGTAAGTTGTGCAGATTCCTCCCGGGACTTTTCTTATAACCAGTTCGATAACAGATTTGTCTTCGGGGTCTGAGGAGATCGAATATGCACGGTAAACTTCTTCCGGATTGCCCTTGTATTCAGGGCATAAAAGCTGGGCATATTGGCCTGGTATGAAATCTATGTTCGCGGGTTCTTTGAGCTCAAATCGGAATTCTTTTATATCGTAGGTTAAATCGTTTATGGCAGTGCAGACGGTTTGGTACTGCTGAACGCTAAGTAATTCGTCGGGAATGACGATTTGCATGTCCTGTCTGACTTTTACCTGGCAGGAAAGCCGGACATTTTCCTTTATTTCCTGGGTGGTAAGAAACGGCATTTCGGTTGGCAGCAGGTCTCCGGCACCGGAGTTGATTTTGCATTTGCAATAGCCGCAAGTGCCACGACCGCCGCAGGCACTTGGAATGAATATCTTTTCGTTGGTCAAGCATTCAAGAAGGTTTTTGCCTCCTTCTACAACCAGTTCTTTTTCCTTGTTAATAGTGATCTTGCATTGGCCATAATCAGCTATAAACTGCTCGCTAATAACCAGCAGGAGTGCGAGTGCGGCGGCAATCGCAGCCAGGACCAGGATGGAAATAATAGTAGTCATTTAAGTTGATTTTACAGGACAACGGCGATGGTGGCAATTGAAAAGGGTATATTTTTTTACCTGAATTGATTGAATTGAGGAAATAATGGCAGTGTGATGTGGAATTTTGTGCATCGAGGAAAAAACTGTTTTCTTGACTTAGATAAGTTATAGCTGTAATATTACCCCTTGTAATTTTCGTTGTCACGTTTAAATTTCTTTTATTAATGATAGCAGTTTTTTTTAGGAGATAGTAATGGTAGATGTTTGCTTGATAACTGGAGACGGAATTGGTCCTGAAATAGCTGATGTAACTAAAAATTGCATAAACGCAACTGGTGCAGATATTAACTGGATAGTCGCAGAGGCCGGTGTGGATGTGATGGAACGAGAGGGAACCCCCCTTCCTGAAAAGACGCTTGAGATTGTGAAAAAATGCCCAGTTGGTATTAAAGCCCCAATTACTACCCCTGTTGGGACCGGTTTTCGAAGCATCAACGTTCATTTAAGGCAAGCATTTGACCTTTATGCATGTTTGAGGCCTTGCAAGAGTTACAAAGGTGTGAAAAGTAAGTACACAGATATTGATCTTGTTGTAGTGCGTGAAAATACTGAAGATTTGTATGCCGGTATTGAATTCGAACAGAAAAAGGACGATACTACTGAACTTATCAATTGGCTCAATGCTCATAGTGATAAAAAAATTAAGCCTTCCAGCGGAATAAGCATCAAACCGATTTCGCCTGAAGGGACGGCACGAATTGTGCGATTTGCGTTTGAGTATGCCCGCAAGATGAACAGAAATAAAGTTACAAGCGTTCACAAAGCCAACATCATGAAATATACAGATGGATTGTGGCTTGAGGTCAGCAGAGAAGTTGCAAAAGAATTTACGGATATCGAGTTCGAGGACAGAATTGTTGATAATATGTGTATGCAGCTTGTACAAAAGCCTGAACTTTATGATGTGATCGTATTGCCGAACCTTTACGGAGATATCTTGAGTGACCTTTGTGCAGGTCTGGTTGGCGGGCTTGGCGTTGCTCCTGGTGCGAATATCGGTGATACGAGTGCAATTTTCGAAGCGACGCATGGAAGTGCACCGAAATACGCAGGTCAAAATAAAGTCAACCCTGTGGCGCTGATTTTGAGCGGTGTTCTTATGCTTAGGCATCTTGATATGATGTCCGAAGCTGAGAAGCTGGAAAAGGCAGTCGCATCAGTTATTGCTGAAGGCAAGGATGTTACTTATGATCTTAAACCTGACAGAAATGATCCAACCGCTGTTGGAACCCGTGAAATGGGAGAGGCGATAATCGCGAAGATCAAAGGCTAAGTATTCCTGAAAGGATTTATGAATCAGGATTGGTATAGAAAACTGATATGTTATCAGCGGAGCAGTTTCCCCCTGAAGCTGCTTCGTATGCTTTTACTTTTTGTTTCGATATTTTACATCGCCGGGGTGAGGATCCGAAATTTATTGTTCGATAAAGGTATTCGGAAAATCAGAACCGTTGACAAGCCGGTGATAAGTATTGGGAATGTTACTACTGGCGGGACAGGTAAAACCCCGATGGTTATCTGGATTTGTAAATATCTTGGCGAAAAAGGTTGCAAGCCCGGGATTCTGACCAGAGGTTATAAAACGGTAAAGGGCAAATTGACCGATGAGCCGGCTATACTGGCAAAGGGCTGTGATAAGTCCAAAGTGATTGTAAACAGTAACAGGTTTGCAGGCGCCGAGAAAGCAATCAATCAGTATGAATGTGATGTCATTGTAATGGATGACGGGTTTCAGCACAGACAATTCGGGCGTGATGTGAATATTGTGACAATTGACGCGACGTGTCCGTTTGGTTATGGGAAAATGCTGCCAGCGGGTTTTTTACGTGAGCCGGTAAGTTCTTTGAAGAGAGCCGATGGCGTTGTTATTACACGTTTTGATCAGGCCGATGCTGAAACTTTGCAAAGGGCAGAAGATCAGATTCGCAATGTTAATCCGGAAGCTGTAATTGCCAAAGCTATTCATGCACCTATCAATGCTGGACTTTTGAAGAATAAAAAACTTAGCCTGGATGAATTGCGTGAAAAGAAAATATTTGCCTTTTGCGGAATTGGAAATCCATACGCTTTTATGGATATGCTTGAAGAAATCGGGTTGAATGTAATTGGTTCGAAGATATACAACGATCATCATAATTATACAAGCCAGGATTTGCAGGAACTTTATGAAACTGCGAGATATCTTGAAGTTGATACAATATTATCTACTCAGAAAGACTGGGTTAAAACGGCTTTGCTTTCTTTGTCGGAAAGAGAAATTGACTTTGCTTATCTGGCGATCGAATTGAAGTTTATTGAAGGACAGGAACAAATTACTAGACTGATTGATGAGGCTTTGCAAAAGTGAAAAATTACGATAGATTGTTAGATACTGTAAACAGCTTGGGGAATCCGAACATTTTGCTTGTTGGCGATTTTATGATGGATAGCTATATCTATGGTGATGCGCTTAGGATTTCGCCTGAAGCACCTGTGCCTGTTTTGAAGGTTCTTGATAAGAAAAATTGCTGCGGCGGAGCTGCATCTGTATCGGTGGATCTAGAAGCCCTGGGAGCTAAGGCGATTTGTATTGGTGTTGTTGGGAATGATTCTAATGGTCTGGAGTTATTGAATTTATTAAAGCAGGCTAATGCTGATACAGATGGTATTTTAAAAATCGATGGCCGCCCTACTATATGTAAGCAAAGGCTTGTCGGTCTTGCGCAGCATCGACATCGTCAGCAGCTAATGAGAATTGACGAGGAATGTACTGACGGGCTAAATGCCCAACAGTATGATGAGTTATTCGAGATTTTTAAATCCAAATTGGCTCAAGCTGATATTGTTTGTATTCAGGATTATGATAAGGGTTTGATCGGGACAGAGTTTTGTCAGAGAATTATAAAAGAAAGTAAAAATGCAAATGTCAAGATTATAGTTGATCCGCCGGCAAATGGGAATTTTGAGAAGTTCAAAGGATGTTCGGCCATTACGCCAAATAGAAAAGAGACTTCGAGTGAGGTTGGATTTGAAGTTTTAGACATGGAAAGTGCAGCAAAAGCAGCCGATATTCTGAAAACCGGTTTGGAAATGGAAGCTGCTATAATAACGCTGGACCGGGATGGGGCATATCTGCTCACAGGTAAAAAAAATATGCATGTGCCGACGATCGCGAGAAATGTTTACGATGTTACCGGCGCAGGTGATATGGTGCTAGCGGCGATTTCGACCGTTTTGGCGGCTGGGTTCGATTATGAAACAGCGGTTGAGATTGCAAATATAGCTGGCGGTTTAGAAGTAGAAAAGTTCGGTGTGGCATCTGTAAGTATTGCAGAGATAAGCCATGAGATTTTGAGCAGAAACAGAGAACACGATTCTAAGCTACAGGATATCGAAAGTTTAAAGAAGAGACTGAATTGGCATCGCAATCACGGTGAGACAATTGTGTTTACAAATGGATGTTTTGATGTGCTGCATACGGGGCATATAAACTATTTGAATTTCTGCAAACAAAATGGTGATATTGTAGTGCTGGGGCTCAATAGTGATGCTTCGGTTTCAAGGCTTAAGGGGCCGTCGAGGCCGATAAATAATCAGCATGACCGGGCAACAGTTTTGTCAGCATTGAATTGCATCGATTATATTTGCATTTTTGATGATGATACGCCATTGAGGCTGATTGAACAGGTTTGTCCTGATGTTCTGATTAAAGGTGAAGACTGGAAGGACAAAGGCGTGGTTGGGTGCGAATTTGTTGAAGGTAGAGGCGGGAAGGTGGTTCTTGCAAAGCTGGTGGCAGGAAAGAGTTCTACAGCGACGATTGAAAAAATGGAAGTCGAAGGCCAAGGATGATTATGAAAGAAATGGTCAGCAAAATAATTGATGCACATAAGGTGCTTGTTGCAGATTTTGAAGATAAAAGTTTGGATAAGCTTTTTGAAGCAGTGGATATAATAGTTGAAAGTTTGAAAAATAAAGGCTGTATTTATATTTGCGGTAATGGCGGCAGCGCGGCTGATGCTCAGCATATCACGGGTGAAATTGTTGGGAGGTTTCTCAGGGAACGAAAGGCAATGGCAGCGGTTGCTTTGAATACAGATACTTCTGTTATGACAAGTGTTGCAAATGATTATGATTTTTCGAATATATTTGCAAGACAGGTTGAGGGGCTCGGCCGGGAAGGTGATGTTCTCTGGGCGTTATCTACAAGCGGCAACAGTGAAAATGTTATTCGTGCTGTTGATACTGCCAGACAATTGAGAATGAAGGTGGTTGGGTTTGCAGGTAAGCAGGGTTCTCAGCTGGAAAAAAAATCGGATGTTTGCATCAATGTGGGGGGCGAGAATTCTTATCAGATTCAACAGATTCATCAGATTGCATATCATTTGATTTGTAATTTTGTAGAAGAAGCTATTTGCGGGCAGGATAAATGAAAAATCGAGCAGTATTTTTAGACCGAGATAATACTTTGATCGAAGATCCAGGTTATATTAGTGATCCCGGTCAGGTTCGATTAATGCATGGTGTTACTGATGCTTTGAGGCAGCTTGGCAAAATGGATTATAAACTTATTGTAATCACGAATCAATCGGGTATTGCACGGGGGTACTTCGATGAAGTCAAATTGAAAGACATCCATAACAAGCTTGAACAGCTGCTTTGGGTTGAAGATGTATCGCTTGATGGCATATATTATTGTCCTTATCATCCTGAGGGGGTAATTGGAAAGTACAGGATGGAAAGTGAATTGCGGAAACCGAATCCTGGGATGCTTTTGAAAGCCGCACAGGATAAAGATATTGATTTATCACAATCATGGATGATCGGGGATTCTGAAAGAGATATTCAGGCTGGCCAAGCGGCTGGGTGTAAAACGATTTTTATAGAACCGTCAGTTGCGTATGCAAAGATTAAGTATGAGAAAGTTAAGGCTGATTATTCAGTTAATAATTTGAAAGAAGCGGTTAATATAATTAAAAGCCGTGAACGAAAAATCGCTGTATCTGCGAGCAATAAAGATAATGTTACTGCAACTTCACAGGAGTCTGAGCCGGTGGTTAAAAACGAAAGTAATTATATGACAATTGACAAAGATGAAGAAAAGATGCAAGTAGATAAAGTTCAAAATGATAATGATGATAGAAATTATTTACGTGAGATACATCAGATTTTAGCGGCTCAACAGCGGCAAAATATGTTCAGCGAGTTTTCATCTTTAAATCTTATAGCAGGTATTATTCAGATGATTGTTGTTTTTCTGGCTTTGGTGGCGATTTGGCTGGTTATGAAAAAAAGCGGGACGGCTTATCTGTATCTTCAGTTTGCGATTTTAGGACAGCTTATAACTTTGACATTATTTATGATGCAGGGACGCAAATGACTTTGGATGACGGGAACGGGAATGTTCTGATATGGCTGCCGTCGCCTATTGGTGATGCGGTTTTGTCAACGTCCGCTTTGAGATCACTTGCTGGGGTGTTTAAAGATAAAAGAAAGTTTTTCCTGGCGAGTAAGCCCGTTAGAGACCTTTTGAGCCCTACTGATTTCTGCGACGAATGGATATGCCCAAATACGAAAAAGCCTTTTGAGACAGCTATGTTATTGAAAAAGTTTGATTTTTCCCATGCGATTCTATTTAAGAATTCTTTTTCTAGTGCGCTGGCAGTCTGGCTGGCGGGGATTGGCCAACGGGTAGGTTATTCTCGGCAAGGGAGAGGTTTGTTTTTGAATTCGAAGCTTTATCCGCCGAAAGAAAATGGCAAATTTAAGCCGAATTCTATGGTAGATTATTATATGGGCTTGGCATCATTGCTAGGCGGGGATACAGAAAACAGGCAGTTGGAATTAAAATGTGACAAGCAGTTGATTGACTCGGTAGAAAGTAAATTGCCGCTGGATAGATCACGGCCTATTGTTATACTTGTACCGGGGGGGGCATTTGGGCCAAGTAAATGCTGGTCGAGTGAAAACTTTGCTGCTTTGGCGGATATGATCATTGAAAAATATGATGCACAGGTTTTGATCAATGTCGCGCCCAAAAAAGAGGAATTAGAAATAGCAGATCAAATAACTGAACTAAGCAAAAATGATCTGGTCAATTTAGGTTCATATAGTTTTAGCCTGGCTCAAATCAAGGCTGTTTTTTCAAAGGCACATTTAGTTGTTACTAATGACACCGGTCCCAGGCATATAGCTATTGCTCTGCAGAAAAAGGTAGTTACATTATTCGGTCCCAATGACCCTGCATGGACAGAGACCGGCTGGGAAAAAGAATTGCAAATTGTGGGACAAGCTGATTGTGCACCGTGTGCCAGGAAAGAATGTTTCCAATCAGAACATATTTGTATGGAATCTATAACCCCGCAAAATGTTTTTGAAGCTGTCGGGAGACTTTGGGATGCATAAGGGTTTTCTGAAGTTTGGTTCTGAAAATTTTTATGTAAATGAAATTTTTACGGAAGATGTAAAATCCGCAGGGATAACAAGTTTTTCCGATCTGAAGATGTTGAGTGAGGTTGAACAGTTAGATAAACCTGGTTTGGGAGCTCATCGTGGAAGAAGTAAATTTACCATTGGAAATCCTGAGTATAACGTTTATCTTAAACAGTACTTCGATACTCCTGTAAAAACGCAATTAAAGAATTGGTTTTATCATAAGTCAATTAAATCTACTGCATTTTATGACATTTGTTTTTCAGAAGACCTCAAAATTATCGGCGTCGATACACCTGAAGTAATCGCCTACGGTTACAAAAAAAAGTCAGGGATTGAGACATATAGCTTTTCGTTAGTAAAAGAAGTAGATAAAGCATGTTCACTTGAAAAAAATTTTCCGAGTTTTGAAAGTATTTTCGCGAAGAGACGATTTATTTCAAAGCTTGCCTTGTTTGCGAGGAAATTTCATCAAAATGGTTTCAGGCACAGAGATTTTTATCTCTGTCATATTTTTTATAGTCCCGAAAAAGATAAGCTTACGTTGATAGACCTTCAGCGAGTTTTCAAACCCATATTTACTTCTCTTCGGTACCGTTTAAAAGATATCGCCCAATTGTATTACTCTACAAGTTCAGATAAAGCAACCAAAACAGATAGACTGAGGTTTTACAAAATCTATGCAAATAGAAATAAATTAACAAAAATAGATAAAATTCTAATAAAAATTATTAATGAAAAAGCTTTAAAAATGCTCAAGCATGACAGGAACAACAATAGACAAGGCGGTTATGCCTTATGAAACTGGCGATTGTGATTGAAAATTATTATCAAAACGTTGGTGGAGCAGAGACAAGCGTTGGTGAACTTTTCGAAGAATTCAAAAGACGAGATATCGATGTTTTTTTGATAGCAGCCAAGTCAACTGTTAAAGATCGGCGTGTAATCGCGTTGTGCAATAAAATTCCGGGCAAAAGAGTTAATCTTAAAGTTTTTGAAAAATGCCTGAATAAGTATTTCAGATCGAATTCATTTGATGTTATCCATAGCGTGCTGCCCTTTCAATTAGCTGATGTATATCAACCAAGGGGAGGTTCCTTTGCTGAAACAATTGAACGTTATGCACTGAGCTACAGCTCAAAAGTTATGAGAGGTTTTAAAAAATGTACTTCTTTTTTGAATTTTCGAAGACATGCATTTTTTAAAAGAGAAGCTCAAATATGTAGGGTTTCAAATAAAACTTTGGTTGCATGTTTATCGCAATATGTAGCAAATCAATTTATTAAACATTATGGTTTGTCAGAAGATAGGCTGATAGTTATTCAAAATGGAATAAACACCAACATAGGAGAAGACCTTTTATCTGAAAAATTGCAAGCTGCTATAGAAAATTTGCCTCTTTCAAAAGAGCGATATTCTTTTTTTCTTTTTGCCGGTCATGATTTTAGACGTAAAGGATTAGCAAACTTAATTGAATCGATGAAATTGATTTCAACTTATAAATTGAAAACGATACCTGTTGTACTAGTTGCAGGAAATGACAAAAAAAATAAATACAAAAATCTTTCGATGGAAGCAGGTGTTAGTGAAAATTTCATCTTCATTGGCAAAACAGATGGAATAAAATCAGCTATTTCTTTTTGTGATGTGGTGGTGTTGCCCACATACGATGACGCTTGTTCGAGGGTTATTCTTGAGGCAATAGCAATGGGAAAACCTGTTATCACGACAAGCTATAATGGTGCTTGTGAATTCATTCAAAATGGAAGACACGGGGTTGTAGTAGATGAGCCGGAAGATATTCAAGGCCTGGCGAATTCAATATCATATTTCTGTGAAAGAGGGGCTCCATTGCCCGCGGGACAATTCCGTGCCTTGCCCGTCATCACCATTGAGGGCCATGGCGGTTTTGAAAACAATTTGGAGGGGCGCCCGCAGCACTATGCGATTGATGGCATGTTCGGTGTTGTTTTGGAGTGGGGACTACCTAACAACGGAAGCTTTACCCTTGAAGCGCAACTCGGACCTGCGTTGGTATGGGGTGAAGCTGAACATTTTTACGGACGAGTGCATGTCGAACCCGATGATCATGATCACGATGAGCATGCGTCAGAGCATGAGGATGAACATGAGGATGAGCATGACGACCACGACGACCATGCGTCAGAACATGGGGGAGAACATGAGGACGAGCATGACGACCATGCGTCAGAGCATGAGGATGAGCATGACGACCACGACGACCATGCCGAAGATACCGAACATGCTCATGCGCATGGATCAGGCGCACCATTCCGACGCACAGACATCAAGGGATTTCTGCAAGCGCGTTATCAACCCAATGATCGACTGGCGTTGTCGGTGGCCTGGGAGCCTTATTACGTCACAGGTGATGAAGGAGAGGATTTTGGCATTGGCCTGAAGAATGAACTTGGCGCTGAAGTGGTCTATGCCTTCGGCGATGGTGATGTGAATTTCGCTCTAGGCGATGGCCTCGAGTCTGTCATTGACGGTGTGTTTGTTTCAGT
>CAZITB010000034.1:0-22905 GCA_964542055.1 uncultured Candidatus Kuenenia sp.
ACATTTTAAGCCAAAAACAGTTTTTGCGATAACCTCTTGCTCACAAAGAAATTAGCTACTACGGACAGGCTCTATTTACCTGTCCAAAAGCAATCGGAGAGACAAGATTTGAACTTGCGACCTCTGCGTCCCGAACGCAGCGCTCTACCAAGCTGAGCCACTCTCCGAAAACAAATCGGCATTATACTCCAAAAACTGCCCCATTGCAACAATCAATAGCTGATTGAACTACAACAAATTTACCGGATCGACATCAACGGCAACTTTCGACCGGCTATTGAGTTTATCATTACTACGCAGATACGAAAAAAGCCTCTGAATCGGCTCTGCCGATTTCGCCTGCAAGATTATCTGATTGCGATAAAAACCATGAATCCTGGCGATCGACGAAGGCATCGGCCCCCGGATATCCACTTCCAGGCCCAAACCTTCAACACCGGCCCGGACATTATTGCAAATCAAGGCTGATTCCTTTTCAAGCCGGTCAAATTTCTCATCCCGTAAATGAATAATCGCCAGCCGGCCAACCGGAGGCAGATCACACATCTGGCGGTGCTTGAGTTCTTCCTCGAAAAACCCATCAAAATCATCATCCATCGCATACTTTATAACCGCCTGCTCCGCAAAAAACGTCTGCAAAATCACTTTGCCCCCCTTTTGGCTCCGGCCCGCACGCCCTGCCACCTGCCTGATCAGCTGAAACGTCCGCTCATTGGCCCTGAAATCCGGCAGCGTCAAAGCCGTATCGCCGCTGATAACCCCCACAAGCGTCACATTGGGAAAATGCAGACCCTTGGCAAGCATCTGCGTACCCGCGAGAATATCGATTCTCCCTGCGCCAAAATCCTCCAAGACCTTGTAATAATCCTTTGCCTGCATCGAATCGCTGTCGATCCTTGCAACCTTTGCATCGGGGAACTTGGCCGCCAGTTCCTCTTCAAGCCTTTGCGAACCGAGGCCAATCATTATCATCTTCGCCTGGCAAAAAGGACATTTCTCCGGCACCAGCGTTCGCGACATACAATAATGACATATCGCATATCCCGCCGAATTGTGCCTGCCCGCTACAGTTTTAAACATCTCCATGCCCGAGCTTTTAAGCCTTTTCGATTTATGAAACGTCAGCGAAACATCACAATTCCTGCAATGCAAAGTATGCTTACACGATGGGCAAAAAACATAATTGCTATAGCCCCTGCGGTTCAAAAGCAAAATCGCCTGCTCGCCCTTGTTCAAAACCGCATCCAGATTCGTCTTCAACGTTTCGCTTATCAGCGATGCCGCTGCCGGATTGTTGAATCCTTTTGCATCTTTCAAATCCACAAGCTTCATCTCCGGCAGGCTGTAATCGTTTACCCGCCTGGGCATGCTCAGCAATTTATAATGCTTCCTCGTCCGGCAATTATACAAACTCTCCAGCGATGGCGTCGCCGAACCCAATATACAATGCGCGCCGCTGATATGCGCACGCTTTATCGCGGCATCCCGGCCATGATACCTCGGAGCCGTATCCTGCTTGTAACTTGGCTCATGTTCCTCGTCCACCACCACCAGGCCCAAATTCTCCACCGGCGCAAATATCGCCGACCGCGCGCCGATAACAACCTTGCTTTTGCCGCTCTTTATCGCCTGCCACTGAACATTTCGCTGGGCCGCGCTCAATCCTGAATGCATAACAGCTACATCATCGAAACGCTTTTGAAACCGCCTGACCGTTTGTGTTGTCAGAGCGATTTCCGGCACAAGAACAATTGCAGTCTTACCCTTTTCCAGAGTCTTTTGAATCGCCCGGATATAAACTTCCGTCTTTCCGCTGTCTGTAACACCATGCAAAACCGATACACCGAACCGCTCATTTTCGATTTCATCATTTACATAAGCCAAAACATTTCGCTGATCTTCATTCAAATCTATTTCATCTTCAGTTTCAACCGTCAACGAACCAGGCAAACTCGGCAGCTGCTTTATTTCCTTTCGCTGAGCAATCTTTACCAAGCCTTTATTTGCAAGCGATTTCAAAACCGCCGCGGTGCAGCTTCCATAACCAAGCAGCTGGTTTTGCTCTATAGCGTTTTCTTCATCGAAAGCCTTAGCCTCTGTCAGAACCTCCAGAAGTTTTTTCTGCTTCGCCGCTTTAGGAAACTCTTCCACCAGCCCGGCAAGATAAACATATTTTTTCGTCTCAACTCCAATACCCTTTTTAACCGCCGCGGGAACCATCGCTGAAATGACCTGACCGATAGGGCAGATATAATAACTGCTTATCCATTTGGCCAGTTCGATGAGTTTTTCATCCAACAGCGGCTGCTTTTCAACAACCTGCTTGATTTTCTTCAGCCGCATCCCCTTGGTTTCCCGCTCGACATCGGCCTCCATGCAAAACCCGCGCTTGCTGTGGTTACCACGCCCGAAGGGAACTTCCACAACCGCACCAACTTCAACGGGCCAGAACTTTTCATCAACCAGATAATCAAATATCCCCTCTACCGCTGAATCCTCAATAGCCACACGTATCACGTGGCCGCTTTGAAGGCTCTTACTTTCGGCCTGGTCTTCAAAAAGTTTTCCCTGCTCAGCCATACATCCACTACTTCCTGCTCAAAGATATGATACTCAAAACAATAACCCAAACGGCCATCGCACCAATCGAAATTGCCAGCACCGGAATCGCTCCCCAATTCACGATCAGCGGCACCGCAAGCACCGTCCATATCCCGCCGCCCATTATCGGCTCATGCAAAAGCTGCTTATAAGCAAACGCGTCAACCGCCGGCGTCTCGTAATCAGGATCAACAACCCTAAGCAAAAGTAAGCCCGTTGCGGTTACCCCCATCGACTGGCCCATTTCCGCTATCGAACGCTCGAACCAAGCATTCGGAAAAACGCGCGGCGCGATATACATCACACAAATAATGTTCCATATAACACCAGCCGCTGCCAAAATCAAAAGCGGAATAAACATTTCAGCCACAACCTTTATATTGATCGTAACGATCGCCGCGATGATCAAAAAATCAAGCGAGCTGTTCTGTATCCTTTTCATCAAACCGATATCGATTACCTTATGCTTATCAAACTTCTGTTCAAAAAACTGCACTACCAATCCACCGAACATACACAACGGGAACAATGGAAACCCTCTTAAAAGATCACTAAAAGTTGCCGATACTATCACAACTCTTTCATCACCATGTGCCGGATCAAACAGCTGTGCAAGCCACATCAGCCCCCCATACATCAAATACCCTATCATTATCGCGATGCCAACTATGGCCAGATGCAAACTGAACGATTCAACCACATCAGAATTTACCGTCAGTCTTCCCGCGGACGGCCTTTTGTCAATCGAAATTACACCTATCGAATCATCTTCCTCGATGTCAACCGGATCAGCCTTGCGAACCGTGTAGCCCTTGCGATTGGCCCAGTTGATCAGAACCATCCCAAATACCACCGCCCCCAAAATACCAAGCGTAGCACTGGTAAGCGCCAAATCCTTGCCAGCTTCGAAACCGTTATCCGCAAAAACCTGCTCCATTGCCGCCGCTGTTCCATGTCCTCCCTCGAATCCTACCGGCAATATTCCCGCGATTGTAGAAGGTATCCCGGGCCATATAAACTGTATTAGCACCAGAAAAACCAGCAGTGCAACCGCGTACTGTCCCCATGCGACAATTTGACCGTAAGCCAGTTGATGACCGGCTCGGCGCCAGATTTCCGTAAATTTCGGCAGTCTCACACCTAAAAACAAACAAGCGAAAACTATGTTGATCAGAAATCTTGGCATCTGACCAAAAATTTCCAAAAAAGGTTCAGCGACATTGCCTTTGCCAAAATATATCATAGCCTGAACCACCGCCAAACCGATAAAGCCCCCAATCAAACAACTGGGCACATACAGCCTTTGAAAAAGCCGCACCTTCATCCGAACGGCATGGCCGGCAAAAAGTAAAACGGAAAGAGCTATAAAACAAATCAGGGCGAATCTATACATGTGACCTCCGTGTCAGTTACTTAGCTATTTAAAAAGAACTTCCAAATCTCGCATCTTATTTTTATCTAAAAAACTTTTATCTGTCCAGACTGCGAATTCCAAACTTTTTCTGCATCCGCAGTTTTCATCACAAAAACCGTTTTCTTTTTTCATTGCCTCAAGTATAAGACTAATGGCATTTTCGCTGCACTTGTTCAGATTACCAATTATTTCTTCCAACAGCGACAAACCGCCTTTACCCTCTTCGACCGGCTTCCAGCAGTCATAATCGCTGGGCATCGCTATCAGCGAATAACACATCTGGGCCTCTCTGCAAAGTTTCGCCTCGGGCATCGCCGTCATTCCAATCACATCTCCGCCCCAGCTTCTGTGCATTTGGGATTCCGCTTTCGTACTGAACTGCGGACCTTCCATACACACATAAACCCCACCATCATGAATATCGATCCTCAAACTCTTACCGGCATTTAGCAGCTTATCTTTTACCCTGGGACAGCACGGATGAGAAAATTCACAATGAACCGCCCCCACACCGGAAAAAAAACTGTTCTGCCTTTTGAAGGTCTTATCTATGAACTGATCGACAATAACCAGCTGCCCGGGATGTATATTTTCCCTCAGCGAGCCAACCGCACCGGTGGCAATTACCGTCTTTGCCCCCGCTTTTTTCAGGGCATAAATATTTGCCGTAAATGGAATATCCGAAGGACCAAATTTGTGGCCTTTACCATGGCGGTTCAAAAATAAAACATTATTTTCTCTAATTTTGCCCGAAAGTATCTGCCCGCTCGGCTTGCCAAAAGGCGTATCGATATCGACCACCTCCACCGCTTCCATGGACTCTCCAAGCAGGTCTCCGATACCGGAACCACCGATAATAGCTGTAAAATCACTCATTTTTTTATTCCTTCCAAGTCTGGGGGTCAATTCTAATATCTTTTATCTGCAATTTCATCATTTTTTTAAACAATAAAATTTTTTGGGCTTTTGCTTACAAAATTCTAATTAAATCCCAAAATTAGCGGTTAGATATGGATTTTCAAAGAAAAATTTGATAAAATTCTCCTCTATGGCAATCGGACATGAAATAAAACAAAAAGCTTTAAAGCTCGGTTTCGATTTGGCAGGTATAGCCGATTCGAAGACCATTCCTAAAAAAGACATAGATATCCTTAAATCTTACCTTAGAAACGAAAACGCCGCTCAAATGAGCTATATGCATCGCAATCTGGAAAAAAGAATATCTCCTCAGACCCTTTTCCCCCCTGCAAAATCCGTTATATGCGTTGCTTTGAACTACAAACCAATCGGCAAATCCAACCTGCCATATAACTCTGACCCCGTTTGCGAAATTGCCGATTTTGCCAGATACCAGGATTACCATGGCTTTATAAAGTCCAGGCTTGTCGATCTTGCAGGCTTCATCAAAGAAAATATCAACTCAGACCTCGAATATAAGATATGTGTGGATTCGACTCCACTGGCTGAAAGATCTTTGGCCGCACGAGCCGGGCTTGGCTTTATTGGCAAAAATAAGATGCTGATCAACCCAAAAATTGGTCTTAACCTGCTGCTTGGAGAATTGATCGTCAATTTAGAATTGGAACCCGACCAGCCGATGCAAAATCTTTGTACCGGCTGTGATAAATGCCTTTCATCCTGTCCGGGAGGCGCATTTCTATCGGGCAATTTCGACTCGAACAAATGTATCAGCTACGTAACAACCGAGCACAAAGACAGTTTCAGTGATATTCAAAAGAAACTGATGGGAACATCGCTTTTCGGATGCGACAGATGTATAAAAGCCTGCCCCTTTTACAGCAACGCCCAAGTTAGAAAAAATACTGATTTCAAGTACATCGACCCGCTATCAGAAGTTTCACTTTGCGACTTGCTCTACTGGACCGAAAAAGAGTTCGACAAAAACCTAAAAGGCACAACAATGCACCGCTTAGGCCTTGAAAACCTCAAAAGAAACGCTTTGGCATGCCTTGAAAATCACACCAGCTACGGCACCAAAAATACATCCGAATCGTTTTCCGGTCTTTCACGGCCCGAATAACTTTTCATACCTTTAACTGTGTAAATGTCATCTTTACCGCCCTGTATGATTATTCGCGTTACCGAAAATTCAACGCTGCCGTCTGTAAACATCACATTCTGACCGCGGCTGTTGTGATTAACGCTGTTTTTCTTCTTGAGCTTGTCGCAAAGCTCAATAGCCTTAAACTCAACGCTGTCAGGCGAATATGACTGTATGACGATATCTTCAAACATAGGATTTGCATCTGAAATGAAAATTATTCTTTTGCCGATCTTGCGAGTGCTTGGGTCAATAAGCCTGGAACTGTAGGTTACGAACTTGCGGTTTGGAAAATCTCTGAAAAGCCCTATATTCTGGTTGTCAAGCGAAACTGCTCTTCCGCCTGAACGCCCGGGGCACACAAAATCGCCCGGCTGCACATAACCGCCCTGTACCAGTTTCCACAGATGTCTAGTGTTCGAATGGTTTTCTTCCCCCTGATAACCCACTTTCCACCAGGGAGCATTTTGACCCATCGAAACCGCGGGCAACTGACCATCGTTATCGAGCGCGTAATTACTTACACCATTGGCGATAGAGGCCATATTGGATTTACATCCCGTCAGCCAACTTTTATACCGCATATTATTGACCGTCGGAAAATAAATACTTGCCACTATCAACAATCCCGCCGCTACTGCTGCGGTATCGATCGCTCGCCGCCAAAAACCACTTCCAGATACTTTTTCCGCCTTTTTTTCCCGCTCTTTTTCAAGCAATTCCGTCAAACGAATATTATTCCTCGAAGAAGCGGCTACCTCTTTGAGCCTGGCTACAGTACTCTTTGCAAGATGATCAGGGCATTTAACGGTTTCATTTCTGACGTTTCCAAGCACATCCATTTGGCTTTCGAGCTGACCATAAAGTGTAGATGCCTCAGAACTTGAGGCAATCAGAGCTCGGGCATCATTAACATCTTCATCACTGCCGCAACCAAAATAAAGATCTAAAATTAAATTCTTCTGTCTTTCATTTAACATAATAGTTCAACCCTTATCGTTTTGTAACGATTTCCATTTCTTACTAAATTGCACTACCGCCGTATGTAATCTACTTTTAACGGTTCCAATAGGTATACTGAGTATCTCAGCAATATGTTTGTAAGAAAATTGTTCAAAATAGGCTAAAATCAAGATTTCTCGCAGATTTTCGGGCATTTCTGTTATCACTTTATGGACCTGATCGGTCGTTTCACCCTTGGCGACCTCATCGTAAGGCGTTGTTTCAATTGAATTTAGGCTATTAATAACGTCATCTATACTAACATCACCCGCATCAGCCATAGGACCTACATTTTTTTCATTAATTCGCTGAAGTTTTCTCAGAGAATCCCTGGCTTTATTGGCAGCGATAGTGAAAAGCCAAGGCCTAAGAGGACGTTCCGGGTCGAATGTCTCACGAGAGAGGTATAGCTGGACAAATGTTTCCTGGAAAACATCCTCGACAAGCTCTGTCTGGTTCAAAAAACGTCTCAAAAATGAATACAGACCGTTTTTGTACCTTTCAACAAGCTCCTCGAACGCTTGCTCATCGCCATCGACGAAGCGGTACATTAACTCTTTTTCTTGTTTATTTGTTGTAGATACCATATTTAAATCATAAACACCACTAACGCCTTTGACAACTATATTTTAGAATTGAAGAGCGACTTTGGCAAAATAAAGACTCAAATTTCCTCAATATTATAATTTTTGCAAAAAAACACTGGAAAACACCGATTAAATTAATAAAATGACCCAAATATGAAATTTGTACTTTTAGACAAAATTAAACTGCTAAACAGCGGAAAGGAAATAAAGGCGGTAAAGAGCGTCTCATTGGCTGAGGAATACCTCGCGGACCACTTTCCCGCATTTCCAGTCTTGCCCGGCGTCTTCCTGCTTGAGGGGCTGATAGAATCCGCCCAGTGGCTCGTTAGAGAAAAACAGCAGTTTAAAAACAGTATGGTCTTGCTAAAACGGGCAAGAAATGTTAAATATAAAAGTTTCGCTGCTCCGGGCATGCAAATTGAATATCATGTTACCGCGAAAAGCATCGATGATGATGTAAGCAGTTTTTCCGGAATTGGCACCTGCGGCGGCGATCCTGTAGTAGAAGCGAAGATCGAATTGAGACATTTCAATCTTTCTGACAGCGACCAGACCAGAAAAAAAACAGATGAATATATAGTAAGTAGTTTGAAACAGCGTTTGAGCATTTTAAAAGGATTTTAAAGATAGCGTTTTTTAAGAGGATTATATTATGGCAATTAGTCGTGACGAAATTTTTGAGCAGGTAAAGGAAGTACTCGTTGATGCACTCGGTCTTGATGATGACGAAGTAACAATGGATGCAACTCTAATGGGTGATCTCGGTGCTGAAAGTATCGATTTTCTCGATATCGTTTTCAGACTCGAAAAAGCTTTCGATATCAAAATTCCGCGTGAGGAACTTTTCCCAACTGAAGACCTGATGAACAATCCCGAATACATTCAGGACGGCAAACTAACTGATAAAGGTCTCGATTTCATGAAAGAGAATATGCCACATACAGATTTCTCTACTTTCGCCCAGAATCCTGACATAAACAAAATCCAGGATCTCTTCACTGTCGAAGCAATCGTAAACTTCGTAGAAGGCAAGAAAAAGGCGGCGTAATTTTTTGTTTTGATTATTATCACGGATTGGGTTAAACTCTTGGCTCAATCCGTTTTTGTATTTATAGGTAATTTTAATTATGCGTTGGATATGGATAGACAAGTTTCTCGAATTCAATAGCGGCAAAAATGCGGTCGCCTTAAAAAACGTCTCGCTTGCCGAAGAACACGTCCATGATAACCTCCCCGGTTTCCCCATGATGCCCGAATGCCTCATGATCGAAGCCATGGCACAAACCGGCGGTATCCTCGTGGGCGAAATGCGCGACTTCAAGGAAAAGGTCATCCTGGCAAAGATAAACAAAGCCGAATTTTACGATTACGTACGGCCCGGCGATACCATCACTTTCCATGCCGACGTTGAATCTATTGCCGACGAAGCCGCCAGTATAAATGGACAGATCAGAAGAAAAGATGAGGTGGTCGCCGATATAAAACTCATGTACAGCCACATCGATAATAATATGAGCGGCAAAGTCTTTCCCAAGGAAAACTTCGTCTTCACCGACACATTCCGTTCGCTGCTTCACGGTTTTGTCCAGGAGAAACAATAATGAATTACCCCGAAATAGCAATCACAGGTTTTGGTGCGATTTCGCCTTTGGGACTTACTGCCAAAGAACTCTGGCAAAATATCTGTGACTCAAAATCAGGAATCGATAAAATAAGGGCATTTGACGCTTCAACTTTCCCATGCTCAATTGCCGGCGAGGCACCCGAATACAAAATCCGCGACTACGTACCAAAAAGCTACCGCAAAGCTACCAAACTCATGAGCCGCGATATAGAATTATCTGTAATCGCCGCTGATGAAGCTTTCGCTTCAGCCGGTTTGCTCACTAAATACAATGAACCCCAAGCCCCGACCATCGACCCAGCCAAAACCGCCATCAATCTCGGTGCCGGCCTTATAAGCTGCGACCTTGACGAACTAGCTGCAGCCGCAAAAGAGTGCGTAACTGATGGCAAATTCGACATTCATAAATGGGGCGAAAACGGAATGAACAGCCTTACTCCTCTTTGGCTTCTGAAATATCTGCCCAACATGCTCGCTTGTCACGTGGGTATCATCCACGACATACAGGGCCCAAGCAACACTACAACCTGCGGCGAAGCATCGAGCCATATCGCTACTATAGAAGCATCTCAGGTAATTCAGCGCGGTCAAGCCGACATAGCCCTTTCCGGCGGGGGCGAAGCAAAAGTAAACCCTGTAGTTATGATGCGTCAGTGCCTGCTAAAAAGAGCAACTTCAATCGCTAACGACGATCCGAAAAACGCATGCCGGCCTTTCGATGCAAAAGCTTCGGGCAGTGTTTTCGGTGAAGCCGCAGGAATACTCGTTCTCGAAAATATCGAACGAGCTAAAAACCGAAATGCAAAAATCTATGCGACCATCGCCGGTACAGGGCAAAGCAACAGCCTTAACCCTAAATACCAGCATCTTGAATCGGATGGCAAAGCGATCACAATCGCAATCGAAAAAGCCCTCACTCAAGCCGGCATCAAACCTGAAGATATCGACCTGATCGTACCCCATGGCACCGCTATAGTTTATGATGATCAGGCAGAAGCAACAGGAATTCAAAACGCCCTCGGCAATGCAGTAAAAGACATACCGGTTCTTCCGATCAAATCCATGGCATCCAACACCGGCGCCGCAAGCGGCTCACTCGATCTTATCGCTGCCGTAAACGCGATCAATGATTCGACCATTCCCGCCGCAATCAATTTCGATTCTCCTCAGGACGGTTGCAGCTTAAACATCAGCAAACAAAAACAGGAAAAACAAATTAGTTACGCACTTTGCACCAGCTATACTTTCGGCGGCCAGACCGCTGCAATAGTGCTCAAAAAATATAATGGATAATAACATGAGCAAAAGAGTTGTCATAACAGGAATGGGACTTGTTTCCCCGATGGGACATGACGTCGAAACCGTCTGGAACGCAATGTTAACAGGAAAACACGGTTTCAATAAGACCACCAATTTTGATGCTTCAACCTATCCAAGCCAGTTTTGCGCAGAAGTAAAAGATTATGACCTGTCGAAATTTGTGAAAAATCCTCAGTTTCATAAAGATTCAAATCGCGGTTCAGCGTTTGTTTTGGGTGCCGCTGTTCAGGCATGCAGCCAGGCCCAAATTCAGACTGAAGCAGATCAGCCGACCGACGGCATCGACAGAACCAGCATGGGGATCTATCTCGGTGCAGGCGAAGGCCCGGTCGATACCGACAACTTCTTCGAAGCACTTGTAAAAGGCTTCGACCCTGAAACATCCAAAATCGATTATTCCAAATGGACACAGGTAACCCTCAACAAATTCTCCCCCGAAAAAGAACTCGAACAGGAACCTAATATGCCCATCAGCCATCTTGCCCTGCTCACAGGCGCAAGAGGCCCCACCAGAAGCTGTTTGACCGCTTGTGCCGCAAGCACCCAGGCTGTCGGAGAAGCATTCAAAATGATCCAATACGGCGATGCAGATATTATGCTCGCAGGCGGAGCACATTCGATGATCCATCCGCTGGGAATAACCGGATTCAACCGTTTGACCGCACTTTCAACAAACAACCAGCAATGGGAAACCGCATCCAGACCCTTTACCGCTACACGTGACGGCTTTGTCATCGGCGAAGGTGGCGTTGCTGTGATACTTGAGTCACTTGAATCCGCGCAAAAACGCGGGGCAAAAATATTCGCTGAACTTATCGGCTTCGGCTCGACAAATGACGCTTTCCGCGTTACCGACATGCACGAAGAAGCCCGCGGCGCTGTTGGTGCCATCCTTGCCGCCCTTGAAGATGCCTGCCTTGAAAAAACCGACATTCAATACATTAACACCCACGGCACAAGCACCGCCGAAAACGATTCTATCGAAACACTCGCAATCAAAAAAGCCTTCGGCGATCAAGCCGCCAACATACCGGTAAGCAGTGTCAAAAGCATGCTCGGCCACCTCATCGGAGCCGCAGGCTGTGCAGAACTTATAACCTGCGTTCTCGCGTTGAGAGATAATACCCTGCCACCGACAATGAACTACAACGATCCCGACCCGCAGCTTGACCTCGACTACGTGCCGAATCAGCCGAGAAAAGTTGAAAACCTCAATATCGTAATGAACGAATCGTTCGGCTTCGGCGGCCAGAACAACGTCGTAATTATCAAAAAATATAATGAATAACGGTAACTAAAATGATCGATATCAAACTAATCAGAGAAAATCCTCAGCATTACAAAAAAAGCGCACAAGATAAAAACTTCGACATCGACATCGACCGTCTTCTCGATATCGACCAGCAGCTAAAAGATGCCAAACAGAAACTTCAGGATTACGCCACCGAAAAAAACCAGCTTGGCAAGTCTGTCGCAAAAGCATCTTCTGATGAAAAAAAACAGCTCCTTGCAAAACTCGCTGACATCAAAGCCGATGAATCACAGATCAACGAAACTGTAAAAAAACTTCAACCCGAATATGATACGATTCTTTTGACAGTTCCCCAGCCAGCCGATCCTGATGTACCGCTTGGCAAAGACGATACCGAAAACGTCGAGCTCCGCAAATGGGGCAGCGTCCGCCAGTTCGATTTTGAACCGAAGGATCACATCAAACTTGGTACCGAGCTGGACATCATTGATGTTGAACGTGGTGTAAAACTCGCTGGAACACGCAACTACTTTTTAAAAGGCGATGGCGCACTGCTCCACTGGGCCGTACTTCGATTCTCACTCGATCTCATGGTCCAGCGGGGATACACACCCATGGCTGTGCCGCTGCTGATGCGTGACGAAGCCATGTTCGCTACGGCATATTTTCCCGGCGGCGAAGACCAGGCTTACCGCATGGAAAAAGACGAACTAAACCTCGCCGGTACCGCCGAAGTACCCGTAACCGCATACCACATGGGCGAAATCCTAAAACAGGATCAACTCCCCCTGCGATATTGCGGCATGAGCACATGCTTCCGTCGCGAAGCTGGCGCAGCTGGAAAAGATACCTACGGCCTTTACCGCATCCACCAGTTCGACAAAGTCGAGCAGGTCATCATCGGCGAAAACGACATCGAAAAATCGAAACAGTACCACCAGGAAATCCTGGCAAACTCCGAAGCCGTTCTCCAGGCCCTTGAACTGCCCTACCGCGTGGTCAACGTTTGCACCGGAGACCTCGGCCGCGGTCAGATACAAAAATACGATATAGAAACATGGATGCCTTCACGTAACAGCTATGGCGAAACACATTCCGCAAGCCGCTTCTACGAATACCAGGCCCGCCGAATGAACCTGCGCTATAAAACAGATCAGGGCAAAAACGTGTTCTGCCATACACTAAATAACACCGTCATCGCCTCGCCGCGCGTCTTGATCCCCATTCTCGAACTTTACCAAAACGCCGACGGCTCGGTCAGTGTTCCAAAAGCACTTCAGCCGTATATGAACGGTACAGAGGTAATAGAACCAAAATAACCAAATAGCTACGGGGCAGCTTTGGACCAGATAAGCTTAAAACTTCGTGATTGGCAGCAGCAAATCCAACCATGGCAAACTCTGCTCGAAAAAATTTACGCCTCACCGCTTGTCATACTCTCCCTCTTTTTCGCGGCCGGAATACTTATTCAAGCCAAACTTCAACTCCCGCTCACATTCTGGTTCATTTCACTCTTGATCTCTACTGCCGCCGCATTTGCAATTTACAATTTTAAAAAATCGTCTGAGTTATGGCACTTTTACTTGATAGCAGCTGCTTGTTTTTCTTTCCTGTGCTTCGGTTCCATCAGGTATATCAGCTATAAATCCTTCCCAGCCAATCACATTAATCAGATAATCGAAAGTCCTGAAACCATTGTCACCCTCACCGGCTCCATCACCTCTTCCCCACAGGTACATACAAATAACAACTGGCTAATGCGAAAATACAAGTTCACCGATCCCTCAACATCATTCTATCTCGATATCGATTCTATCCTCTCCAACGGCAATTTCGTCCCCGCAACCGGCACAATAAAAACCTACATCTCCGAACCTGTCCTCGACCTCGCACCCGGCGACCAGATTGAGCTTCTCTGCAAAATCAAAACATTCTCCTGCTCAACAAATCCCGGCCAGTTCGACGTTCAAAAATACATGCAAAACAAAAACGTTAACTTCGCAGCTTCGGCCCGCTCAAGAAACAATATCAAAGTAATTGAAACCCAATCTTCGGTCATTTCAAAAACCAGAAACTTTTTCCAGTCCCATTTTTCAACAGCACTGCTCGGCCAAACCACCGACGACCAAACCTCATCTCTGCTTGAGGCACTGCTTCTCGGTAACCGCTCAAACATACAACCACAAACCACAAACGCATTTAAAAAAACCGGTCTACTGCACTTCATATCCCTCTCTGGTCTGCATATTGCGATCCTTCTCACCGCCGTATGGTTTATACTCAACCCATTGCTCTCCAGCCGTCCCGCCAAAGCCCTCATCTGCATATTCGTCATCTTCATCTTTCTGCTGACCGTCCCGCCCCGCGCACCTACTGTCCGAGCCTGTATAATAGCCATGTTCTTCTGCATTGCCATCATCACCAAAAGATCGCCCTCACCTTTCAACAGCCTCGCACTCGCCTTTCTCTCAATACTCCTTATCACCCCCACCGAAATTTACTCCGCAGGCTTCCAACTTTCTTTCGCATGCGTAACCGGCATCCTCCTGTTCTCCCAAAGAATAAATCGAACCATCCTGTCAATATTCAACATTGAATTGCCGAAAATCGCAACCTGCCCTATCGCCCTGTTAAGCACCGGCATCGCCGCATGGCTCGGCGGCTTCGGGATAATTCTGTATCATTTCAATTCCATAAATTTCCTCGCCCCTTTATGGACCGTAATCACATTCCCATTTATTGCCCTAACCCTGGTTACCGGTCTGGCCAAAATCGTAATCGCTCCTGTTTTTCCGACCATAGGCCTTTTACTTACCAAATTCCTGCATTTAATCATTACCGCCCTGACCGCAACAGTAAACTTTCTAGCCGATCTCCTCCCCGGCCAAATCATTATTGGCCATATATCCATCACAATCATTATAGGTTATTACCTGCTCATTATCCTGGCAGTACACAAATACCTCATCGCGCCAAATCTCCGCAGATACCTTTTCCCGGCACTAACAACAATATTCTTACTTGCCCTCATCACAAATACTCACAGCAACAAATCCCCCAATAAACTAATACTCACCTGCCTGGACATCGGAGCAGGCCAATCGATCATCATCCAAACCCCGAAAGAAAATTTCATCTTCGACGCAGGCTCACTCACCCGCTCGGACCCCGGCAACTCCATCGTAAATCCCTTCCTCGAATACTCCGGCATCAGCCGCATCAATCATCTCTTTATCAGCCATGACGATATCGACCACTTCAACGCCGTTCCCGAAATCGTCTCTCACTGTAAACCCCAAAACATCTTCATCAATTCACATTACCAGGCCAAAATCCAAACCTCACCCACCGCCAAAACCCTCCACAGATTTCTCAACCAGAAAAACATCCAGCCCCAAATCATTCCCGACCCAAACCTCCCAACTGAAATTAAACGCAGCCTCCTCTGGCCGACACCCGGAACCGACCCTGCTCTTGCAGATAACGACCTTTCCAGCGTTTACCTGCTGGAATACGCCGGCAAAAAAATCCTCATCTGCTCCGACATCGAAAAACAAATTCAGCACCAAATCCTCGACCTTTACCCGGATATCTCCGCCGATATCCTCGTACTGCCTCATCACGGTTCAGCTTCGACCATCTCCGCCGACTTTGTCAACGCGATAAACCCCCAGATAACAATAGCAAGCTGCGCAAAAAACCGCCTCAACTCCGCCTACAAACCCGCTCCCCCCATCTCTTCATTTTACACCGCCCAACACGGCTCTATTACCGTTACTATCGACCAAACCGGCCAGATAATAACATCCACTTTTCTCAATCCATAAAAAAGGCCGGGCAAAATAGCCCGACCTCATTATCTTATACAAACGAAACTTATCTCGTATGAACTACGATCTCAACACGCCTGTTTTCAGCCTTGCTGTTACCAACAGGACGATGTTCGCCGCACGAAACACCTCTTAGCAGCTGAGCCCGGATCCCTTTACCCTGCAAGTATCTGACAACCGACAACGCCCTGGCACTGCCAAGCTCCCAGTTATCCTTCCAACTGCTCTTTTTGATCGGGTCAGTATCAGTATGTCCAACAACATCAACTTCCTTATTAGCATATCTCTCAAGTAAAACACTCACGATTTGATCAAGCGGAGCATTGGTCGCAGATTTCAAACTGGCCTTACCCGATGGAAAAAGAATCGCGTTTGGCAGTGTAACAGTAATCTCACCGGTCGCAGGATCATACTGCTGATCCATACCCTCAAACCCGGTTTCCTGAATCGACTCAGTACAATCGGCTAACTGAGAAGCAAGTTCACTATTCTCAGCCCTGCATTCTGCCAGCTCATCAGCTATCTGACCGGCCTGACCTGCATTCATCTGGGAATTTTCATACAATCCCTTCAAATTCTCATGCTCAACATTCAAAGCTTCATATCTTTTCTTCCAGTCCGGCCCGCAACCACTGACCAGAATCATTACCGCCAACACTAACAATACACCTGCCATTTTCTTCATAAAAACACCTTTCCTTTCGGCTAAAATTATCTGTAGAAAAACATCCCGTAAATATAATCCATTATCGGGTTATGCCATATCATAACCAAAAAAACTGCCGCTGACAAGAAGGGACCATAAGGAATTTGCCGGGTTTTTTTAAAAAACATTTGATAAACCGCCCATCCAAGTCCAAAAAACGGAGCTATAAAAAACGCAACAACAACCGGATGCAAGCCAATGACCGCTCCCGCCGCTCCCATCAAATGCACATCACCAAGGCCCATCGCCTCTTTCCCGAACCCCAGCGTCCCCAATATCCGCGTTGCCCAAACTATCCCACAACCACCAAGATAGCCCAGAACACTGCCGAAAAAGCCTGCAATCGCGGGCCTTTGCGAAAAATCGATCCACCAGAAATGAAATCCTTCATTCCTGTCAAAAAGCATATAAAAGCCGACAGTGCATATCAGAATAGGAGCCAAAAAGACGATCTCTTTCAAGCTTTCAAGCCGATGATTAAAATCGGGGTCCTCGGGATTGGGCTCTGTGGTCTCAACCGCCGCGACATCTTCATCGCTCTGGTAACTTGGCTTGATTATTCCAAACATTAACAGCACCATGGATATTACAAGTCCGATTGCACCGCCTGCGGCAACCGCAGCTTCACCCGAATGTGCCCACGGAAGCAGACCATACTGCTTAATCGTATAAAAATCTATTCCAAGCACGCCAAGCGTACTGACGATGATTCCCGAAAATGTCACAAACCAGCATATCGAAAGCGGTATAACCCAAAGTTCGATATCTATCGCCGACGCCGCTATAAACCCGCTTACAATAATCAAATGCAGCCCAAATACTACCCAGCCGTAATCATACCACCCCGGCAAACCGTCCCGCAAATGCCACCCGATAAGCCCGAAACTTTCACCGAAATACATCAGAAAGAGCAGCAGATAAAGCGAAGCCGTAAGAAGCTCGATCCAAAAATACCGAATCGAAATCTTCTCACCGCAATAACGGCACTTGCCGCTGAGGAACAACCATGAAAATATCGGTATATTATGATAAAATTTTATATCCTTACCGCATGCCGGACACCTCGAACCGGGTTGCACCAGCGACATATCCCGCGGCAGCCTGTAGATCACAACATTCAAAAAACTACCCACACAAGCCCCAAGCGCAAAAATAAAAAAACTCCAGATGATACCCATCACCTCAAGATTCTGCACCTGACCAACTGCTAATTCATTATTCATGATCATTTCCAAATCTAATCCGGCTTCAGCTATTTCAAGCAAACTACTTTTTCCTGGCCTGCTTAGTATATTTCTTATTAACCATACCATCCACTTTCATCTGCAACCCGAACAGCTTGATAAAGCCGGTCGCATCCTTCGAATCATATTCCGCACCCATAGTAAAGCTCGCAAGCTTAGGATTATACAAACTCCTTGGACTGGTAATCCCCACCGCCGTCGCCAGACCCTTATAAAGTTTCATCCGAACCTTACCGCTGACATTCTCCTGCGTAACATTCACAAAAGCATCCAAAGCCTCACGCAGCTGACAGAACCACTGCCCGTTATAAACCAGATCCGCGTACTTAAGCGAAACCTGCTGCTTATAATGGCTCGTCTCCCTGTCAAGCGTCAAACTCTCCAATGCCTTATGAGCATTTATCAAAATCGCACCGCCCGGAGTCTCATAAACCCCACGCGACTTTATACCTACCAACCTATTCTCCACAAGATCAACCTGTCCAACCGCATGCTTACCGCCGATCTCATTAAGCGTCTCTATCATCTTAACACCATCAAGCGACTTTCCGTTTAGCTTTACCGGAATGCCCTGCTTGAATTCCACTTCAACATATTCCGCCTTATTCGACGCCTTGCTAACCGGGTTCGATATCGTAAACATCCTGTCAAGCGGCTCATTCGCCGGGTCTTCCAGCTCTGCGCCTTCATGACTTATATGCCACAAATTCCTGTCCCGTGAATATATCTTCGCCTTAGTCTGCTCAATTGGAATATTACGCTCTTTCGCATACTCGATAGCCGCTTCTCTGCTGCGCAGTTTAAAATTATCATCTTTCCACGGAGCAATGATCTTGAGCTTCGGATCAAGCGCCATAAACGTAAGCTCGAACCGCACCTGGTCATTACCCTTGCCCGTCGCGCCGTGAGCAACCGCTGTCGCGCCTTCAGCCCAAGCTGCCTCAACCTGGTGCTTGGCAATCAGCGGACGCGCGATACTCGTACCCAGCAGATAGCCGTTTTCATAAACCGCACCCGACTTCAACATCGGCCAGAGATAAACCTCAACAAATTCCTTACGCAGATCCTTAACGATACAGTTTACCGCACCGGTGGCCATCGCCTTTTTCTTTATCCCGCTAAGCTCATCACCTTGACCCAGCTCGGCCGCAAACGCAACAACATCATAGCCGTACGTCTCCTTGAGCCACGGCAAAATAACACTCGTATCAAGTCCCCCGCTATAAGCCAAAACAACCTTCTCAGCCATTACAACCTATCCTTTCATTCAAATATTTATCCAAAAACCGGATTATAACCCCAATTAAACCCCCTTACAACCTATTTATCGAATATAAACCTTAAATTGAAACCTCATCAGCTATCACTTGATTGACTCTTATGCTTTCGCTGGGATTCTTTCCGGTCTTGCTTTTCCATATAATTCCGCTGATCATCAACCGCCTTTTCATGTGAAATCTCGCCCCCTACCGATCGACGCTTATCAAGTTCCTGCAAAGGCTTCGAACGCCCATACAGTATCAAAGTATCACCCGCATAAATCTCCGTATTCGCTTGCGGCGCACCCACATAAGTACCATCTTCACGAACAATCCCCAAAACCGTAACCCCCTCATCATTTAACTTACACTTGCTCAAATCCTTCCCCTCTAACCAATCCCCTTCAGTTATGCCAACTTCCATAACCCGATACTCATCATACAAATGCAATATAGACGCATAATCCCTAGCATCAAGATCCGTCCAACGCGTCAAAATCCGCTTGATCAAATTCCGCAGATACTTATTCAACAGCTTGCTCTTAGCAAGAATCCACAATACCAACGCACCGCTCCCAAGCCAAACCACTCTCATAACAGCATTCCCACCATCCGATATCCCCAATGAAAGGATAAGTGAAATAATTATCGTCACCAGCCCCGCACTTCTCAAGACCATAAGGATCATGATAATCTTCCGCCGCACCGGATGGTTAACCACTTTCTCAGCTTCACTGGTGGTAAAGCCGGTCCCTGTAAAGGCCGATCTGGCCTGAAAATTCGCTGCCTCCTCAGACAAACCCGTCATAACCAACGCAACCGTCGCAATCTTCGTTACCAAAAGCGACAAACCCAATATAATAAAAAATGCTATTAATCCAATTATACCCGCCATTGATACTCCTAGATTGAATAATTTCTAATACCCCAAAATAAACCATATCTCCCAAATAATCAACTTTTTACTTTTCCTCGAATTCTTGTTCCTTAATAATATTAATGCTTCGAAAAGCTCAATCTCCCGAAGCGATGAGACAGGCAGGCGGGTCAACGGTAAACCGAAGTGCATGGTGCATCTGCTGTGGGAGCTGGAGCTGGCTACCGGCTTGCTCTGACCTTATTAAGCAGGTCCGCAACTGGCCCTGTTTTGCTTAAAAACGCAGTGGCTCCGGCTTGGATCATCGCATTTGCAAGTTCGTTCTCATCAAACATGGACAGGCCAATAATATGGATATCGGGAAACTCGGCATGAATGATTTTGGTCGCATCGACTCCATTAAGATGGGGCATATTATAATCCATCAGAATCACATCGAAGTGGTTTTGACGTACCATTTCCACCGCCTGTTGCCCGTCTGCCGCTTCGCCTGCGATTTCAATATCCGGCTCGCGTTTTAACAGGGCAGCAAATCCCTTGCGTACGACCGTGTGGTCGTCAACGAGCAGAACACGAATAATCCCACCCCTTTTTTCACCGGTTTTCAAAGTTTCACTTACCGATGTCTCTGAGATTTTATCTCCAGGGCCCAGCCCAACAGAAAGCGGCAAGTTGATGGTAAAAACCGATCCTTTGTTTTGGTGAACTCTCGATTTCCAATGTACCGTCATAAAACTCGAGGCGTTCTCTGACACTGAACAACCCGAACCCCTCATTTTCGTGGTTTATTTGTGTACTTGACAGATCGAATCCCGCACCTTTGTCACTAACGACGATTTTAATCCAATCCTGATCACGGTTGACTTTCACGTCGGCCTCGGAAACATCTGCATGTTTGACGACATTGAACAAAAGCTCACGCACGGACTCGAAGACCAGAATTTTGACCTTTTCGCAACGGATTTCCGCTTCCGGATCGGTTTGGAGCGTAACGAAAAGTTTATGCGTTTGTTTAACCCGGTCGCCGTCAGATTCATTTTCTTGATCAGCTTGTCTTGATTGATGACGAAATAACCAACTGGTGCAAAATCATACAATTCGGTGTATTCATGCTGTGATTTGTGCAAATCCTCCTGAGTCGAACGCAATTGCTCATTCTGCATCTCCAGTTCGATCTGATATACCCTCAATTCGTGCACGATCTTTTCTCAATCATCTTCTTGATTGCATTGTCACGAAGGCTTTGCCATGCCTGGGGGTCTCTGAAAAAACTGGTTACCGTGATCAGGGCATCACCGAACAGGGCTTCTACCTCTTTTTGGTCCTCTTCGAGAAAATGAATATAGTCCGTTGAATCAGTGATCTGATGCATAGCCATGCGCTTTTGAATGCGGCGTTTGAGGGTGCTTGTCCTATAACCTGAAAAATCATGCCCGGTGCGTTTGCGGATAATCTCGCAAATTTTCGCAAGCCAGTTCTCAGATACTTCGGCTTCTTTTTCGGTCATGGTGTCTTTCTGGAATGGATGATTGATATATTTGGTAATCTGCGGCCCCATTTCTTCGACGCCGAGCACCATATCAACATGGTGGGTATCGATCGCGCTTTGCGGCATTCCTTTGTACTTGGCTTGATTTATATCCTGCACGATAGTAAGTCCCCCGGCCTCCTTGACAGCCATGAGCCCATGGGTTCCATCGGAAGCGGTGCCCGAGACAATAATACAGACCGCCCGTTTCATGAACTGCTTTGCCAACGATTTGAAAAAAGTGTCAATCGGAAGAGACGGCCCGGTCTTGTCCTGGTAATCACTGAGGTAAAAGGTTTGATTTTGGATGGATACTTCCTTGTGAGGCGGATTAAGGTACACGTGATTGGGCTTGATCTTCATGCCGTCTTGAATTTCCACCACTTCCATTTCGGTGGTCTTTTGAAGCAGGGATGGCATCAGGCTGCTGTCTTCTTTTCCACGATGCTGGATGATGGCCACAGCCAGATTGCCCGTCAGAGGCAGATTGGGAAGCAGACCGGTAATAGCCTCAAGCCCACCAGCCGAAGCGCCAATTCCCACAAGGGTCAAAGATTGCTCATCGGATGGGGTGTTTGGAGTAGCAGCAGACTCTAGCGATGCTTTTGAATTATTATCTGACTTGTTGCCTCTACTTTTGTTCATAAAAATGTCCGCCCACCTGTGTTTTTTACACTGCAAAAACTGAAAATAAAACATCCTTTATATATATAAGGCTTTTGATTAATTAAGTCAAATTAATCTTTTTTGATTGTTCGAACACGCCCAAAACTCATATTTTTTTGACGGTTTATAGCGGAGTAAGTGGCAAAGTGGTCTATCGCTTACGGCTTTTTTATTGTTAAATCCAGAAAAAGCTGGAAAAAAGGCGGATTTGGGTTTATTTTTTAATTGAAAGTCCCCGTAGCTCAACGGATAGAGCGTTGGCCTCCGAAGCCAAAGGTTAGAGGTTCGAATCCTCTCGGGGACGTTTTTTTAACTTGTTAAATAGCAAGAACTTATAATCAGCTTTGCAACGCTCAAAGATACGAACGCAGCCAGACAAGAACCAATGGCAGAGCTGGCCACTATAAACGTAAACTGCATACTAACGCCGGAGAAGTAGAATTAAAAATGCCTAAATTGAGATATGCCAAATTCGAGACAGCTATAATTGAGCGATATAAACGCAGGGAATCTTCAGTTGAAGAAGCATTGATGGAAATGTATTTATCTGGCGTATCGGTTCGCAGAGTTGAAGACATTACCCAGGCTCTATGGGGAATGCGAGTAAGTGCGGGTACGGTAAGTGATCTTAATCAGAAGATGTATGAACGCATAGACTCATGGCGTAATGAAAAGATAACTGGTAAATACCCCTACGTATATCTTGATGGCATCAGCCTTAAACGCACATGGGGCGGCGAGGTACGAAATGTTGCTGTTCTGGTAGCGGTAGGTGTCACCATAGGGTAAACTTTTGTTACAAAAACAGACTAAAATAAAACACCTCCCCCCCTTTACTATACATGGCCGTACCTTTTGTTAACCCTTAGTTGACAGGTAAACAAAAAAAAGCAGCTGACCGGTGATCGGCCAACTGCCCTGAGATAGTGTTAA
>CAZITB010000035.1:0-22712 GCA_964542055.1 uncultured Candidatus Kuenenia sp.
TCAGGCAGGTGGGCAAAAATGTCTTCTTTGTTGATTATATCGATCGAACGTCTGCCGTATTCTCTTGATTTTGCGGGGGCTATTTGAGCGCCGAGGATTTTGCAACCTACTTGCATACCATAGCAGATTCCGAGGATCGGCACTCCGAGGTCGAATATTTTTTCATCGCAAATCGGGGCGCCTGGTGCATAAACGCTTGCGGGGCCGCCCGAAAGGATAACGCCTTTTACGCCGAGCTTTTTGAGTTCGTCGGCGTTGACTGAGGGCTGATAAATGACCGAGTAAACGTTGTGTTCTCTTACTCGTCTTGCGATCAGCTGGCCGTACTGGCTGCCGAAATCGATGATTGCTATTGTTTCTCTTTCCATGAGCGATTATTCTTAATTACATACCTTCCAATTCATTTCCGCTGTAGTTGGGGGCTTCTTTTGTGATCTGAATATCATGTGGGTGCGATTCGCTGATGCTTGCCGATGTAACCCGTACGAATTTTGATTTTTTCCTGAGTTGATCCATTGTACCTGCGCCGCAATAACCCATACCAGCGCGAATACCGCCGACGAGTTGATAGATATAATCGCCCAAAACTCCGCGATACGGTACGCGTCCTTCAACGCCTTCGGGTACGAGTTTGTCTTTATTTGTGGTTGCTTTCTGGCCGTAGCGGTCGGCGGAGCCTTTTACCATTGCGCCCAACGATCCCATACCGCGATATTCCTTGAACTGCCTGCCTTTGTAAATTACGAGCTGGCCGGGGCTTTCTTTGAGTCCTGCAAGAAGTGAGCCGAGCATTACCGAAGAGGCGCCCGCAGCGAGGGCCTTTGTTATATCGCCGGAATGGCGGATTCCGCCGTCAGCGATAACCGGTATTCCGTATGAGGCGGCAGCTTCTACGCAATCCATTATGGCGGTGATCTGTGGGACGCCGACTCCGCTTATAACGCGGGTTGTGCATATAGCACCGGGTCCGATGCCGACTTTGACAGCGTTGGCACCGGCTTTTATTAAGTCTATTGCGGCCTGGGCGGTGCCGATATTTCCTGCGATGATGTCTATATCATATTTTGCTTTGATCTGTTTTACGGTTTCGATGACGTTTTTGGAATGGCCGTGGGCGGTATCTACTACGAGTACATCGACTTCGGCGTGGATGAGGGCTTCGATCCTGTCGAAATCTAAAACGCCTACCGCGGCACCGGCTCTGAGTCTGCCGCGTTTGTCACGAACGGCCATGGGGTAAAGTTTTACCCGGTCGATATCACGCATTGTAATCATGCCGGCAAGTTTGCCGTTTTTATCAGTTAGCAGGAGTTTTTCCACTTTGTGTTTTTTCAAAATGTCCTTGGCTTGTTCGAGGGTTGTGCCGGCATCGGCGGTAACCAGATCTTTGGTCATAACATCTTCTATAAGGACATTATTGTCGGCGAGGAACTTTAAATCGCGTTTGGTCAGGATTCCCACGAGCTTTTTATCATTTTGGACAATGGGAATGCCCGATACATGCTGAACATCCATAAGCTCGCGTGCTTTGCTGACGGGCTGATCTGGTGCAAGGGTAACGGGGTCCTGAATGATACCGTTTTCACTTCTTTTTACCTTGGCGACTTCTCGCTGTTGGTCGGCGATATTGAGATTTTTGTGGATTATGCCGATTCCGCCTTCCTGTGCCAGTGCAATTGCCAACTCAGATTCGGTAACGGTGTCCATGGCGGCGGAAACGATGGGGATGTTTATGTCTATATTATTGGTCAGCTTTGTACTGGTAGAAGCATTGCTGGGCACAATATCGCTATAGGATGGTACCAGCAGCACATCATCAAAGGTAATCGCCTCGCCTATTATCTTTTTTTCCGCCATAAAGTATCCTTTCCGCTTCTAAATGTCCCAATTTTAAGTGAAAAAATGAGAGTTGGTCGCTCAAAGCGGGTAAATCACCAAAAATTGAAGCCGTTAATGATATCATTATTTGTGTTGAAATCAAACTTAAAATTGACTGCTGGGCAAAATAAACACCAGAAGCTTTTGGTGAGATGCTACTTTTTCGGGGGTGGAGCATTTTTGCCGCGATAAACGATCACTCCGGTGGGGCATTTTTCGAATGCTGCATTTGGGGCATCGCCGGGGGCGTATTTTTCGTAATCTGTATGGGCCAGGTTATCTTTTACGCTGAATAAATCCTGGGCCTGTTTTTCACAGAGCTTGCATCCGATGCAGCCGACTTTGCACATCTGCTTGGTGGTTTTTCCGTTTTCCTTGCTGTGACATGCCACGGTGATCATGTTTTCATGTGTAAATGGCACCATTTCTATGAGATATCGCGGGCAGGCGTGAGCGCATGCAGTGCAGCCGGTGCATTTGTCGTAATCAATGGTCGCAAGACCATCGACAATGTGCAGCGCATCAAATTTGCAAGCTGAAACACAATCTCCGAAACCAAGACATCCCCATTTACAGGCTTGGACTGTGGGCAGAGCGTTGGCAGAGGTGCATCTTTTTATGCCGCTGTACTCGGCGTAAAAACTTCGGTCGGAAATATGTGACCGGCAATGAACTATCGGGCGGTATTTTACTCCGTCGCCGGAAACCTGGAGATTCAAAACCTCGGCGATGGCATTTGCACAATCTGGTCCACCGGGGGCGCATTTGCCGATAAGTCCGGGCTTATCAACGACGGCTTTGGCATATGCCGCGCAGCCAGCGTATCCACATGCTCCGCAATCTATCTGGGGCAGGGCCTTATAAACCTGTTCGACTTTGGGATCGACTTCGACTTTCAGTTTGATACTTGCTATTAGAAGAATAACGGCGAAAACCAGGCCAATGCCCAAAATAACAAGGCTAATCGGCAGTAAATTAGTTATAAGTTCAAAAACATCGAGCAAAATCATTTATCATCAATCCTTTAAGTTAATTAATCATTCCTGAAAAGCCCATGAACGCAAGTGTCAAAAGACCAGCGGTAATGAGGGTTATCGGTGCGCCGCGAAGGGCCTGGGGTACATCGGCAAGTTCGAGTGTTTCCCGAATCCCTGCCATTATACATATCGCAATGGTAAATCCGATGCCGCCGCCGAACGAGAGGACGACTGCTTTGACGAAATCGTCAACATTCCAGATATTCAAAAACAGGCACAGTCCAAGTATTGCGCAGTTGGTAGTGATAAGGGGTAAAAATATTCCGAAGCTCTCGTAAAGGGGCGGGAAGAATTTGCCCATGTACATTTCGACAAGCTGGACCGCGCCGGCGATAACGAGAATGAAGCAGATATAGCGGGTAACTTCGATACCGTATTGGGCCAGAGCTGGGTTTTTCAATATGAAATGGTCGATAAGCCAGGTTGCAGTGCCGGCGAGGGTTATCACGAAAGTAACGGCCATGCCCATTCCGAAGGCCATGTCGATCCTGCCGCTGACACCGAGAAACGGGCAGATTCCCAGAAATTTTGTAAGGACCAGGTTGTTTACTACAACGATCGAAATAAACGCCAGTACCATTGATATAATATAATCTGTCATTGTTATACCTTAATTAAGATGGTTTTTTCGAAATCAAATTGATAAATCCAAGCAGCACGCCAAGGGTGATAAACGCCCCTACCGGCAGTGCCATGGCCGTCCATGGAACAAAGCTTTCCCACATGACCGGGATATTGTAATCGCCCCAGGCGATCTGGCCGGTTGCGAGAATTTCACGGATTACCGCCACTGAAAGCAGTGCCAAAGTAAACCCAAGGCCCTGACCGATTGCGTCGGTTATACTTTTTATCAGTCCATTTTTGCTTGCACAAACTTCGGCACGGCATATTATCAGGCAGTTAACGATTATCAACGGGATATAGGGGCCAAGTGCTGCGCTCATTGCCGGCTGAAACGCTTTTAGATATAAGTCACAGATTGTTACGAACGTTGAAATCGAAAGCGTAAACATTAGGATACGCAGGTGGGGTTTTAGCAGGTTACGCATTAAACTGACTACGATATTCGAACAGGTCAAAACGAAAATTACGCTCATGCCCATCGTAAAGGCGGGTTTAACCGCAGCGGTAACCGCAAGTGTTGGGCACATTCCTAGCAAAAGACGAAAAACGGGGTTTTCGCCCCACAGGCCCGCAGTAAAAGTTCTTCCTAGATTTAATTTACTGTCGCTCATTTAAATTAGTCCCTCATCTCTTAACTGTTTTTTCAATCTCAATAGATACTCATTAAAGATTTCGACAACACCCTGGCTGGTTATGGTAGCGCCGCTCATAGCGACGATATGTTCATCTTTCGCGGCAGGCTGACCGGTCATTACCATCTTCAAAGTCACCGCGGGAATATTACGGAACTGGTCTTTGAAATATTCGTTGTAAATTCGGGTACCGAAGCCGGGCGTTTCATTACAAACCAACACGCCATAGCCGAGATAGCTTTCGAACCTTGCGTCCACCACGATAACCAGTTCCAGGTAATCATAAGCGGGGCCTTCAGCTTTGAACGCGTAAGCGATGAGGTTGCCGCTGTCATCGTTTACCGGGTAAAGTTCGGTTGATACACGGTCATTAATTTTGTATTTACCAACAGGTTTGCCTATCTGGCTGTCGGGTACGACGGCCTGGACCTGTTTTTGAAATTCCTTTATTTTATTATCTTCGATTCTGGGGCGCCAAGCGATATTTGTAACCGCCAGCAAAGTGCCGAAAAACAGACAAGCCACAATTAACAGCCAGCTTTGGCTGATGAAAAACTTTATAATTCTAAGCATTTCTACTTCCTCCGACAGGAACAATTCTAAACATCCGGTCAATTAATGGAGCCAGTGAATTCATCAATAAAACAGCGTACATTACACCTTCTGGGTATGCTCCGGCTGTTCGAATCAGCATTATCAAAAGACCTATTCCAAAACCGAAAAGCAGCTGACCTTTAATGGTCAGTGGTGCAGTTACAGGGTCGGTCGCAATGAAAAAAGCACAAAAGACCAGACTTCCCGCGACTAAATGGGTCAGCGGATGAGCAAATTGTTCGGAATTCATATAATATCCGATCGCAGCGTAAACCATTGCACCGGCAATGACCGCAAGGGGTATATGAAAAGTAATCGTTCGTCTTATGAGCAGGTAAATACCGCCAATTAATAACGCCACAATACTGGTTTCACCAAGAGAGCCTGCGGTTTCGCCCAGCACCATTGCTTTTAACTGTTTTTCGTAAATCTCTACCGCGGGAACTTCTTCCTTGAGCGCATCTTTTACCCATTTCAGCGGAGTCGCTTGCGAAACTACCGCTACCGTTTGTTCGTCAGAAATAGCTGTTCGGGTTAAAACCGGTGTAGGATTTAATGTCGGCATTCCGGGATTGATCGTTGCCGGAACAGTGAAAGTGGTCATCAATGTTCCGAAACATGCCGCCAAAAAGGCTCGCCCTACCATTGCGGGATTAAAGACGTTCGAACCAAGCCCGCCGAAAACCATTTTACCGAAAATTATGCAAAACGCCGAACCTATTACTGCGGCCCACCATGGGAAATTCGGCGGCAGCGAAAGCGCGAGAATAATTCCGGTAACCACAGCGGAGAGATCGTCAAGGCTGGTGCCTTTTTTTCGGAAGAGGTTAAAAATAAGTTCGCTGGCCAGACACCCTGCCATGCATGCCGCAATCAGTCTTATAGCGTCTAATCTGAAAAAGTAGCAAGCAGCAAGCATGGCGGGCAAAAGGCCGATTATCACATCGCCCATGACCTTGCGCGTGGAAATATGCTTACTGACATGCGGTCCTGGTGAAACTCTGACATTCTCAAGCATAAGTTATAAATCCTTTAATTTTACTTATAAATCCTTATTCGGGCATTCTTTTACTTCGACGTGCCTCGAGTATTTTTCCAGTTTTTATATAGCCAAGCAGTTCAATGTTGGCAGGGCAGACATAGCTGCAGCAGCCGCATTCGATGCATGACATCATGTGATAGCCCTTTGCCATATCGAGCATGTCATGTTTTACCGAGTGTGCGACTTTTGTTGGGTTGATATTGACAGGGCAAACCCGCAGGCATCTTCCGCAGCGTATGCATGGGGTTTCGCGGTTGGCGTATTTTGCGTTTCCGATTTCATCTTTTGTAAGAACGGTTATCGCGCCGCTGTTTTTGCTTATCGGGGTATCGATGTCGGCGATAGCCATGCCGGTCATTGGTCCACCGAGTACGACTTTTACGGCTTTATCGTTTATACCGCCGCAAAATTCGAGTAACTGGCCGACGGTGGTGCCAACTGCACAATAGAAATTGCCGTGTCGGTCGATACCGCCGCCACTTATGGTAACTACCCTGTGGGTGGAGGGGATTTTATTTACCACTGCATCGGCAACTGCCGCCGCTGTGGCGACATTGCTGACCAAGACACCGATCATGGGGGGTATCCCGCCGTCGGGGACATCTTTTTTGAGTACAGATCGGATCAATTGTTTTTCGCCGCCCTGGGGATATTTTGTTTTTACAGCGACTACTTCGAAATTTTCACAATGTCTCGATTCGCTTATCCGCTGTTTCATAAGTTCGACGGCTTTTGGTTTGTTGTCTTCGATGCCGAAAATTACCTTTTTACATCCCGATGCTTGTTTTAAAAGTTTTACGCCGGCGATAACCTTGTCAGTCCATTCGAGCATCATCCGGTAATCGCATGTAATATAAGGCTCACATTCGCAGCCGTTAACAAGCATTGTCTCAAGAGGCATTTTCGGATTGCGAGTGATTTTGACGTGGGTGGGAAATCCCGCACCGCCCATACCGACTATACCGCCGTCTTTGATGGCGGGTGTGATGTCCTGATGATCATAACCGGAAGGGTCAAAATCAGGGCCGATTTGTGTAGTATCAGGCAACTGGATCGGCGGGCTTTCGGGGTCAACATCTATTATTACCGCCTGGCAGCGACCGATGACCGGATGTGAAGCCAGGGCGATATCCTTTACGGTTCCGTTTACCGGCGAATGAACAGGAGCGGAGACGAACGCCTCGGTATCGCCGATTTTCTGGCCGATAGTAACCTTGTCCCTTTTGGCAACGAGCGGTTTACAAGGTGCGCCGATATGCTGGCTTAGAAGAACCTGGACCTGTTTTGGCTGGGGGCCGGGTTCGATTGCGCAGTTTTCGGTCAGTTCCTTATGTTCTGCCAGATGTATGCCGCCTTTAAATGTTAATGATCTAGCCATAATCTTACTTTTAGTCTCCTTTACTGCAAATCCGTTTTTTCATCTTTTCAACTCTGCGGCGAACAATTACCCGGGCCAGCAAAATGTAAACAAAAGTAGTAAAAACCGCAATAATGACTGATAGCAAAGCATTGAGAAAGCTTGCTTCAAGTTCAAAGTATTTTTTGCAGACTGCCAGAGTAAAGATAAAAATCAAAATCGGTATCAAGAATACAAGAACTACGTTCAAAGTTACCGCAGGTGCGTCCGATTTGCCAAGCTGCTCATACATGTACTGACAACTGTCTTGGTTAGGGCAGTTAAAGCATTCCTTTTCCGGATTCATTCTCGATCCATCTTAAAAAGAAAAATTGTAGCAGATTGAATCATCTTTTCAATAATAAAATGATAAACATTAACTCTAATCTAATTTGATTTCTCCTATAGCTGCAAAATGATAAAACATTCCCCATGCTTTTGCGGCTATTTTCTGGTTACTATTAAGCAGTTTTTTTATATCTTCAATATCGAAGAGCATTGCCTGGATATCTTCGGTGCCTTCGAGGTGAGCGTCGCTGATTTGGCCGGCGGCTTCTACTATGACCATCAGGCAGGATTCGTCGCTCATTCCCGCGGTAGAATAGACCGGCATAGAAGTATAGTTGATTTTCCGCAGCTCGAGGCCTGTTTCTTCTTTAAGTTCCCGCTTGACGGTTGTTTCGATATCCTCACCATCATCAACGAGGCCGGCAGGGAAACCATATTCATAGTCCCAGATGGGTACTCGGAATTCTTTTGTAACCACCAGTTTATTACCGTCGGGGGTTTTAATAATAGGTACAATATATACCGCATCGGGTTTTGACGCGTCATGGATCGGGTTTTGTTTGCGTGAACAGAGTATCCAAGTATGTTCATCGCCATTTTTGAGATTATAATGAGCGTTATAAAGGTTTACCCATTTACAGTCAGTTAGTTTTTCCAGTTCGTATCCAGCCATATATAAACCTTACTAAGAATCAAACCCATCTGTTCATAGGTGTTAATGCTGATTTTTAAAAAACGGAGAGAGGGGGATTCGAACCCCCGGTGCCCGAAGGCACACTGGTTTTCGAAACCAGCACAATAAGCCGCTCTGCCATCTCTCCAGGAACTCAACCTATTATAGTCAGTTGAGATTGACATATAAAGCTAAAAATACTTAACCATCTTAACAGTATTAATATCAGATATTTTAACATTTTTAACATCTTTACACTACTTTGTTTCCACAGGTTTTCCACAATAGGCACTTGCAATGTGCATAAGTTGTTCAAAACATTTTTTTTTCTAATATAAGCCTAACAGAAACAACAACATCGGTTATGTGGAAAAGAAAGTCCATAAAAGGGTGTTGATTATATATTTGATAAGATTTAACATTCTTAGAAGTAATAAGCACATTGAAAACTGTATAAATCATTGCTACTTGAGAAACTAAAGGAGACGGTTCGATGCAAACGATCGTCAAGGATGAAATCGCTGCTATCAATACTGCTATAGAAGATCGGATCGGGCAACATAAGTATCGTGTTTGGTTCAGAAATTCAACCCGGATGTCGCTTGTTGACGGCTATTTGAAAATTGGTGTTCCTAATATGTTCATGGGCAACTGGCTTGAGAATCATTTCGCCGCCGATATTTTGCAGTCAGTAAAAAAGGTTACCGGAAATGATCAGAAGATCGTTTTTAATATTGAACCGGAACTGGCAGGAAGGCAGAAAAAAACGCAGTTAAACTTTCAGGCCAAGCAGGTTGACAGAACTCAAAATGCCGTGGCAAGGGTTAAACCCCGAAAGAGCGAATCGAACAACAGGTTTTTGAAACTCGGGCTGGATAAATTTATTGTCGGTACGGGAAATGAGCTTGCTTACAATGCGGCGAAAACGGTTATCTCCAGTATGAAATCAGTTTACAACCCATTATTTTTTCATGGCGGATATGGGATCGGAAAGACACATTTACTACAGGGGATATGCAATGAACTTTCCAAAAATCGCCCGGAGGCAAATTGGATCTATGTTTCAGCTGAGGATTTTACAAACCAATTCATTATTTCGATGAAAACGAAAAAGCTGGAGGAGTTCCGTAGCCGTTACAGAAATGCCGACCTGCTTGCCATCGACGATATACATTTTCTTGCGAACAAGAACTCTACGCAGGAAGAGTTTTTACATACATTTAATTCTATCGATCTTGCGGGCAAGCAACTGGTTCTGGCTTCGGATGCACATCCAAAAATGATTGGAAATCTCTGTGAAAAGCTGGTAAACCGGTTTGTTTCGGGTATGGTGGTCAAGATCGAACTGCCGGATTTTGGGACACGGTACAGGATTTTGCAGAACAAGATGCTCGAAATGGGAAAATCTTTCCCTGACGCGGTAATCAGATATATCGCAGAAAATGTCAAAACAAATGTTCGGGAGCTTGAAGGTGCCCTGCTAAAGCTGGTGGCTTATTCGGCTTTGAACGAAGGGAAATTAACCCTTGGCGATGCGCAAAGTCTGTTGTCAGATCACATCTCCAGGACAGACCCGATCGTTCATGTCTCGGATATTGAATCTGCTGTAACTACGTTTTTCGGGTTGACCACAGCCGATATCCACTCGACAAAGAAGGACCGGACCGTTTCTACGGCTCGTTCTGTAAGTATGTACCTGGCAAGGAAATACACAAGTATGTCATATCCTGAGATCGGCAGGCTCATCGGCAATAAAAATCACGCCACCGTTATCCTGGCATGTCGCAAAATTGAGGATATGATCAATCGAAATGCGGAGATGAACTGGAAAACCTCGGCGGGCAACCGTTTGATGAAAACTAAGTCTCTTGTTAACAAGATTGAGGCATCGCTGGAGAAGTAGTCGGTTACTTTGACAAATTTTGGGGATTTTCTGCCAAATTGGCATAAAAGAGGCAATTCAAAAAATGCGTTTTTAAGTTCAAAAAAGCTGATTTACAGATAAAATGGTCCTTGGCACGGTCTTTGCTTATATACTCTACGGTATAATAGTTTAATTTTCAGGCAATTAGGAGAACAAATATGGCTAAAATAATAGGTATAGACCTTGGTACAACAAACTCGGTGGTCGCAGTGATGGAAGGGTCTCAACCGAAAGTGCTGGTCAATAGTTCTGGTTCAAGATTGACGCCTTCAGTTGTCGGCTTTACTGACAAGAATGAAAGGCTCGTGGGGCAGATAGCAAGACATCAGCAGGTTACAAACCCTGAAAACACTGTTTACAGTATAAAGCGTTTCATGGGCAGAAGACATGCCGAAGTTTCGGACGAGGAAAAGATCGTTCCTTATAAGATTACCGGCGGGGCCGGCGAACTGGTAAAAGTTAATGTGAGAGGCAAGGAATTTACGCCGCCAGAGATTTCAGCGATGATTTTGCAGGATTTAAAGAAGACCGCTGAAGATTATCTCGGTGAAAAGGTTGAACAGGCGGTAATTACCGTTCCAGCATATTTTAATGATGCCCAGAGACAGGCGACAAAAGATGCCGGTACAATTGCGGGCTTGAAGGTTGCGAGAATTATCAATGAGCCTACAGCTGCGGCATTGGCTTATGGAACCGAGAAAAAGAAAAATGAAAAAGTTGCCGTGTTCGATTTTGGCGGCGGTACATTTGATATTTCAGTCCTTGATATCGGCGATAATGTTTTTGAGGTTCTTAGCACAAATGGCGATACGCACTTGGGCGGTGACGACCTTGATGAAGTTTTAATAAATTATCTTGCGGATGAGTTCAAGAAAAAAGAAGGAATTGATCTTCGTCAGGACCCGATGGCTCATCAGAGACTTAAAGAAGCCGCAGAAAAAGCGAAATGCGAACTGTCCAGCCAGGTTGAGACAACTGTTAATCTACCGTTTATTACCGCTGACGCAAGCGGTCCTAAGCACCTGCAGGTTACGATTACAAGAAGTAAATTTGAAGCATTGGCAGAAAATATCTTCCAGCGGCTCAAAACCCCATGCGAAAAGGCCATTGCGGATTCTAAAATTTCCAGAGAGGAAATTGCAGAGGTTCTGCTGGTCGGTGGATCTACAAGGATTCCGAAAGTTGTTGAGATCGTCAACGAAATTTTCGGCAAGACTCCTAACAAGAGCCTCAACCCTGATGAAGTTGTTGCACTCGGTGCGGCGATTCAAGGTGCTGTTCTTGCAGGCGATACCGATGTAAAAGATATTCTGCTGCTTGACGTTACACCGCTGTCACTTGGTGTGGAAACACTGGGTGGAGTGATGACAAAGCTGATTGAAAAGAATACCACGATTCCGACAAGCAAAAAGGAAGTGTTCTCTACCGCGGCTGATAACCAGACTTCTGTTGATATTCACGTTCTTCAGGGCGAAAGAGAATTTGCAAAGGATAACAGGACCCTTGGCAGGTTCCAGCTGACTGATCTTCCGGCCGCTCCCAGAGGTATTCCTCAAATCGAGGTTGCTTTCGACATCGATGCGAATGGTATTTTGAATGTATCTGCAAAGGATAGCGCTACGGGTAAACAGCAGTCGATCGAGATCAAGTCCAGCTCGGGCATTACCGAAGATGAGATCAACAAGATGCGTCAAGATGCCGAGGAACACGAAGCCGAAGACAAGGCAAAGCGTGAACTTATCGAAACCAAAAACCAGGCTGATCAGCTGATTTATTCAACTGAAAAGACGCTGAAAGAACATGGTGAAAAGGTTTCAAGCGAAACCCGCGGAAACATCGAAAACGCTTTGAACGGTTTGAAAGAAGCTGTCAAAGGCGATGACAAGGACGCGATTTCCAAGAACATGGAATCTGTCGCACAGGCATCGCAGGAACTTGGGAAAGTTCTATATGAAGAAGCTGCCAAGAAACAGCAGGCTCAGGGCGGACAGGCTGGCCAGCAGCCCGGCGGTCAAGCACAAGAGCAGGCACCTCCTGAAGGCGATGTTCGCAGAAAAGGCGGCGATGATGTAATTGATGCCGAGTTTGAAGCAAAGGACGAATAGTCTTTTGATAATATATATTTTTAAGGCCCTCGGAATTTCCGGGGGTCTTTTTTTATATGATTTCGTGAGCGGCAGACGGTGTTAAGAAGTAAAGCCACTTGCCTATTATGGGAGTTTTTAAGATGTCGCTGGCTGCCTTGGCGTAGAGATTGACTTGCTGGGCATAGTTTTGTGCGCGGTCGGGTACCTGCTGGGGTGAGATGTTGTCGGTTTTGAAGTCTATGACAATCAAACCTTGCGGGGTTTCTATGAGCATATCGATCATACCCTGTAGTATCACAAAATCATCTTCGCATTTGTTATCAAAATATTTCGAATCGAGCGCGTATGTAAATTGCCACTCGCGATGAACTTTGTTTTTTTCGTCAGCAGCGGCCCTGCCAATGGTTGATTTGAAAAACTTTTCGATTTCTGATATGTTTATTTTGTCGCTAATTTCCTGGGTGACTATCTTTTGCTGCTTTAAATTCTCAATAGTTTCTAAAATCGATTCAGCGTTAACGATGTTATCAAGATCAAGATGCTGTAAAACGGTATGTGTGGCGGTGCCGATTTGGGCTCGGGATATTTCTTTTGAGTCGTTCCAGAGAGGCTTGAGGCTCTGGTGGTAATGGAAGTTTGCATGGTCATCTGCGGGCGAATTTTTCGGCAGGTTCTGATTATCTATTTTGCTTGCTGATGTTTTCGATTGCAGTTTCGCCGAGCAGGTAAACGGATAATTGTAATTTAAATTTTGCCTGATTTTATCGATGTCATATTTTAGCCTGGCATTGCCTTGATCGGTTTTGTTCTTTTGGAATGTAAGGTCTTTTATCTGCTGTGACAGCTGGCGGATTTGTTCACGCTGATAAAGTTCAGCTCTAAAGAGGTCATCTTCTATGAGTTGAACATCAATAGGAGTATCGTAAATCTGATGGAGTTTTTTGCGATTGCCCAGCGCATATAGTATCCATTCAAAATGATTGGGGCATTGAGACAGGAGCCAGTACGGCGGTTTGGATTGGGGTGAAACGGCGCACTGGGTTAAAATCTTTTTGGCCTTGGATGTTTGCAGGTTTCCGGTAAGGATGAGTTTTTCCCTTGCGCGGGTCATGGCTACATAAAGTATCCGCATCTCTTCGGCAAGTGATGATCGAAGAATTTTCTTTTTTATCACCTGGTAAGCCGCTGAGGCGGCTTTGGTTTTCGTTTTGCGGTTTATGATTCGCAGCCCTAAGGTGTCGGATGAATCGAGAAGGCAATCGTCGTTTAAGTCTGAGAGATTGAACTTACTGCCAAGTTGTGCCAGGAAAACAATCGGGAATTCCAGTCCCTTGCTTTGATGGACGTTTAAAAGCCGGACGCCATCGCTGACCGAATCGGGTGTTTGTGCGGGTGACCAATCCTGGCCCTGGTCGAGAAGTTTTTCGATGAAATCGATGAACCTGGAAAGCGAGACCGAATGCGAACAGGTTACAAAACTTTCGAACTGTATCGCCCTTTCGTGGAGCTTAAGCAGATTTTGTTTTCGCTGTCTGCCGTTTGGAAGTGCCGAGACGAAACTGATGTAATTTTCAAATCTTAATATATCCCATATAAGCTGAGCAAGTGACTGGCGGTGTGTGAGCTTTCGCCAATGGCTGAGCTGATTGAAAAAGTTTTCAATTTTGTTTTTTAAATTTTGGTCGTCGCCTTTGGTTTTATACAGCTGTAAAGATGTGTAGTAGTTGTCGTCCGTTAAGCCGTTGGAATCAGCGAAGTGTCTTATTATTGCAAGCTGGGTTTCATTGAAATTGAAAAACGGGCTACGCAAAACCGAAACGACCGCGATATCATCAATTGGATTGTCGATTACTTTGAGCAGTGATATGCAATCGCTGATTTCTGTAGTTTCGAAATAGCCGGTATTAGATGTTGTCGAGATAGGTATATCGAGTAGGCGGAAGATTTCTATATATTCATTGAGCCTGCTTGAAAGCGAACGCATTAAAATGACAATATCGCCGTAGCTGGCCTGTCGGTATGAATCGGTTTGGCGGTCATAGATTTGCGGTTTTTCGATTTCGACGATTTCTTTGATTCGCCTGCCGATTAGAAGTGCCTGCCGCTGGGGTTTTGAGGTCCAGTTGAAAACATCTTCATCTGGTTGGCTGGCTTGGAAGCTGTCGTCATTGTCATGGTCGGACTCGGCTTTTTCGTCGATGATGTGAAGTTCGACATCGGGTCCTTTTTGAGTGAGGTAATCGAAGCCTGCTTCAAGCATGGCGGAGCTATCATATTCCATACCACAAAAATCTTTCGACATGATGCGTTCGAAGATGTTATTCACGAAATCCAGAACATTTTTGCGAGAGCGGAAATTTTTACGCAGGTCGATGCGTTCTATTGGCTTGGTGGTTTTACTATCGGTGTTTGCGGTTTCGATTTTGCTGATGAAGATTTCGGGCTTAGCCTGGCGAAATGCGTAGATGCTTTGCTTGACATCTCCGACTCCGAATACATTGTCAACTCTGACGATCTTATCTAAAATGGCTTGCTGGACTTCGTTTATATCCTGGTACTCATCGACAAAAATGAAATTGAATTTTTTAGAAAGTTCATCAGCCAGCTCGCTAGGTTTGTCATCATTGCTTAGCAGTTGCAATGCCAGATGTTCAAGGTCGGAAAAATCAAGGCAGTTGAGCTGTCGTTTTCGCTGGCTGTAAAGAATATCGAAATCTCTGACAAGCCGCAGCAGCAGTTGCGTTTGCATAGAAGCTGATCTTGAAATAAGTTCGTCATAATCGCAATTGATAATTGCCAGGTCTCCCAGCTCCTGCAAATCATCTATTGCTTTTCTGGCAGGCTGCTGAACTATGTCCTTGATATCGGGTTCGATATCTTTTGGCTTTCTTTTGAAACTTATGGAAAAAGATTTTGTGTTTCTAATGAAAGCTTCCAAATCGCTTTCGATGAGCTTTTTCATATTTTCGAAAGGTTGGAGTATTTCAATTTCAAATTGATCATGCCAGAAACCGTCGGCCAGTTTGGAGTCAAGTTCGATTGACTGTTTTATTTTTTCGATACATTCTGATAATGTTGATTTGACAAGCTCTATCTGCATCTGTCTGACCGGCTCGGTGATAAGTTCGCCATTTCCGCAAATCTCATTTGCTTTGGAGAACCAGAACTGGCGATTTGGTATTGAATCGAGAAAATCGTTGATGGAAATGATCTTGCTTATAAAGCCTGCATTGAGCGATGCATCCCTGCGGTAAAGAAGTTCTTTGAGGCCCTGGGCCAAATCTGGTTCATTCCAGGCATTTTCTATGAGCTGGGCAAGTATCTCTGATTTAATCAGCTTCTGTTCATCGGAATCAAGAATCGAAAATCCCGGATCTATACCGAGCTTGTGAAAGTTTTCGGAAATGATAGTTTTGCAAAATGAATGTATCGTGCTTATCTGGGCCGAATCGAGCAACAATATTTGAGACTTTACCGCTGGATCGAAATTCAGGAGGTATTGATTTTTCAATTGTGAAGCTATCCTGGTTTTCATCTCTTCGGCGGCGGCTTCGGTAAATGTCAGGACAAGCAGCGACGAAACATCAGATTTATTTTTCGCAACCAGGTTCGAACAGCGGCTTGAGAGCACCGCGGTTTTACCGGTTCCCGCAGAGGCGGTTACCATAACCGACCTGTCAGTCGTTTCAATGGCTCGCAGCTGGTCATCGGTCCATTTTGTTTTGTTGGGCGCCATTATTGAATGCTCTCCAGAAAACTCATTTTGCCAGTAGCTTCAAGAAAATTGTACTTGTTGATCTGCCAGTCGAAACGGCAAAGTGATTTATGATCGCAATACATGCAAGGCGAAGAGCCGTTTAGTCTGTAAGGTGAAATCGCGATATTGCCCGAGGCGATTTGTCTGGCTAACGATTTGATTTTATTTTCGGTGAACTTGAGAAAACTGTCGAAATGATCATCCTGCAATGCACCGCTTGTTGAGTATCTGCCGTACTGCAGATCATTTTTTGTGATGCAGAAGTTAAAATACGGGCTGTGATTGCTTACTGTCTCGCAATCCAAATGCCGGGCAAACTCGCCATTGAATATGCCCTGGAGTTTGAACGGGAACTTACCATTTTCGTCAAGGATTTTGGCTTCGATCGGCATGTAAAAGGCGCCGGCAGGGGTAAACTTTTTGCTGTACTTTCCCGCAAGCAGATAAACGGGAAGCTGTATATCAAGCCCGTTGAAAGCATGCGTCCATGAGATATTCTTGTTCGAAGTTTTGTAGTCAATTATCAGTCCCAGCTTTTGGCCGTCGTGTTGACAAATATCAAGACGGTCAATTCGTCCGCGAAGTTTAAGAGTCATTTTTCCATCAATATCTAATTCAAAACTTTCCTTTGACTGGTCGAAACCAAAACTCAATTCGCTGCCGTGCAGATCAAAGCTGGAAACTTTAGCCAGCTGGCAAAGGCCGTGCAGAAACTGCTCGAGCATTTCAGCGGCACTGTCGATTATGAAAGTGTTATGGGCTGAATGCGTTGAGAAGCTGGACATGAAACTTGATTCGCTTAGATATTTCTCGATGGAATCTTCTAGAAGTTGATCTAATTTGCGGCAATCGATAGTTTTGAAACTTTCATTTTGTTCGATCATTTTTTTTGAAAGCAAGTCGATCACCTCATGGTAAAAGCTGCCCATATCGGCAGGCTTTAACCGCATGACCATTTTAGGTTTGACTTTCAAAACATATTGGGCGAAATATCTAAACGGGCAACCTGCAAAAGTCTGCAACTTGCTGACTGAAGATGAAAGTCGAGAGCCGTAAAATTGATTTACAAAATTTGAATCTAATTTCGGCTCATTAGAATGGTCAATTGCATAGCTGGCAAATTCAAAATATTTTTTGAAATCATTTTCTTTTGCAATCTGTTTGAGTAAAGTTTTGCCGGCGACAATATCGGGCGAATCCTTACCGGCATTTAAACATAAGTAATCGTAAAGACCGTTGGCGGTAAGAATGTTTTCCGGCTGCAACGGTCCCTGTTCTACAACATTCATATCATCGGTGAAAAGCGATTCTAGCGATGTTAGAAAATAGCTGCGTACGATGGCAGCGCCTTTTTCATCAGATGCTGGAGAGGTAATGAAAAGTTTTTCGCTTGGCCGGGTAAATGCGATGTATGCAAGATATTGACGCGAGAGCAGATTTTGCCGCAATGTGCTGGAAAGTTCGAAATCTTCTTTGAGTGCAATCTGCCGCTCGGCTTCATTTAGAACGGTATGCGGCGAGACGGGCACCGGGAAATGTTTTTGAGTTGCACCAATGAGAAACGCGGCTTTTATTTCGGGGTGTCTGCTTCTTTCGATAGAGCCGACGAGTACCTGGTCGAGAGTGGGTGGAATCTGGGTAAATTTCAATTGAGCGAACGAGTCAAGGAAAGTCTGGGCCAGTTCCGAAGCAGGCAACTTGTCATCGGCGTAAACGCTTACCATCTCTTCGAGCAAGCCGGTTATCTGATTGATTAGATGGCCTGAGAGCTGGGTGTCTTTAGAGTTGGTTAGTTTATCACATATATTATGACAGTTTAAAAATTCGATTAGCGAGCGGCCAAACTCATCTGCGGTCAACTCATGATTTAATTTTTCACGTAAATTCAGCAGTTCTTTAACCGACCTGCTTCGAAAATCATTGATGAATTTCAGATCGAAGCTATTTTCGATATTTGTTTTCCAAGGCCCAGAGTCCTGCCAGTGCTGAGGAGAGATGCCGCACGCAAGACAGTAATTTTCAAACAAGCTGACATTTTCGAAATCTACATTTGCAAAGCCGGATTTTAGATAGCTGAAAACTTCGCGGCTGTTGAATCCGTTAATAACAATGTTCAGCGAGGATGTGATAAATTCTGAAAGCGGGTGATGTTTGAGCGAGTTTTGGGTGTCAATAAAATACGGGATTTCATAATCTTTGAAAACGGCCTGGACAAACTGGTGGTATTGATCCAAGCCCGAAACAATCAGGGCGATGTCCCGGTACCTGTAATTTTCCTTTCGCACCAGGTTGCAAATTTCTCTGGCGGTAAATTCTATTTCTGCACGCTGGTCACCGGCGGTAACGATTTTTATTTTGGACTGAGAATCGATTTTGGTTGGTTTGTCCTGAAAGATATTTGCTTCGATATGTTCGAGCGATGGACTATTTTTGAACCTGAAATTTTCTTTCAAAATAACGGGTTTATCGATTTTGATTTTCAACTGGTCGCTGATAGTGTCGCTTAGCTTTCGAAAGGTTTTTACCGTAGGGAAAAAAATCGAAGTCAGTTCAAAATCCGGGGGCAGATTGAGCATAGCAGGATCAAGGCAGAGCGAAATTTTGGTTTGGCGGCTGTGTTGAATGAGTTGATAGAGGACGGCGAACTCCTGTGAGGAGAAATCTGAAAAGCCGTCCACCCATAAGCTAGCTCCTTTGATGAAATCGGCGTCGGGGATTTTTTTTAAAACGTCGGTCAGCTGATAGTCTGGGTCGAGGTATTGGCGCTGGGCCAGGAAGTCAAGATAGCGGGTGTATATAAGTTTCAAATCGCGAAATTTGTTTATGACTGATTGGGGTTTGCCGGATTTTTGAAGTTTGGCGATCAGGGCATCGATATCTTCGAGGGCGTGGCAGTAATTTACCATTTCGGCTATTATCGCGGTTACATTTTCGGCAAGGCCCCTGCTTGCGGCTGAGAGATGGAAGACTTTGAGATCATCTTTGCAATCGCGAAGGATTTTTGAGATTATCATCTGTCCGGCTGATTTGGAAATCAGGCGGGACTGGCAGTATCGCCCGACGAGCATAAACGCGAGCCGGCCGAAACTTAGAACGTGCAGGCGGGAATATCCTTTTATTCGCGGGTCGGAAAGTATCGCCCTTTCGGCTTGGTAGGTGGCTTGTTCGGGAAGTAAGAGGATCAGCGGGCTATTGTCGTCTGTCCGGTCGAGTTGCGATATGATCTGATCGAAGATCATCCGTGTCTTTCCGGTTCCGCTTTTTCCGAGTATAAATTGTGCTGCCATTATCTTCCCTGACGCCCTTTTTAGTTTATATATTTTTACCATAGATGGGCGGTTTTTTCAATTGTATAATTTTCGAAGCACAAAGGGAGATAAGTTGAAGTTCTCTCTTGAATTTTGGAATATTTTCTTTGATAATGAAATTGCTTTGTGCTAGGATGTCAATCTGTGAATTATTTAACGATATTTGCAGACCAGACTAAGCCAAAACTGCTTGGTTTCGTTTTAAATCATTTATTTACAGATATTTAGCTATTGGATTTTTGAACTATGCAAATTAAAGCTTTCGATGCACTTCGATTTAATAAGGATGTTGTAACCGATGCCGGGGCGTGCATTTCGCCGCCGTATGATGTTATTGACGATGTCAAGCAGGAAAAACTGTATGAGCAGAACGAGTATAATATAGTTCGGGCAATTCGCGGCAAAGAGTTTGCCGAAGATAATGAGACAAACAATAAGTACACCCGTGCAAACGATTATCTTCAAAAGTGCATCGAAGACGGGGCGCTGGCAAAAGATTCCAAGCCGGCGATTTACGCGTATGTTCAAAATTTCGACATTGCAGGCGAACCTTTTCAGCGGAGCGGTTTTATAGCACTTGGCGAAGTTACCGAGTTCGGGGCGAAGGTTAAGCCTCACGAAAAGACGCTGGAAGGGCCAAAAGCCGACCGGCTCAAGTTGATGATGGCGACAAAGGCCCAGTTCGGGCAGATCTTTATGCTTTATGATGATCCGCAGAAGGTAGCTGACGGGATAATCGATAAGAATATAACCGATAATCCGCTGGTGGATTCCACAGATGAAGATAATGTTCGCCATCGTTTGTTCGCTATCGATGATCCGGCTGAGATTTCGGCGGTCGAGATGATGATGGATGACAAGGATGCGCTTATCGCTGACGGGCACCATCGTTATGAGACGGCGCTGAACTATTATAAGATGACTCAAGACCCCAATGCCCGTTTTCACATGATGACATTTGTGAATATGCACAATGAGGGGCTGGTAATATTGCCGACGCACAGGCTGGTGGGGAACCTGGAAAGATTCGATGCTGGCGAATTGCTTGGCAAGCTGGAAGAGAATTTCTTGATACAGAAATATCAACTAGACCAGAAGGCGGAGATGTTCGCTGAGATGAACAGGAAGTTTCAGGCTGGCAGGAATAGTTTCGGGCTTTATGCGAAAGATGATGCTTTTTATTGTCTGACTTTGAAAAATAAATCGGTTATGGATGAGCTGGCGGCGAGTTTGAGTGATGTTTCCAAGTCGCTGGATGTTTCGGTGCTGCATACCGTGATTCTCGATAATGTTCTTGGGATCGGCGACGAGCAGCTGGCAGAGGAAAGCAATATCGAGTATATTAAAGATATCGGAGATGCGATAGACCGTTCGATAGCGAGCGTTGACAGCGGTGAAATGCAGGCGGTTTTCTTTATGAACCCGACGAAGATCGAGCAGGTTCAGGAAATCGCGAAACAGGGTGAGAAGATGCCGCAGAAATCGACATTTTTTCATCCGAAGATTTTTACCGGCCTGACAGTTAATAAATTGTAATTAAAAATTTTGATAGGAGTTGTAAAATGGCTGACTGGAAAAACCCCCCGAAATTGTTTATTCCTGGCCCGGTCCATGTTTTGCCGGATGTTCTGGAACAGCTGAGCAGATATACCCTTGGCCATCGCGGCAAGGAATATTCTTCGCTTCATGAAGAAACTGTTACAATGCTCAAGAAGATTCTTTTTACTGAGCAGAATGTTTTCATTTCGACCTCGAGCGCTTCGGGTATATGGGAAGCTGCTATTAGAAACTGTGTTGACCATGATGAGACCGTGCTTTCGTGCATGTGCGGTGCGTTTAGTGATAAGTGGGCGTCGGTTGTTAAGGCGTGCGGCAGAAATGTTGAAGAGCTAAAAGCCGAATGGGGCCAGCCAAATACTGTCGAGTCGATCGATAAGGCTTTGTCGACTGGTAAGTATGCGGCGGTTACAATGGTTTATAACGAGACCAGTACCGGCGTTACAAATCCGGTTTATGAGATCAGCAAGATGATGAAAGAAAAATATCCTGACGTACTGGTGTTTGTGGATTCTGTTTCGGCGATGGTTGGCTTGCCGATGCATGTCGATGAACTGGGCTGGGATGTTACATTTGCATCTGTGCAGAAGGCGTTTGCGATTCCACCGGGATGTGCGGTATTTACCGTTAGCGACCGTGCGTTGGAAAAGAGCAAAAATGTTAAGGGCAGAGGATATTATTTCGATTTCCAGCAGTTTGCTAAATCTGCCCAAAAGCATCAGACCCCAACGACACCTGCGATCCCGCATATCATGGCATTGAATTATCAGTGCAAAAAGCTGGTAAATGAAGGCATCGAAAACGTGTGGATACGACATACTGAAATGGCTGACTTTGTAAGGGCATGGGCAAAAGAAAAGTTCGAATTGTTCGCGCCGGAAAAATATGCTTCAGATACTTTGACAACTGTCAAGAATTCCAGAGGCATCGATGTTGCCGCGGTTATCAAGGCCATTCAGCAAAAGCATAATACGATTTTTGGAAACGGCTATGGTAAACTCAAAAATGAAACATTCCGCATCGCACACATGGGCGATATTACAATGGATGATCTCAAAGAGCTTCTTGGCTGGATCGACGACGAGATCAAATAAAGAAAGTCAATGTTCGAATTTTCAAAGGGCAGGTCTAAAAACCTGTCCTTTTTTTATGCCATGACGAGTTCTTTTTGGGGCGCGGGTTTACTTTTTGGAATGTAAGAGACCTGGGATTGGACGAGCTTTTTCTTTGAGTGTTTCGGCTTGGCCGGTTCGCTTAACAAATCCATGCTATTTAAAAATCCGGCAGCTTCGATAAGTACAAGCTGTTTTATGAAATCAGTGGTTACACAGTTCTGGCTGGAATTTAAAACTTTTTCTTCGACCGCTGAAGCGATCGCCCTTGCATCGATATACTTAAATTGGTAATTCTGTATCAGCCCTTCAACGATTATGGATTTGTCCCACAAGTGCGTATGACCGATATTTTTGATTTGATGGAACATTTGTGCATCAGAGAAACTTTGTATTGAAAGATTTATCACTTCCAAGTGGTTGCGTTTGATCAAGCGGTGGTAATGATGCTTGTGCAGTTCCGTTGCCGCCCGCTCGTATCCGGTCTCCATCAAAACGGCCTTTAGCATGGAATGAATTTCGCCAGTCGTTATTACATTGTAATCCAGCGAGAAAAGGTAAAATGTAAACGCGTCAGTTAACAGGGCTGCGGTTGAGATATTTTCGTTTTCAAATTGGGACAGGGACATAGATAATGTCCGTAGAATTTTCGTCTGGATGTAATCCTCGGTCCTTCCATCGTTTTTTACAACTTTCAATTGCATCGGCAAACCTCCTGTTAAAACCGAAAAAGCAATTTCATTGACGCTTAATACTACAGCGCGACATGACTATATCTCCCGCGGTATACATGACTGAATTCT
>CAZITB010000036.1:0-22166 GCA_964542055.1 uncultured Candidatus Kuenenia sp.
CTCGCAATCTATCGTCAGATAAGTTTTACAAAATCCAAACTGTCTCTTGAAATACTGACAAACAACATCTCTTACCAGCGAGCTTTGGCTCAAAAGCTTTTCATAAGCTGGGTCTAATCCAGAATCTATAAAAACAATCTGTAAAAAATTCATTTTTTTCATTAAAACTATTCTTCATCAGCCTGTAATGATAACAGCAAAGGTCGTTGGCTGTCTCTCTTCTGGGCTTTACGTCCTTTTCTCGCAGTATAATATTCATAGCCGTATCTGTAATAACTGTAGTCTGTTTCCACGCTATGCAAAACCGCTCCCAAAATATTAGCTTTGATATTCCTGAGCCGTTTCATAGCCTCTTTCATATCAGGCCTTACAGTTTGTCCTGAGTAAGATGTAACTAACACACCATCAGTCATTTTGGCCCAAAGCAACGCATCCGGACCAGCCAGCACAGGAGGAGTATCGATGATAAGGTGTTCATATTCATCTTCAAATCTGGCTAACAGGTTTATCTGATGAATCCTGTTTAAAAGCTCACAAGCCATGGAAGGGTCATAAGCACAAGGCGTCGAAGTTATAACATCCATACCCGGAACACAGTCCCGGCACACTACTTCATCAAAAGGTTTGCCCGCAAGCAGATCCTGAAGTCCCAATCTTGACTCAGGCAGTTTCAATGCTCTTGCGATATCCGGCTTTCTCAAATCGCCGTCAATCAGCAAAACTCTTTTTCCAGATTTCGCCATTGACGTAGCCAGATTTATCGAAAAAGTGGTCTTACCTTCCTGTACTCCTGAACTGGTAATTACAATCTTCTTAGGGATCCCTTCAGGGTTAAGCAAATTTAAATTGGCCCTGATTGTCCTGTAGTCTTCAGTAACAACAGAATGCAGCAGGGTTTTTTTTGAATTCTCTGTCCGTGAAGTTGTGCCGATTATTGGAACACCAACTTGGCTGATCACATCCTTAGGCGTGTGAAGCCTCGGATCAGTTCTTTCTGCAAGGAACGCAAAAGCAATGCCCGCACAGATCGCACCCATAATACTAACCGCTGTATACTTCAACTGTTTTGTCTTGGCCGGAATACTTGAAGCAAGGTAAGCAACTGATATCCTGGCCGGCCTTTTGCCTTCCATTTCAAGCTGAGTTATTCTCTGGCGGACAGTTTCAAGCAACTGCTTTGTATCTCCAAGTTTATCCTCTTCATCACGAATAGCCAGCTGTTTCTGGCCCAGTTCACGTGTTACCTTATCTTCCTTTTCGAGCGTCTCCCTGATCCTTTTTTCGTGAACACTCAAACTTTCCAGCTCAGCTTCTATATCTTGAAGTTTATACTCACCAATAAGCTCCATTTGGTCTTTCAAATCTTCTTCAAAACGTTCACCAATCTCTTCTCTTCTTTCATCGAGGCGGTTCTGCATGGATTCATAAAGTTCCCGCATTTTCGTAAGCTCTGGATTGCCTTCCGAAAAATTCTGCTTGGCCACTATTAACTGTTTTTCTAAATTTGTCACTTCATTAGTGAGCATTGTAACCGTTGGGTCATTATTTATTCTATCAAAACGCATCTGAATCTGCTGTTCCGGTTCGATAGCTTCCAGACGCGCATCCTTAATAAGTTCCTTTTTCGCCTCCAATGCAATCCTTTTAGTCTCAATATCATTAAGTGTACTCTGAAGTCTTGCAACATACTCAAACTTCATCTGCTGGCGAGAAGACATGTTAGTAGTACCATATTCATCTGCCAACTGTCTTATTACACTTCGTTGTATCTGCATTTTTTCAGTAAGCATCTTCTTTTGAGTTTCCAGGTATGTAAGTCGGTCATAATCTCCCTGGCTGGAGACTTCCTGGCGGACACTGATATATGCGCTTATGAGAGAATTGACTATTTCACGAGCATCATTTTTACTGTCCTCATTGCCGTACATTATAACTTTAATAAGGTTAGTTCCCCTGGCCTGAGCAACTTGAATAGCTTTGCTCGTAACCATTTCCTGAAGAGCGTTGAACACATCTGGGGTTTGGCTGAAAAATGCCAGATCTTTCTTCTGAAGTATATCCGCTGTTTTTTGAAGTACTGGAGGACTGGTCATCTTGGCAGCTTCCGTTCTCATAAATACTTCAGAATCGCTTATAGTGTCATCAGGCAAGTTAAAAATAATGGTCCTGGGAGTGGTAATCTCGATTGCACCTTCAGTCTCATAACCTTCTTTGATAAATGTCCAGATAAAAATAAGACTCGGTATCATTATAAGCAATGCTATTAATGAAATTACTTTCCACCTTCTCAAAATTGCCCTGAAAAGATCCGAAGAAACATTATTGTCTCCTGCAGGTTCTTCAGATGAAACACCTTCGAAAAATGCAAGATCGGTTCTTACCGGAGGATGATCATAAGGAATCATATTATTTTCATTATTCATTGTTACTTATTACTCCAAATAGTTATCTTCTTTCGATTATCTGTTCCTGTATCTGTTCCTGCTTTATTCCAATATCTTCTACAAAAATATTTTTCAGAATCCAAAGTTCCCCTAAAATAATAGCGATCGCAAGCGGCATCATTGCATAACCGCCGTAATCATGAAAAACTTCAGCCCATTCCTTAGCATCTATTATCGTAAACGCTATGGAGGTAATTGCAAGCCTGATAGTATTGCATAATATAGATATCGGCAGAGCAGAGACAAATATAACAAGTTTTTCCCACCATTTTCGCAAAGCCAAAAGGGCAAACCATCCTGCGATCACAAAAAATGCCATAATCATCCTCAAACCGTTACAAGCCTCTGCAACTGCAACACTTGTATCATTTAAAGTGATTATGTTTCCGTCCCTTTCGACGATATAACCCATCATTTCTAACGTCCAGACCGCCGAGACAGTTGACCATTCCTGTAATTTTAGTGAAAATGCGTCATTTATCTGGTTGGGAAGGGGGATCATCAATATTAAAAACATAATAATCGGCAGCAGATTAAAAAATAACCGCCACCCAAGGCTCAGCAAAACAATACTTCCAATAGCTCCTATCAGGGAGAGCCTTTCAAATGAGGACATATCCAAATATAGGCCCGCAAACCGCAAACCCATCGCTCCTATCAGCATTATCAGCCCTGAAAACGCGGGTTTTGGAACATAATTGCCTAGTTCCTTTCGCCGAGCCCAAACTACATAACCAGCCAGAAACGGCACCAGCATCCCCGCAGAATATTCATCAGAAAATTGCCAGATAGTTACCAGATCCGAAATGGTTGACCAGTAAGAAACTACCAAAGCAGCAAAAAGCGCAATAAAAGCGGCGGCTCCAAAAGACAATTTTCGTTTATAATTATTTGCAAGATAACTACTTAAGTTTTCCTTTGGCACACTTTCAGGTTTTTCTATATTCTTTTTGGGTACAATGCAGGTATTGTAAATTTTTGAGTTATCAGGGACCTTCGTATCATAGCTGATAACCGCGTTTTGTATTTTACAGTCCTGGTAAATTCCCACTCCCTGCCATAAAAGTCCATCAGAAATAGTGCAGTTTTTGCCCACAAACGACAAGGAATTGATCAAAACCGGCCCGTTTATACACACATTTTCATCAATTTGGACATGGTCAAAGATCACTGTCGGTCCCAAAATCTTTACAGATTCGCCAATTTGTACATTGTCGCCTACAAATACCTTTTTGCCATATTCAGGGGCAGGCTTTAAATCTGGATAGTATTTTTCCATCATAGGGCTGCGAATATAATGCGAAACCGCACTTAAATATTCGGGCACATTTCTAAAGTTCCCCGGCTCAATATCCAGCGTTACGGGATAAACGCTTCTGTCATCTTTTACCAGCCGTGATACAAGGTTTTCCTTTATATCGAAATAACCTTTTTCCGGAATATACTTTAACACATCTTTCGAACAGACGAAAATATCCGCACAATTGGTAGGTTGTATTTGAGGGGGCTGGGGCTTATGAAAGACAACCGAAAGATCGGAATTCAATTGAAAGTGAGTCTCGAGCAATTTTTTCACATCCGGAACAATTGCCATACTCGCAGGCATCAAAAACAGATTCTCATCATTTACCGGATCAGCCGCATCTCTCAGCGTACCAGCCGTTCCTGAGGGTAGCTGATCGATTATCAAATCACTCTCAATACCATCTAGGCCTTCAAACACATCCTGAAGTTCCGGCGAATCTACCTTCGAACATACCGTTATCTTTTTTATGCCCTGGTCAATCAGCTGATCGATAACATTTCTAACCGCCGGCTTATCCAGCATCGGCCACAATGCAGGCGGAATCCTCGACGCCAGTTTGCATCTGCCGAAATCCAGCGGTCCGATAAGTATAACAGCTTTTATATTTTCAAGTTGTAGGTTTTCATGACCCATAGTTGTAAATTATACCTTGGAGGAGTTAAAGTTCAAAACACCAATTTGAAATGCTATGCTATATATATGTAAAACCTTTGCAGGTATGGACTTATCCGAAAAATTTAATAATAAAAAGCAGATGATTGAAAAATGACAAAATTGTCGGATTAAGACTTTGTAAAAAGTGAGATGACTACTTATTTATTTTTTCCCAGATGTTTTTATGTAATGGTCAAGTGATATTTTCCACGTGCGAATATCACCAATAATCTTTATAGTCTCAGTCAAATCCATAACTGAATATGCCGGACGAGGTGCCGGACGCGGAAAATCCTCCGTAGTGCAAGGCAAAACCTCACATTCAAGGTTCGCGGTTTTTACAATTTCCCGCGCAAAATCATACCAAGTACACGCAGGGGGGTTGCAGAAATGAAAAATACCAGACGCCTTCTTATCTGCCAAAGCGATCATCGCATCTGCCAGATCCAGCGTATAAGTCGGACAGCCGGTCTGGTCATTGACCACCTTGATCTGGTCCCTTGTTCGGGCAAGATTAATTATTGTCGCCACAAAATTTTTCCCATTGGGTCCAAACAACCATGATGTTCTGATAATAATGGACTTGCACCCGGACTCTATTATAGCTTTCTCGCCCTCCAGCTTGCTTTTACCGTATATAGTATTCGGACAAGGCTTGTCGCCGGTTTTGTACGGAACGGTTGATTTGCCATTGAAAACATAATCGGTGCCGACATGTACCAGCAGGGCACCAGTATTCTTGCATTGCTGGGCAAGATTGCCAGGCCCGTCGGCATTGACTTTCATTGCAGCTTGGATATTGGACTGCGCTCCGTCAACATCAGTATATGCTCCGCAGTTAAAAACAACCTCCGGCTGATACTGCTCAAAGACATCCGCTAGATTGTCAGCATTGGTAATATCCAGCAACGTTGTATCCCGATGGCTCTCAGGAAAGGTCGTTTTCAACAAATCGCTCTTGCTTGCTTCGATCTTTCTGCATAGTGCGGTCCCAAGCATCCCCGAAGCACCTGTGATCAATATTTTTTTAGCTTTCATTGCAACCCCAAAAAACTTCTATAAATTCTTACCGTACTGCTGCTGATAATATTTCATGTACTGGCCGGTTTTGATTTCTTTCCACCAGGTCTGATTATTAACATACCATTCAATTGTATCTTTCAAACCCTGCTCAAAATCAATCTGAGGCACCCAGCCGATTTCATTTCTAATTTTCGCATTATCAATTGCATACCGGCGGTCATGACCGGGGCGATCCTTTACATACTCGATGTAAGATTCGTCCTTGCCAAGAGCATTCAATATTATCTTTGTGATATCAATATTATACTGTTCATTGTCCGAGCCGATGTTGTAAACCTGGCCAAAAGCCCCTTTTTCCAGAACTGCCAAAATCGCTTTGCAGTGATCAATAACATGTATCCAGTCGCGAACCTGTTTGCCGTCGCCATAAACGGGCACTTTCTTATCCTCGATCAGATTGGTCACAAACAGCGGTATCAGCTTTTCCGGAAACTGGTACGGGCCGTAATTATTCGAACATCTCGTAATCATCAACGGCGTTCCGTGAGTATGGTGATACGCAAGAGCAAGCAAATCGGCAGATGCCTTCGATGCCGAATACGGGCTGTTGGGATGCAGCGGCGTTGTCTCGGTAAACAAGCCTTCAGGGCCCAATGCCCCATAAACTTCATCAGTGGAAACCTGTAGAATCTTCTGCGCATGACATGTCCTGGCCGCATCCAGCACCACTCTTGTTCCATCAATATTGGTTCGGATAAAATCGGCACTTCCCAAAATTGACCGGTCAACATGGCTCTCTGCCGCAAAATTTACTACATAATTGCTGCCCGTGATATGTTTTTCGACCGTCTTAGCGTCGCAGATATCGCCTCTGATGAAAGTCAAATTCGGATGATTGGTCAAATCAGATAAATTAGCCAGGTTGCCCGCATAAGTCAGCGCATCATAAGCTAAGATTTTCCAATCAGGCCTCTGCTCAAGCAAAAGTCGCACAAAATTAGAACCTATAAAACCTGCCGCACCAGTAACGAATATCTTAGTCATATATTTCCTCTGTTAATCCAGATTGTTGGCGCAATTTTCGGCGATAAGGTTTGCAGCCCTGTGAAGCGATTTAATTGTTCCCGCATCTGTCCACCAGCCCTCAAGGATCTCGCTTGTCATGGTTCCCTGTTCGATATAGGCGTTGTTGACATCCGTTATCTCAAGCTCTCCGCGGTCGGAAGGCTTCAATTCAGCAATTAGATCGAAAACATTTTCATCATACATATAAATGCCAACCACCGCCAGGTTTGACTTAGGCTCCTTGGGCTTTTCGGTTATTTTAAGAACTTTACCTTTGTCATCGATTTCTGCTACCCCGAAACGCTGAGGATCGGAAACTTCTTTAAGCATTATCTTGCCGCCTTTTGGCTGAGTGAAAAAGTCCGCAACCGCCGAGCGAATATTCTTCTCGATGATATTATCGCCCAGCATGACAACCATTTTATCGCCGTCAATGAAATCTTCTGTAAGTTTCAGAGCCGCCGCTATTCCGCCTGCGCCCTCCTGGTAGGTATAATGAAGCTCTTTAAGACCAAAATCTTTACCATTACCAAGCAGTTCAAGAAAATCTCCGGCATTGTTGCCGCCTGTAACTACCATTATGTCCTTGATACCGGCATTGACCAGACACTCTATCGGGTAATAGATCATTGGCTTATCATAAACCGGCAGAAGGTGCTTATTAGTAACTCTTGTCATTGGCATCAGCCGGGTTCCGTACCCGCCTGCCAAAATTACGCCTTTCATTGTGTACCTTTCTATTGAAAATCGCTTCAAATTGCCAAATCTATATTTTAAATGCTCTAGCTTTACTTTGCAATGGAAGTTTGCAAATTATCAAGATAGCTAGTGATCTGTTTTACGAGTTCGTTTTTATCTGGCTTGCGAGGTTTGGGGGTAAATGTTTTCAAAAGCTTGATCTTCTCTGGTATCTCATCAGCAGAATAAGCCGCTATTACATGACCGAGTCTCTCAAATTCCTGAGCCGTCGCAAGCTGATGATCATTTACAAGCTCTTTATGCTGGGGTAGCCGCGGCAGAACAAGCATCGGTTTTTCATGCTCAAGCGCCAAAATAATCGACCCAACCCCCGCATGACTGACTATGCCTTGAGACTGTGCGATCTGCTCTTCGAATCTGGACTTTTCCAGCATCTCTACATATTCAAAATTTTTCGGCTTATATTGCCCCGGCCCGATCTGGGCAAAAAATTCTTCTTCGAGAAGACCATCCTCCTTGGCTTGGTCTAAAGCCTTGATAAGTCTGTCGAATCCGAACTGCGTTCCCACTGTCACAAAAATCATACTACCGAACCTGCAAATTTCACATTGTCATATTTCTTTGCCACGTCAGGCCACTGAGTAAAAATCATATCTGCAAAAGGCCGAACGATCCGCCCGCTCAATGAAAGCTTTTGAGTATTGGCGATACTGTCAAGCCAGACAATCTTGCCGCCTCGTAACTTGCTGAATAAACAAAGCAGACAGCCATGCAGCGCACCTGAACTGATTACCACATCCGGGCGGTGCTTAAAAATAATAGCAAGGCACTTAAACATCACAGGTATAATTTTCAGCGGATGGTTGCGATTGGATTCGCCTACAATAAAAACCGGCCCGAAACTTTCCAGCTTACCCTTTACAGATGGCGAGGTTGTCACAGAAAAACAATCCCTGCCTTGCCATGTTTCAGAAATTTTCAAAAGCTGCACCAAATGCCCCCCCGCCGAAGCCGCCAGACAAATTTTAAGTCTCGAATCTTTTACCATAACTTTAATCTTCTTTTAATCGGACGAAGTAATATCTGAGGTAAATAAATTGGTTTATACGTAAAAAAACTTTTTGCTATTAATTTGTAAAGTTGGCTGCTAGCCTGCTTTTTAAGTTCAAGCAACTCTTTGCGATATTTCAACTCATACTCCTGGCTATCAGATGAGTCTTTTAAAAGTTCTATTCTGCGTTCTGTTTCCTCGGTTAACTCACTAAGTCTTTGATGTTCACAAAAATGAGGACGGTGATCCTTATCTTTTTCAACCAGCCTGTACTCCCATTTCTTAACTTTATGTTCAGATAAAGTAACGCTAATGATCGCAGACCAGCAAGTGTCTCGCAGAAAACCATTGAAAATGAAATTCCCAAGACTGTAAGCTGTTATAGATCCATCATGATCTTCTATTCCTTGTAAGACGTGTGGGTGATGACCAGCAATAATTACAGCACCCGCGTCCCGCAATTGTTTCGCATAACTTTTTGTGGAAATACTTGGTCTGTCTATCAATTCGTCGCCCCAGTGAATTGACACTATAGTAGTAGAATCCTGGGATGTTTCCTTTACCAAATCTAGCAAAGCCTCATTGTGATCGGTATTATAATGAGCATATTTTTCATTTCTCAAACAGGCGCCCAGAATAGAAATTTTATGTCCTTTCAAAGATAGACATACCTTTGTAATACCATCTTTGAAATCTTCGTTTTGACCTGCACCAATTACATCTAAGCCGCAGTTTTTCAAATTAACCACAGTATCGACCGCAGCACCTAATCCATGCTCAAGGATATGATTGTTTGCGACATTTGCAACATTGAAGCCCCATTGCTTTAGCAGTGCAGCATCTTGTGGTCTCCCTCGCATTTGAGTTTTGCGTAATGAAAATCTATTTGCGCCTACATCTGATAAAACACATTCAACATTACATAAAACTAAATCATGTTGTTTCAAATATCTGACAATATCTTCATGGAGAAAATCCGACCCCCACTTCCTTATTGACGAAGCGACTCCCTGATTCATCGCGTAAAAGGAATCTCCCATCATGATATCGCCAACGCATGCTATTCGTAATTCTGGCAGCATTTTTCTACTTGTGATGTTTTGTTTGATAATGTGTTTGAAATAAGTTTTAGGATCTGACTGACATTATGTTCCCAATCGTGTTCTTTTGCGATTTGCACCCTGGCATTGGATCGTTGCGAATCATCGTTTTCCAGCTCCCATTCAATAGCTTTGCAAAAAGCTTCTTTGCTATTGACTACAGAAATTAAATCTGAATAATTTTCTTGAATTTCCAGGATTTCTACGCTGACTATGGGTTTGCCGCTAGCCATGTATTCAAATAATTTCAACGGATTGCATTTTCTGATCCATTCATTCATTTTCCACTGAAGCATACATACATCGAAGGATGCACACAACAGCGGAATTTTTTCATACGGCAACATACCAATGTGGTACACGTTTGGCAGCTTGAGCAGGTCTTCATAATTGCCGCCGGTTATTTGTCCGGCAAAAACAAAAGAAGCTTTTGGTAAATTTCTTGCACAATATAACAGCAATTCGATATCATTATTGGCAGTCATTGTTCCGAAATAACCTATAATTGGCTTGGGTACATTCGATAATTGATCAAGTATTTTTCCGCTTGAAACTGCTTGACGATATTTAGAAAAGTCAACTCCGTGTGGAATATAGTGCACATTCGAATGGTTTTTAGAATGAATCTGATACAGTTGTTCTGAAACGCATATGACCAGGTCGCTGGCAGCTAATATTTTTTTTTCTCTGAGTTCGAGAAGCTTGTGATTCGAAGTGTATTTACACTTAGTAAAAAAATCAGAGACATGGAACAAGACGAGTTCAGGTTTTAGCCAATCGAGTAAATCCGCAGACCTGAGGTTTTCTACCCAAAGTACAGGCTTATTGATTCTCAGGCTTTTGAAAAGAAGCTGTAATTGAATCTTCAGAAAAAAATTATTCAATTTATCAATGATTCTTTTTCCCTGGAAAGGAAGAAAAACAGGGCTAAATACGTAAAGGTTGTCGCAAGGCTTGCGAATTATTTTGCACAGACTTTTTAATTTCCGCAAAATCCTCGCACCTATACCACGTTTGAGTCCACCTGATAAATCAGAACTGAAGGGATTTATAAAGATAACCCTATGCTGCTGGGCCATACGACGCATTATGTGAGTCGTACAGCTTGGATTCCTGCCCCACCAGTCAGATGGAGCGAAACACAAAATTTCGTATTCAGATTTTTTATTCATAACTTAGAAACAATCAAATTAGTTTTTCCTGATTCAGTTTTTATTATACTGTCGGTTTGCTGGAAGTCAATTTTAAGCTCAGAAGGAAGGTAATCTCGCATATTTTTTTTAAGTTCTTCAAGGTCATCCGTAGTGAATTTGGAATTAGGAACATATGTAACCGATATATGATCAATACTATCCTGGATAATCTGCGTTTGAAAAATATTATGTGCCATCTTTGAAACACGAGCCATCAGAGTAGGCGAATATTTTTTCCCTGACGGTGTTTGAATAAAAGTTCCTGTTCGGCCGTTAATTCTTTTAACAGTTTGAAAATTTCGTCCACACGAACAAGCCTCGTCTGAAAGCTCTACCACATCCCCTGTGTTATACCTGATCAGCGGCATTGCATAGTTCCAGAAACCGGTAGCAACCACTTCATAAGTCTGTTGATTGTCTGGACAAGGTATAAGTTCTGTCAAACCATATTCTGGGATAATATGATACTTGCCGTGCTCACATGTGAAGATATAACACACCCGTTCGGCAGAACCGTAAAAATCAAATATCTGGCACCCAAAAGCCTCGGTTATTATCGAACGCATATAATCAGCAAGAGTTTCAGATGTCGTCAAAACGGCTTTGAGCTTAATCGGAGACCCCAAATCCTTGCATATTTGCGCAAAATAATAAATTGATGATGGGTACCCCGCCAGAGCTGTGATTTTATATTTCAAAATAGCATCTGCAAACTGCTTACCATTTTCCGGTGAAAGGTGATAGTTAGAAAGAATGAGTTCTTTCATAAAAGGATCATAAGCATATAATTTTCCAGATTTCTGGTCAGGAGAAATAATTTTTCTTCCAGATAGAAAAGCGGTTTTGTCTTTAAACGACAAACCGGCCCAGTCCCACTGCCGTCTTACAAAGGAATGCTCAGTGCCAATTGAAAAAAGATTACGCTTTATGCGAAGCGGCGTACCTGTTGTCCCTCCTGTAAGACCTGTAGAACTTGTAAGTTTTGAATGTTTTGAAGATGTAATTTGGTCTTCAGCTTCCAATACGTCTTTTTTTTTCAGAATCGGCAACTTCTGAATTTCGTCAATACTTTTGATCTCTGGTTTAAAATTAGCTTGGTCCATTAAATTCTTGTAGAAAGGGATCGTTTGATATGAATGGATAAGGATCTTCCTGAGATATCGAAGCTGCAATTGATTAAGTTGTTCTTTTGACAGCCATTGTGTTTTATCAAGCCAATTGCGGCGATACCGGAATGGGCCAAGATATCGTTTCACAAAAAGATTAAGGGCACCCTGACCAATCACTTTTATATTCATAAATTCAATGCCTCCGGTTCGCTTTGAAGTTCATTGACCGTGTCCCGTGTTTTTTCGCCGCCAAAAACGATTAGCGATTCCGCCATGAATGTAATTTTTGATTTGATTATTTTGCTGCCCGGAAAACATTTTTTCAAATCAGATGCGCTCATCAAATACAAATTGCTTTTGTCGGCTCCGGTTACATATCGCTTATGAACATGATTGTAACTTATTATTTTTCCACACCACTTGTAACCGTGCCATGGCAGCCATGTTACCAAAGGCAGTCTCAAATGAAATTCAAAGGGATACCAGCGGTTAGGAGTTGTTACAAACCATGATTTACTTACCCGCATGATTTCAGATGCCATTTTTCTCTGTTTCTCTGGATTTCCAACGTGTTCAATGACAGCATTGCAATAGACAACATCAAATGATTTATCAGGATACGGCAGATTGCACGCATCGCCTACTTCAGCATCAATTTCGGGATAAATATTTTTAATTTTTTCAATATGCTCTGAGGAAAGATTTGTCGCCGACAGTTTCGACTTCCACTTATAATCGTCAATCAGTTGAAGTCCTCGGTCGCCGGAAGGATTTATTTCAGCACCGATATCAAGTATTTTTGTATTTTCATCCGGCTTAATTAAATCGTAAAATATCTTCAATTTTTGCAAGCGGCTTTTATATGATAATTTTGTGAATAAACTCATGCTTTAAAACCCTCCTTTCTAGGGAAAAAGATAAGTGTTAGCACTTTACCTAAAGCAGCTGAGTAAGCCTGGCAACGTGTCTTGGCATTAATGTCATTTTTTTTCATCAGGCGTCTGAATTGCCATATCGGAATCCTGAACAAAAAGAACATGGCCATCAGTACTGCCGCGCATATATATGTGAAACGATTTTTGTTTTTGTAAAAAAACTGTAAAATTCCAAGTCTAAGCTGTATCAGGCTTTTGGCTCGGACCTGTTTGCTGCTTTGTCCTCCCAGGTGAATGATTTGAGTATCAGGATAAAATAATATTTTCCATTCAGATTTTTTAAAACGATAGCATAAATCAGTTTCTTCGGCATACATGAAATAATCTTCACTCATTGTTCCAACCTCTTCTAAGGCTTGACTTCGAATGAACATAAAACATCCTGTTACAACATCAACTTCACGGATATCATCTCTTTTCCACCAGCCCATTTGCTCGCGTACCAAAAATCTGTTTTTTGGGAATAACTTATAAAGATATGTTACTGAAAGGACCAGATTCAAAATTGATGGGAACATAAAACAGCTCGGCTGTAGTGTTTTATCTGCATTTAAAACCTTACAGCCGATAATGCCGGCATTGGCATTCTTTTCGGCAAATTCAAAAGTTTTTTCTATCGCATTATCAAGGATTATCGTGTCTGAATTTAAAAGCAGGATATACCTGCCGTTCGCTGCATTTATGCCCTGGTTATTAGCTGCCGCAAAACCTTTATTGTCAGTATTCTCGATGGATTTGACCTCTGGGAATTCGTTTCTTACCATTTCTGCCGACCCATCACTGGAGGCATTGTCAACAACAATAATTTCATAACTTGTTGTATCGCCCTGAGCGTAAATGGATTCAAGGCAATCACGCAGGATATCTCGTGTATTCCAACTGACTATAACAATGGAGACATCAAAAGATTTCATGTGTTGCTCCTAAAATGACTGGAAGGGGGCAAAGGCTGTATTTGTTTGTCTGGCGGGTGAATTGCTATGCTGCCGATCATGGCCAGCACCAGGTACCAAAGAACATGTATCTGACCAAAATAAGATACTCCTATGAAATTTATGCAATGTACGAAAAAGCTCACTCCTATAGCCCAGGATAATGTCAGGCGGTAAGGCTGATATTTATGCAGTTTCAATCTCCTGCCAACTTCACGAAAAGCTATTACAATAATTACAATAAAAATCAATAGTGTTACAATCCCGCCCCTTATTCCTTCCAATACATACTGATTTGTTACATCGCCGGCCCAAACGCCCCATGACGCGACCGTGTATCCTGAGCACCCGCTGAACCACCAATCACCGAAATTACTAATTGTCTCATCAATTAGTTTATATCGGTGATAGCCGGTGGAACCGCCAACTGCACTTATACGGCTGATTAAGTGCCAAACCGGAGCGTTCATTACCATATGAAGTGCTATAAGCGCGAACAATGCCGTCCATCGAATAAGTTGCAGAAACTTTCGAAAAAAGAACATTGTTCCCCCGGCAACTGCGGCGATTACGCCCATTACCGGTGTACTGGAAGCACAGCAGAATACTATTATCAATGACGCCGAAACTCCAAGTACGGCCCAGGTTTTGTCCTTTTTTGATTTCCACCAATATGCGGCTATCAGCGGAATAAGACTTGCCCAGAAACAACCCGCCAAAATGGCATGTGAATACGCGCCTTGACATCTTAAACGTCCATTGCGAACCGCTGTAAAAGGAGGAACGCCTCCTAAAAAAGAAAAGACATTTCGCCCGGTCATGTTTTCAAATACAAAGAATATTGATATAGGAATGCTTATCAAAATGACACCAAATATTATTCGATCCACATCCTTCCAGTTCTTTATCATACATCGGAAAAAGAAGTACATGCCGAAAGTATCAAATGCAAATCCAAGCCGATTTACCAAGGCCGACGTTGAGCCGTAATGAATTGTGTAGAAAAACATGGAGCTGATGACCCAGAAAACTATTACCAAATCGAGCTGCTTCCAGACAAAATCACGATATTCTCCATGAATTATCAAACGTAAAATACCAAACAGGGTTATAATTCTGAGAAAGTTGAAATCAAACCCTGAGATAACTACCCGTTGTGCCGTAGGAACAAAGCAAGCTATTAATAAAAACGGAATAATCGCCCAGCGTCTTTTCAGAAATAATACGCAAAGACCAAGAATGATAACTGCCGCCAATCCCAGTGGATGAACGGTAGTTTGTCCGGAAAATGAACCGCCTACAAGATTAATTTCTTCATTCATATTTTTATTGCAAATTCAAGAACTGTTTTCAATTTTTCTGTCAACACTTTCCTTTGGAACTGGTCAACAAAACTATTATTTAATTTTCTGTTTACAAGTGTGTTTTCTTTTTTTTGCTTTATCATACATGTGATGGCATCCGAGATGGCATTGCAATCTGTCGGGTCGCAGATAAAGCTATTTCTATATTCTTTAGTGAAATTTCTGCAGTCTCCTTCGGGGACAAGTGCCAGTATGGGTTTTTTAGCAGCCATGTATTCATAGGTTTTGCCCGGGACTATTAAAGGCTGCCCATTTCGGCAAATGTGCAAGGGCAGGAAAAGGACGTCGGCGTTTTTCAGCAGATGTATTGATCTATTGTGTCCGAGGTATCCTGTCCATTTTACGATGTCGGACATATCGAACAGTCCGCTGAGTTTTTTGTCAGCAGGGCTGGCAACGCCTGCAAATGTAAAAAGCAAATCGTTTTTTGTAATTCTGCCAGAATCAATTAGGTTTTTTGCGGCTTGAAAAAGGTAATATGGCGTTCGGGCCAGCAGATGTGTCTTTCCCGAGTTATATCGCAGGTAGTCCATTAAATTTTTGCCTTTACCGGTTAGAATTTTACGGCTTGAGGGGTCAACTTTCTGGGCATAGTTTGTATGGAAAAGGCCAGTGTGGACGATTTTCAGGGCAGTAGCAGTATCAGTGTCTTCTGTTGTATCGAAATTCTCGAAATCATCGCTGTCCCATCCGTTTGTCACGCAGAAACATTTGTGCGGATCAACTTCCGGAAAAGCCTTCTTCAGATACCTAAGCGAATTAGGTGTATTCATAATTACGGCAGTAGCATTCAAGCAAGCCTTTTTCATTTTCTTCAAATCAGAAAGATAGTGCAGCTTGGACGAATAGAAATTTATCGGATCCAAAGCCCACGGGTCACGCATATCAAGCACCCAAGGAATATTATTTTTCGCAGCAACTTCCATCGTTACCTCAGCCGCCATAAAAGGGCTGACCGTAACCATTATAACTTCCGGCTCAAACTTGTCTATTGCCTCCTGCATCGATCGCTGGGCCGAACTCTTCCACCATTTCATCGTAATTCCGGGCATATATCTTTTCAACGCTGATGGATAAAGCTTAGAATGTTTTTGCTCAGACTTATTCAGCTTTATCCTGAATATTTCCGCATCTATCTTTTCACCAAGCGTCTGATCCTCTTTCAGATTATACTTGAAAGTTTCCTCTCCGCTGGAAAGCACCGCGCACTTGTACCCGAATTCAGGAAGGTACTTTACAAATTTAACTGCTCTTTGAACACCCGCTCCCCCCGTTGGAGGAAAGTAGTATGCAAAAAATAAAAGTTTCTTCATTTAGATTGTTCTTGCTTAAGTTCTATTTTGCGTATTAGTTTTGCAGGAACTCCGCCCACTATCGAAAGCGGCGGCACATCTTTGGTTACAACAGCATTCGCGCCGACCACGGCTCTTTCGCCAATTGTAACACCCTTCAGAATTACCGCTCCTTCGCCTATCCATACTCCGTCTTCGATTACAACAGGCTTGGTAATTAATTTTCTTGAGTTGATGGGTAAACACCCTTCATTTTCGAAATCATGGTCATGATCACTGATATAAACACGTCCTGCTATTAGTACATTCTTGCCTATCTTTACTGACTCAGCGGCTCCGCAATGAAAATACAAATGTATGGAGCTGCCGTCCCCAATTGTTATCTTCGGTTCTGAGCCATTGCCGTTACAAATAGCTTCAAGCCGGGCATGTTTTCTGATTTCCACATTTCTTCCAATGCGTATCGCCTTGGGAATGGTAAGTATATCCGGGCTGCCCAGCCTTGACTTGAACTCAAACCTGCCAAACCTCCAGCTCCACCGCAGATAGTTGAAAACAGCGGTAATTGCATTTTTAATTTTCTTCATGCAGACATTCCTTTACCGTTTTAGAATACTTTACTTTCTCCTTCATTGGAAATTACTAATACTGAACAGATTACTGACATTTCCAAATTCAGAAAGATATAAGCTTCCATGTCTTTTTGATTTATGTTTATTCATTCTTATCTAGCCATTCAAGCAGTCCAGCGGCGCTCTTCTTCTTGCTGCAATATTCAACCATAGATAAAAATAAAACAAGATTAGAAAAACGTGTCAATACACTGCGATTGTTTTGATTGGGTTTCCCCAATTTCGACTTCAAAAGCGGTATTAGATTGCCGGCATCAAATTTAGTAATGAATAAGTTCAAGTCAGCAATATTTAAGACCATCGAGGATATTTTATGTTTAGGCCCCTTTTGATATTCCAGTTCATTATAAAACGGTATATCCGCAAATTCCGGGTAAGCCTTTCTGGCAGCTATCGCCTGCGGTTCATTTTCGGTTACCTGCTCAGGCGTAAGTGCCGCCACAAAACTGAAAAGATCATAATCGAGCAGCGGACAGTATATCTTTGCTGGATACATGATACCATAAGGGCAGGTTGAAATCGCGGTCCTGGTATTACTGTAAAAGCTAAAAGCGCTTAGGTCATTGGGATATATTTTATACCGGAAAAGATTATTAAGATGCTGTTGACGAAGTTCATTTGTACCGCCTTTTAAATAATCAAACTTATCAGGCAGCATTTCAATATATTCTTCATGCGGGCTGTTAGAAGGAAACGCATAATCTTCGACTTCTTCATATTTGCCCGCCCTGAAAAGCTCAAAAAATTTCATTCCCTCGTCCGTATATGCATTCCTTGAAAACATTCCCACGCCGTTACCATCATAGCTGAGCATATTAGAAGTTCTCACAAAATCTCCCAATGCCATAAGCCAGTCATGCTGGAGAGTTGAAAAGCTGATTCGAACATTTTTTCGGACAGAATCTTTAACCCATCTTTGGCGCGGATGCAAAACTTTATGATTCAGGTCGAGCTTGTCACATATCTGTTTTGCAATTTTAACATCTCGCATCTCTCCGCAGGTTACACAAAGCTCAGGTTTATAACCCCTTTCCATGAGCTCTAAAAGCATCATCCTGGAATCTCTTCCGCCGCTCAGCGGCATTATAAACTTCTCATTATCCGGCAGATTACGTGCTACTGCCTGCTTTGTAAGTTCGATATAAGTATCAACTATCTGCTCAGAATTGAGATTAAGCGGTTTCACCGCAAGTAAATGGCTATCTACACTAAACGAGTCCTTAGTCCATTTGATCGTACTGTTAGGTGCCAAAGTTTTGATCTTCGCATAAGCCGTACAATCGTCCAGAAAATAATTTCTATGCACGAACATTTTCAAGGCGGCTTTATCAATTTCAACATCGCCTGCTTCTGCGATAATTTTCAAAATTGAATTGGACACAACTATTTGCGTTTCATCACGGTAATAGTAAATCGGGTAAAAACCCAGACAGTCATTCTCGATCGTAAGTTCGCCGTCACGGTAATTCCATTTCGCCCAGGTTCCCCCAGGCTTTGGATAACCAGCAAGATTATACTGCCGACCAAGCAGGCAGAAATCTTCTCCCCAGGTTACAACTTCATTGCCTTTAATTTGTGCCTTGAAATATTTCCATTGGGTTTTCATCTTTAACCTCAGTTTCAAAATCAATTATCTCATCTATTTCAAAGAATGGCTTGACTGGTTTTATAACTTTCAAAACGTATAAAAATGCCAAAGAAGTTAAACCAACAGAAGCGCCCAGAATCATCAAAAAAAGAATATCTCCGATTCGTTCCGAAAGGAAATAACTAACCCCCATCGCAACGATAGCAAGCCCAGCTAAATAAAATAACAGACATTTGGTATTTTTTAAAAAGTATGATATCTTCAGTCCCAGCATGCGAGTAATTATCACTTTCATAACTGCTATATATAAAAGAGTTGTAATCATATAAACCCATGCCATCCCCTTAAGCCCAAAATACTTTACCGCGAAAAAACCCAATCCCAAAAGCAAAGCAGATGCAACAGATTTATAGATATTTACTATATACACTTTTTTCAATGCCATCATTATAGATTCATCCGCATAACAAACAGATTGAAAGATAAGATAACCTGCGAATATTGTGATTAAATTTGACATTAAGCCCATTGACTGATCCCATTTTTCACCAAGCAAAGAAATTATAGAATCGGCTCCGAAAAGTATAATCAGCAGTGGGGGAAGCAATGCCACTCCGCCGCTAATCGAAACCCGCATGAAATTTCTTCTCAATCTTACAATGTTATTCTGGAAAGTAGAAAATGCCGGAAAAAGCATTTTTCCAAAAAACGTCCATATCCTTTCCAACGGATATCTCGAAAGACGAAACGCCAACTGATATATACCAAGCTCTGTTTCGCCCAGCAACTTCCCGACTATTAGGTAATCTATATTTTCAGAAAAGAATTTGATAACATTATTCAAAGTAACATGTGCCCCGAAAGAAAATAATTCTTTAAACCGAGCAAATGAAAACTCCAATTTAGGTATCCACCTTGTAAATGACCACAACAATACAACACTAAAAAATGTCAGGCTCAAATGTTGAATCACAAGCGTCCAGACCCCATACCCGTTAAAAGCCAAAATTAAAGCAACTACCGCTGAAAGCGAAACAGAAATAATTCCCGAAATCGAAATCAAATTGTATTTTATTTTCTTTAGTTCCAGCGCTGATGGAACAAAGCTGAAAGGCTTCATCAAAAAATCGATAAATATTACCCTGGTGATCAGTGTTAACTGAGGTTTGTCATAAAACATTGCAACAAGCGGCGCACAAAAATAAACTATTGCATACAAAACTACTGAAAGAAAGATCGACGACCAGAAAACTGTATTACAGTCAAGCTCATCAACCTCCTTTTTCTGCACCAGACTTGCGATTAAACCGAATTCCGTGAAATATCCCAAAAACCCCGTGATAACCAGAACCATTCCCAAAAGTCCGAAAGCATCAGGGCCAAGAAGGTACGCAAGAACCATTGTCAAGCCAAAACGAATGAACTGCGAAGTAAATTGACTTCCCGCACTCCACAGGCTCCCTCTTAATAACTTAGACTTCATTGACATATTTTCGATGTACTCCGTCCCCGTCAGCTGCACCTAAAAGTTGCAGATTCAAGTTCTATTTAGAAGTTTTTTTGGACTTCTTTAAATTTTAAGCCCTGTTAGTCTTTTTTAACAGGAAAGAATTCAATTATTTCATCAATAAACGTCTCGGCAGCAAATACTACATCGGAAGGGTACCTTCCTGATATCTGAACTTGTGCCACATAGCGGGCAAGCTGCCCGTCGATATTGGGAGTTCTAAAATTTATTCCGCTAAAGCCTTTTTCGCTGTTAGTGATTTTTCCATTTAATATGTAGAAATTGAGAACGTATATCTCTGTGAATTCTTTGTGAAATTTGTGCAGCAACACCGGAAACAATATCCCCGACCTGGATTCCAGAATCTTTTCCTCGGTCTGATCATTAATCCAGCCGGCACCTTTATAACAAACTTGCGGCCTGTGTCCCAGCATTGTCCGTGGAGTGGCCGAAAATGCGATATAAAGATTCGCATAGATACGCTTTTCGGGTATTGCGTAAAGACGGTTAACATAATCATCGTTAGCTGCCACTTTTAGAATTTCCAACGAAATCGGAACATCTTTTCCCTGCCATTGCCCTATTTCCATAGGTATCTGGGCAAGAGGCCTTTCCAGCTCAACTGGCTTTGATGTGGTTTTTTTCAAATAATTTGAAAGTTTCAAATAAAAAAAACTTGATAACAGCAAGACACTAACAGCAAGGCCAATCGCCACCCAGAGATTCAAACCCGTGCCGTATGCCACCGGAAACCTTTTTTTGTGTTTAAGTGATATCTCCATAGTACCTATCTTATATTAATTGTTTGTTTATATACATACATTTTATATCTGAAGCAAATATTATGCCAGAAGGGCTGTTTTTTTAATAAAAGTTAATTTTTTCTTGACATTCCCTTTTAAACTTAGTATAAAGCCATTATAAATTTATTAATTAAGCTCTTGCCGGTAATAAATACCTAGGTTTAATTTTTCATCACTTAAATAAATTTCCCAATTTAATCCACCTTAAGTGCTTTTTGTTTAATGCCGATGAAAAAAAAGCAACTTCAGCTTTTACTTCTTTGAAAAATCTCAGAAATAAGATTTTGTATTGCATAGATTTTATTTTAAATTTTAAACAGAATATGTACAAATCTTTTCTGGGGAAAATTAATTATTGCTGTAATTTGCAGTAAAAAGGATTAGGAATTAGTATTAATTTAAAAGGATTAGGAATTAGTATGGAAAAAAAATTATTAAAAGGACTTAACCTTAAAACAGCAATTGTGGGTATGATTGTGTCTGTATTTGCTTGTCAATCTTTTGCCCTTACTTATTATGTTGACCCTGTAAAGGGTTCGGATACAAATATGGGAACCGAACAATACCCTTGGAAGACACTCAGTTATGCCCATAGCAATAAGAGCGGGATCGCAGCCGGCGATACGGTTATACTTAAAAGCGGTAACTATGGCGTAGTAAATTTTGCCAATCAATCTGCACACTATGGCGTCGCGGTTTATGGAACCAGTTGGGATGCCCCCATCACATATCAGGCAGCTTCTGGAGCCAACGTTGTTTTTCAGGAATTGAGATTAATGGGACATTCTGACGAAGCAACTAAACCTATGGGATTGAGAAGATATTTGATATTTAAAGACATTGAAATAGTCAATACGACAACAAATGCCTGTATTACTGTCAATAATGCCAGTCATATTAAGTTTCAAAACATAAAAGCCACTGGTAAATGGGATGATACTTATGCAACCGGAATAAGTTCCGCAGGAATTTCGGTTTCAGCAACTGGCAAGCATGATCACAGAACAGAGGATATATATATAGAAGATTCTGATTTTGGATGGGTGCTTAATGGCATAGATATAGGAACTAATTTGGGAGAGAATATTATAATCAGAAATTGCATAGTCCATGATGTGGCTGCAAGCGGAATTAAATTCGCCCAAAACACTACAAATTCTGTAGCTCTAGTTGAAGGCTGCGAGGTTTATAATCAATGGCCTACCAGGTCATCTCCCACAAATTCGGATTTCACACATGGTTCGGGTTTCTCTATCAGAAGAAGCAACCTGACAATTCGTTCTAATATTGTTCACAATTATGGAACATCAAGGTCGTTAAGAACTTACCAGGATGTTTATCCCAATGTTGGTTATTCAAACATTACATTTGAAAATAACCTCGTTTACGACCCTAAAAATTATTATCCTGTTGAATTTTTAGATATAGGTGAAAATTTCAAATTTAACAATAATACCATCGTAGGTTCT
>CAZITB010000037.1:0-21635 GCA_964542055.1 uncultured Candidatus Kuenenia sp.
AAATTTTATAGGGCATGAATGAAGTCTGTCAAAGATATATACAAAATTGGCAAAGGCCCTTCGAGTTCTCATAGTATGGGGCCAGCAAAAGCTGCGAGTTTGTTTTTAAACGGGCTTGCTGGCAATATTTCACATATTGAAGTTGTGCTATATGACAGTCTGGCATCTACGGGTAATGGGCATTGTACCGATAAGGCTATAGGTGAATCGTTGTTTCTATACCCAGTCAAATTTAAATGGAAACCTGATGTTAAATTGCCATACCATCCCAATGCGTTGGATTTTATAGCATATAATAACAATAAAGAGATTGTGAAACAATGGCGGGTTTACAGTGTTGGCGGCGGCCAGTTACATGATTCTAATGGTACTTTAGATATGGAAAATAAAAATATTTATCCGCATAATAAATTCATGGATATAATAGAATATTGCAGAAGTGAAAATCTCATAATTTGGGAATATGTTGGTAAATTTGAGAATGATTCAATATGGGAATTCCTCAAAGATATATGGGATACAATGAAAGAATCTGTTGAAAATGGTTTGGAAACAGAAGAGCAGTTTTTGCCCGGGCCTTTGAAATTGCAAAGGCGGGCAGGCAAAATGTTGAAATATGCCAATAAAAGAGTTGGAACTCTTAGAGATCGTAATTTATTAAGCAGCTATGCTTTGGCTGTGGCTGAGGAGAATGCAAGTGGAGGCACAATCGTTACAGCTCCAACTTGTGGTTCCTGTGGGGTATTACCAGCGGTACTCTATTTTTTCTGGTTGCATTATGATACGGATGTTTCTAGTTTGACAAAAGCTTTAGCAATAGCTGCTATGGTTGCTTCCGCAGTTATAGAAAATGCCTCTATTAGCGGTGCAGAGGTGGGGTGTCAAGGTGAAATTGGTGTAGCATGTGCAATGGCAGCAGCGGCGGCCACATTTCTTCTAAATGGAAGCAATAATCAGATAGAATATTCTGCCGAAATGGGCTTGGAACATTTTCTTGGTCTTACATGTGATCCTGTTTATGGCCTTGTTCAGGTTCCATGTATTGAGCGTAATGCATTTGCAGCTATGCGTTCTATGGACTGTGCTGCCTATTCGCTTGCAACAGAGGGAGATCATTTGGTCAATCTTGATAATGTAATCGATGTTATGAATGAAACCGGAAGAGACTTGCAATCCAAATACCGCGAGACAGCCATGGGAGGGCTTGCCGGTATAATGCATAAAAAATTAACATCTAATTAGAAACTTATTTGGAGTATAGTATATGCCTTTTATTGCTAATACGCAGAAGCAATTTGATCAGATGCTCAAAGACATTAACATGAGTAGAGAAGATTTATTTGCTGATATACCAAAAGAGCTAATGGCGGGTGATCTGAATTTGCCTGAAGGTATGAGTGAACAAAAGGTTCGCGATCATTTGGCGGGCCTTGCAGAAAAGAATTTAACGCACCTGATCTGTTTTCTTGGCGGTGGATTTTATGACCACTTTATTCCGTCAGCGGTTTATTCTATAATCTCTCGGAGCGAGTTTTATACTGCCTATACGCCGTACCAGCCGGAAATTTCACAAGGTACTCTGCAAGCTATATATGAGTATCAATCTATGATATGCAGGTTAACCGGGATGGAAGCAGCCAATGCTTCTCTTTATGATGGTGGAACTGCTTTGTATGAAGCGATGATGATGGCATTGAGAATAACAGGTAGAAATAAGGTGATAATTGATGATAGCATCAACCCAATTTACCGTGTTATGATTCACTCTTATACAAGAAATCTCCATATTGAATTGGTAGAAACAAACTGTGAAAATGGTCTTGCTAACCGTGATCAAATTATTCAGGCTTTGGATGATAAAACTGCAACTATAATTTTGCAAAATCCAAATTTTTTTGGTTGTATTGATGACTTTACAGATATTGCAAATGCTGCTCATGAAAAAGGAGCACTGTTGACAGTTTCTTCATATCCAATTTCGCTTGGTGTATTGAAAACTCCTGGTGAAATGGATGCTGATATAGTTGTAGGTGAAGGCCAAAGTCTTGGCATGCCGATGTCGTTCGGTGGCCCATATCTTGGATTAATGAGTACTAGAAAAAAATATGTTCGTAAAATGCCTGGCAGAATAGTTGGCCGAACAAATGATGCAAAGGGTAACGAAGGTTTTGTTATGACTCTTCAGGCACGCGAACAGCATATCAGGCGAGATAAAGCAACTTCGAATATCTGTTCTAATGAGGCATTGTGTGCCTTGACCGCATTGGTTTACACTTCACTGCTTGGCAAGGAGGGGCTTAAAGAAACCGCACAGCTTTGTGTTGATAAGGCCAGCTATGCTTTTAAGCGAATAATTTCAATTGATGGAATAGAACCCCATTTTAAGGCAAAATGGTTTTTTAATGAATTTGTTATCGATTTGCCGCGAAATGCTACCGATGTAATCGGTAAGCTGATTGAAAAAGGTTTAGCAGCGGGTTTTCCTTTGAGTAGATATTACAAGGGCATGGATAATTCCATGTTGATAGCGGTTACTGAAAAACGAAGTAAAGAACAAATCGGAATGTTAGCTGAGGCACTGGAGGCGATACTATGAAATTAATATTTGATAAAAGCGTGAAATCAAGAAGGGCAGTCAAACCTATAAATTCTGATGTGTTTGAAAGTATAAATATAAATAAAGATTTGCTGAGAAAAGAAGACGCCAGGCTTCCCGAACTTAGTGAACTTGATGTGGTCAGACATTTTACCGATCTTTCGCGTAAAAATTATGGCGTTGATACTAATTTTTATCCACTTGGCTCGTGTACGATGAAATATAATCCTAAAGTCACAGAGCGAATAGCGTCATATCCCGGCTTTGCGCATCTGCATCCACTTATGCCGCAGTTGCGAATGGGTGGCATGCTGACACAAGGTGCACTTGAAGTGATCCATGATACAGATTTGATGCTTAGTGAAATAAATGGAATGGCAGGCTTTACAATGCAACCAATGGCTGGTGCTCATGGTGAACTGACAGGCATTATGATAATGGCGGCTTATCATAGAGACAAAGGCAATAAAAAAACAACCATTCTCGTACCTGACAGCGCACATGGAACCAATCCTGCAAGTGCAGCAATTGCAGGATACAAAGTGGTTTCTGTGCCAAGTGATGAAAATGGCGTAATGGATATGAGTGTGTTAAAAGAAATGATTAATGATGAAGTTGCAGGGCTAATGCTTACTTGTCCAAATACCCTTGGTATTTTTAATCCGCACATAAAAGAGATATGCGATTTAATACATAGCGTTGACGGCCTGACCTATTACGATGGTGCCAATCTAAATGCCATAGTAGGCAAGGTGCGTCCAGGCGATTTAGGTTTTGATATTGTGCACATAAACCTGCATAAAACATTTGCTACTCCTCACGGTGGCGGCGGCCCTGGTGCCGGGCCGGTAGGTGTTGTGGAATCCCTATTGGAATATCTGCCTATTTCCATTGTAGTCAAGCGAAATGATGGTACTTATGCTCTGGAATATGACAGGCCCAAGTCAATCGGCTATGTTGCTCCATTTTATGGTAATTTTGGAATTGTCCTGCGGGCTTATGTTTATATGCTCATGCTTGGCAAAGAAGGTTTGCAAAGAGTTTCGGAAAATGCGGTATTGAATGCCAATTATATCAAGGAAAAGCTAAAAGATTACTACGATTTGCCGTATCCAGGTACCTGTAAGCACGAATGTGTTTTTAGTGCCTCTCGTCAAGCTAAGAAAGGTGTTCATGCTATTGATATTGCAAAAGCCTTGATTGATAAAGGCTTCCATCCGCCAACAGTATATTTTCCAACGATCGTAAAAGAAGCGATGATGATAGAGCCAACCGAAACAGAGAGTAAAGAAACTATTGACGAGTTTGTTAATGTTATGATAGAGATTGCAAAAGAAGCAGAAATATTACCTGAAAAATTCCACGATTTGCCCCAGACAACACCAGTTGGAAGATTAGATGAAACCTTCGCAGCTAAAAAACTAGATATTGCAAGTTTGTAGGCCTTTGTGTGACAAAATTTCATGCTATGACAATTCAAATCCAGATCCGGTTCTTTTTTTGAACAAGATGAAAATGGTTATGATATATTAAATGAAGTTTAAGGTGTGCAGATGACTACAAAAGAAACTCATAACATGGCAGTTGAAGGCTTAAAATGTCTAAAAAAAGCGGTTCGAGAAGAACTTGAAAGAAAGGCTCTACTTGGACAATATGCGATTATTAACCGTGATGGTAAAGCTTGCAGGGTTCCTGCCAAAGAGGCATTGGAATCCATCAAAGAAGACTAAATCAATGATGATACTTTTCCCAAAAAATGTACACCAAAGTGATCCCCACAATCCTGTGCAACATGTTTTTATAACTTTCCATATAACTTTTGCTTTGACAAAGCGGTTCTCATGTCATATCATGTCCTCAGTTGGCAACGGTAACATGTTGGCACTAAAAGACTTGCAGTTGTAAGTGTTTGATATGAAAGTTGTTACAAATCTACTTAAATGACTTCCTAAACTGTAGGCCGCAGGTTCGAGTCCTGCCGGGCGTACTTTTTACCATTTTGCACACTTTCGCATACCCCCGCAAATTGTAGATTACTCTCGCTATCACAAGGACTTATATCACTTTGTGTTTTGAGTTCGTGCGAGCCTGTGCAAGGCAATTCCGCTGTAGTCTGCACGGATTTATGCACGGTTTTTTTTGCATCATTGAGTAAGGACTTTTTAGCAGCTTCTTGTAAATCAGCTTCAGTAACTTGTGCATAATGTGCCATTGCAACAGCGGGACTATTTCCAATCCAGGAACATACAGCTTTGACATTGCCATTGGTCATCTTAAATAATTCTGTTTCCCTGGTACTTCTCAAATTCTGAAAAGTTTTGGGCCAAGGTTTAAACCCAGCTTTTTTAATTATTCTGTGCATTTGGGTTCTTAAGTTTGTAGAATCGTCTCTATATCGGGTAATGCAGTAAATATCACCATCTTTAGCGTTATCGAAAGCATCCTGAAATAATGGTTTTAGTTCTGGAAACATCGGAACAATTCTAATTCCACCATCAGCATGATGTTCTGTTTTGCTGGCGTGTACAGTGAACTGATTATTTGCAAAATCAATATCCTGCCATTTAAGTCTTAGAACTTCGCTTGGACAACGCAAGCCACCCCAGCGAGTCAGCCCAAAAATTAATCGCCATTGTATATCAGGACATGCCTCAAGAACTTTCACTGCCATTTCATGTTTGACATAAAAGAATTTTGCAGGGTTAGCTCTAACTGTTACAGGTTGATCTCTAAAAGGATTTTTAGAGATATGGCCAGCATCAATAGCCGCATTAAAAAACTGTCTTGACATTCCAATTTGTCGTCTTACAGTATTTTCCGCCAATCCTAAAATACTTTGTAGGTAAATTCTAAATTCTTTTGCCTGTCCAACTGTGATTTCGTTGATATATTGACCTTTAAAAAAAACAGATAATTTATTAGCAGTATTTTGCAATCTGTCTTTAGTTCTCTGTTTAATATCTGAACGACTTTTAATGTATCGTTCTGTCCATTGTGCAACAGTAATACTCTTCCAGCCATTTTTAGGGTCAATGATTTTTAGTGATTCTAACCGCTTACGCAGCCCATGCGGTAAATTGTTAACCCAATCTGTAATTGCTGGTGATATAACTCTATTTGTTTTTCGACTGGCTATAAGATTTTCGATATTAGTCATTGCGGCATCGGCTTGTTTGCGAGTAACTTTACCCAATGCTATTGTTGGCCTTGCACTATTTTCGCCCGGACTAAGTTGAATTGAATATCTTATCCCTGATTTGGTTTTTGATTTGATAACACTAGCCATAAAGCACCTCTCTTGTATTAAACAATCTTAGATATTATTATACCACTAATTCAGTGGCGCGCAAGTACTTTCTTGCGAACTTTTAGTTTATTGTGTGCAGCTTTTCATCTTTTCAATGAAATTGTCCAGATCGATTAAATCATATCGAGTTGCTCGACCAAGCCTGACGACCGGGATAATACCATTTTGTGATAGATCCCATAGCTTACGCTCACTGATGGCAAGATAGTCGGCAGCAGCTTTGACTTTGATAAGCCTATGATTAATATTTGTGTTATGCCGAGTAGACATAATATGGTCCTTTCCTTTTAGTTGATTTATTATTTACATGTTATTTTTATTCTCTTTTTTTTTAAACCAACTCAAAAAGTATTCTCTTGTCCTCTTATGCTTACATAAGCATGTAATCATAACTGATATTAAAATCGAAATACCTAAAGCGGCATATGGAAGCAGAATAAAGTTAACAGTCTTATTTTTAGATAGCTCTTTATCCGGCTGTAATATTCCTATAACAGCTAAAACTGCAACACAGAAAGCCAACAGCCATGCAGGGCTATCATTAATTTTTAACCCAGTTTGAATTGCTGTTTTAGATGTAGCCATTATAATAATAAAAACTGGAACAATGATTAAAGTAGTAATTGAATCAGACATGATTTTCCTTTCTAAATAGAAGTATTTAAAAAATACTGGCAGGTTTTAATTCCCTGCCAGTAAACTAATTTAGCCCAAAATAGATCCCAGGATCACTCTTGATATGGCAAGTACAATTAATGTAATTAAAAGTTTGCCTTTTTTTGAAAGTGGTTTCTGTATCCGTAAAATTTGAGGCACCTTTTTTGTTATGTTGTCAACAAGTGATTTACCTGCATTATCAAATGGGACAAGCCAGCTTGTGTTTCGCCATTGAAGGATCAGTCTTATCTGAATAAAAAACATAGCTACATCCAACCCAACGCAGATAAAATACAATAAACACATCAGTAAATAACTTAATGCTGTCATTTTATCGCCTCCTTATATGACTCTTATGTTTTTTGCAAGTGACTGATATTTTCTGATCAACTGCTGTTGATCTCCAATGAAACAATACCTGATAGAGCCATCAGGATTTTTTGAGGCGATCTGTTTCAGGATAACTTCATCAACATCTTTAGGACTACCTCCGATACCGATACAGTCAATAATGACTCCTGCATCTTTTAACTCGGAAGCTATTTGTAATGGACGGCCTCCTCGATTGTATTCGCCATCTGTCAGCATGATAACTCTTCTAAGAATTCCATCGTTGGCTTCATAAAATTTGCTGTCTTCAAATTCAAAAAACATCTGAGATAGAGTTCTAAGAAAAGATGGTTTGTTTAATTTGGTACTTTTGTTGAACAGGTGATCTCCGGCAAGGGTTAATGCAGCCGTAAAATTTGTGCCGGAAGAATAAAAAGGCTTGTTCAGAGCATTTTCAATATTTTTAATGCCCTGGGAAACAGATACAGCAGGCTGTAATAGCTTCGCTGTGCCGCCAAATCCAATAATTCCCATTTTATCGCTAGGATAGTTTCGATGTTTGATCTTGAGCAGTTCATAATTGGCTTTTATGGCCCCATCTTTCCTGGTGGGTTTGTAGTCGCTATAGTCCATAGATGGTGAAAAGTCGATAAGACTCATTACTATTTCAGGTCTGTTGTTACCCGAAACACTATTTGCAAAATTCAGATATTTCATGGTTATGGTTCCTTTCAAAAAAGAACCGGCAGACAGATAATCTGCCTGCCGGTAAGATGATAAAATTAAGCAGCAGTTGCCTCGGTATTGCCATTATCTGTTGCAATGTCATAGGTTATTTCCATTTCGGCAGTTTTGCCACTTGCGTTATCGCGAGCCTTTGCAGTTAGAAGGCCGTTGGCATCAAGAGAAAAGGTAACCTCAATTCTTCCGATAAGGTCCGGCCTTGGAGGCAGGTCCTGCAGTTGGAAAATACCTAGTTCTAGACAGTCATCTGCCATTTTTCCATTGTCGCCTTCAAGAACTTTGAGTGTAACTGCTGTTTGATTAGGCTCGCTTAATTTAAATAGCTTTGTCTGAATTGATGGTATGGCTGTATCTCTTGAAAGGATTTCACTGCATATCTGCCTGTCACCATCTAATGCCATTATGCCAATATTATGGCTTAAGATGTCGTTAACAAATATATCAGGTCCTGGCAAGACAACATCGCCGCATGTATATGTCTTGCCTTCTATTTCACATTTGATTCTTCCGGCAATTACAGCACCAAAAGCGGCGGCAGAATGGGGCTCACATCTTTTTGAAACTTTTTTGCCCATTAACTCTTCAAGCATGTCTGTGATAATAGGCATCATTGAGCCACCGCCAACGGCATATATCTCATTGATATCAGTAATTTTGAGATTGGCCTGTTTGACCACAGAAGCAGTTTTTTCAATGGTCTTTCTGGCAAGGTCTTCTACCCACTGGTTGAACTGGTCGCGTTTAACAGTTAACTGCAGTTGTTTGCCTTCACAGAACAGAACTATAGATGTCTGGCTCTGGGCAGAGAGACTTATCTTTAATTGCTCTATCCTCTGTGCCATCTCCTGGTAAAATAGAGGCTGCTCTTCTTTGGAAGGTCTAAAACCGTTTTCAGCCTCGAATTCGTCCAGGAGTCTTGCAGCTATACAAGCATTAAAATCTCTGCCGCCAAGCTGCTGAAGACCATCAGTGGCGATAATGTCCATTGTATTACCGTTGCTGCGAACGATTGAAACATCAAAGGTGCCTCCGCCAAGGTCATATACCAGTGCAGTTGACCCTTTTCGTTCATAGATATTGTTTCCAAGTGCCGCTGCAGTTGGTTCATGTGGTGTGAGGATAATCTCTATCCCGACAGATTTACCGGCTTCTATTGTCTCTCTTTTCTGGAGGTCATTATAGTTTGCCGGCACGGTGACAACAGCCTGATTTACCACCGAGTCTGTTTTTGCTTCGATATTTTCCTTTGCATCGGCTAACAGGACGGCCAGTATATCCTTTGCTGTATAGGCTTTTCCTCTATCATTGGTATACAGGGTATGGTCAGTGCCCATATCCCTTTTCCAATTTACAACAAGCCTTTCCGGTTGTGCAAAGCCCGCGTTTAGAGCCTCGGTTCCAATGACGATGGAACCGTCCTGGGAGAAGAACACCGCACTTGGCGTAAAAGATTCGCCGAAACGATTGGTTATCACTTTAGGGTTTCCGGCCTGATCGACCACGGCATACTTGAAACGAGAGTTTCCAGCGTCAATTCCAGGTATCATAATTATTCTCCTTCTTTAATAGTGTTATTATTAGTTTGTGATGGTTTGTACCTGTACAATGAAACCATCTCCATTCTCAGAATTCTTTGTGAGTCCAGCTTAAATCCCGTTCTCAGAGAATATGCCACTTTTTTGTCAAGGTGTTTTTCTGTGGTATCTTCCCACACAAGGGATTTGCTGGTTTTAGGATCAAAATCATCACCGGGACAGTGTTCGATACTCTCTATGTTATAGTTGGAAAGAAACTGCTTAAGCTGGGATAGTATCGAATCTATTACTTTGTTGGCATTGCAGTCTTTCTGGTATTCACGATGATTGGCGATGATGTCAAAGATCGGAAAAAGTGACCGAACCATTGGCTGGATAATATACTTGTCGTAATATTCACAGCTGAGAAGCTCATTTACTTTCCCTGAATTTTCCAGAAGCTTAATTGTCGAATCATTTTTATCCAACTTCTTTTTGATTATCTGGACATCATTAAAAACCTGCTGCTGTTTTGCTCCTGCCTGGCTTACTTGTCCTGAGATATTCTCTAACTGAAGGGGTATTTGTTTTAGCTTTTGAGGTGCATTGGCCTCGGCCAGTGCCTCAAAACTAAGTGCCAGCCACCGAAGGGCATTTAGCTCTGATTGTTGTTCGATTGTTTTTTTGTCTTCCATAAAAAATCCTTTCTAAAAAATTAACATTAAAATTTACGAACCGACTTTTAGTAGCTGCAGCATATAAGCGGTTTCTATAGTTAAATTCCATTGAGATGGCCATCTGTCAGGAAAAATTGAAAAATTTATCTATTGATTATTAATTTGATAATGGTAATTAAGGTTACACAAATAAGCCCCAAAAACATCAATCCATAAACTGGGTCATCGAGATAGTAAGGAAAATCGATTCTACAAGTAATTTTATCTGAAATTCCAACCAGCTTACAAAACAGAAAAACAATAAGTACTAATACAACTAATCTAAACACATTTGTTCCTTTGATTTTCATGATCCGGTTCCTTTCAAAAACTATAATTTATTTGTTTGTTCTAAACTGTTAACCTTGCTTCTATAGTTAAATTCCACTAACTAAGGTGTCTGTCAGAAAAATCTGAAATTTTTTTGATTTCTTTTTCAAGCTGGCTAAAAAGCAGTATTTTTACAGAGTTAAAGCTGGTATTAAGATCCATGCGGTTAAGTTTATTGTTTATCCGGCAAAGCAAGTTCTTTGTTGGAACAATCACCCATATATCAACTTCAACGGTTAAGGCTTTATTGATATTGTCAATAGCATGGCGTGATGTTGTTTCGATTTCACATGCAATCATTTTGTTATCTTTTGTTGCATACACATCGAAATATGTTGTTATGCCATTTTTCTGGTACCTGTACTCGTTACGAACTCTCCAGTTAAGTCCCTGAAAGATATTTTTGGCCCTGTTTGCAAGAGTATTGTGGAAAACTTTTCCTCTCATTTTATATTCCCCCATTTTGAGCTCTGTTTTCTTTTACCACTTTTTTAGCAGGTTCAAGGGGCTGCCATATCCTTTTACTTGCCCCTCTACCGGAGGAATCCATAAGATGCTCAGCAATATATCCCTGCTCAATAAGAATTGGGCGCAGTTTGGCAAGTGTGTTTGGACTTATCCTGGCTAGTTTGACATACTCGCTTGATGACAGCATTGGATTATCTACAATGGCTTTCAAAAGTCTAAGCTGGCTGTCAGTTAGGTTGTAAGTACTACCTTTAACATTATTGACAGGATCGGTGTGGCCAACTTTTACAACAGGGGGCCATTGTGAAAACTCGACAGGCTCAATGTCATAGTTGTCAAATGCGCTTAAAGTGCTGTCTACCTGAAAATCACTGACCGGTGCAAGCGAACTCATTTTTGGCACTTTAAATAGAAAAGGATATCGCCAGTTTCCTTCGCCAAGCTGACCGACAAATGTGCCAGGTTTGATATTATGGTGACACCAGTTTACCTGTTCACTGCTTAGACCCAGATATTTACCCGCCGCCTGGTAGTCTCCAACATCACCGCATCTGCCAAGGATCTTAGTGGAAGTGATTGCAGGTATCTTGTTTGACAGGTCATCAGGAGTCAAAACCGAAATAAATAAACCTGTCCCTGTTCCTCTAACCAGTCCTGCAAGGTCTGTTATTGAATTTCCATTGTTGTTGGAAATCTCTTTTCGCTGTGAAAAGAGTCTCTGCGATTCATCCAGGCTCATCCATATATCCATACCATTATTTGATATGCCTTTGGATATTCTTGAGATAAACTCTGCTGCTGTCAGATAGTTGAGTATTAAATCCTTACCAGCTTCGGGAAGGCCTGTAAGTTCAAAAACTACATGCTTCTGGGCTAATTTATCAACCGGCCAGCCCCTGTAATAACCGAACACTTCGGTTCCGAATGCCAGAAGCAAGGCTTCAAGGTTGTCCATTATGGCTTGTCTGGCCTGAGAATTTGCAGTTTTATCGTTTTTTACGGCATCAAAAAGATGAAAAAGTGTTGGGAACTTCTGGCTGCCGTTAAAAATATTATATTGGTTGTAAAGCTTGATTATAGTACTGCTAAGAAGCACAGAAGCCCTTGGCGGCAGATTTAAGACCTTGACGAGTATATCTGAAATTGTGGAGGTATATTCATGAGGATCGGTTTTCGATGGCAGCTGTAAAGGATTGATCTTGAATTTTCGACCTCTGATAACTGTAAGATCAATGCCAATGTTCGTAAATGCCGGTATTAAGAGTCGAAATTCTTTTTTTCTAAGGTCAACCAGCCACATGCCCTTAACCTTATGTGCTATTTGCATAGCATAAAAGCTGACAAGAGTCGTTTTGCCGGAGCCTGTATTGGCGACTAAAAGTGTTCCGGCGTTGAGATACTGGAGAGGTGATCTTACAGGGCGACGATCTGTATCTGCGCCTATGAGAAGCTGACCATGGTTGAGCCGGGGCATCTTAAATGGTTCATTTCTACTGGCCTCTTTCCGAAGTGCCTTATCTACACGTTGAATAATTTGACCTATGGTATATGAATCTAAAATATTCAGCCTGTAAAGCTTGAGCAGTTTCTGGCCCATTCGGTCATTAAAGACTCCAAGCTGCAGACCTGAATTAACTTTTTTCCCCAGTTCGCTAAGTATATCATCATTATTCATTTTCAGAGTCCTTTTCAAATTCAATAAATGGGTTTAATAGTAATTTTGTTGTTATTTGACGGTATTTTTTGCGAGTGACCTTGCCAGCGCACCGGCTGCAGAGAGGGGTTTTTATTCCCTCAATAATCTTATAGTGAGTATGTTCGCGGCATATTGGTTTGCCGCAGCCTACAGGGATAGGATTGTCAGTACCACCGCAGTGCCTGTGACAATTTATGCAACTGATACCGCCACACTCAGCACATCTGCCCCCAATATCTGCAAAACATCCGCATTTTTGATTTATTTTTTCTTCAATGTAGAAGCTCTCAACTGAACCGTCGGTATTGGATTCATTGTGGAACTCATTTGTTTGACCAAGTTTATCTACTCGGGTCCGATCGTGGTTGTAACCTATTATGATTCTTTTAATTTTACGAAGAATACTCATTTTTAATGTCTCCTTATTTAAAACCATGGATTTTCAAAAAGTTTGTAATTAACAAATTGCATGAATCGCCAAAGAAACTTTACAAGAAACCAGAACAAGAACATCGATAGCAGGATCGCGTCCAGTGCCAGGAACAGATAAGCTGCAAATCTTAGGGTTTCAGCGATTTTTTCAGAGAATTTCTTTTTCCAACTCATTTTAAGTCTCCTTCAAATTAAGATTGTCTGTAAATACGGTACCGATCTGCTTGTTTGTCATTTTTGCTCCTTTGTGTTAAATGATTTTTATTGTGCTTTCACAAAAGAATTCCAATGACAGACCGGGGGCGCAGAAAAAAATTAAAAAAAATTTTTAATTTTTACAGGAGTTGGATTATTGAGAAAAAATCAGGTGCTTAAAGATGAATATCTGTAAGTTCGGCATCCAGAGCTGCCTGGACACGCTTTGCCAGTAACTTAATCTGGCCGGCTATTTTTGCGGATGAATCTGTTTTGCTGATAATGTAATAGGTCATTACTACAAAATGTATGTTTTCGTAATTGAGGCCAATGTTAGCTAAAAGCAGCTTTTCAATATTACTCATTAGCCAGCGGGAGGTATTGTCTATTGTGTCTCTATCTAATTTGTTTAGTGCTTCTAAGGTCCCAATGGAGTAATAAACCATTTCTGGTTGATCAGTATCAATTCCTTCCTGTAGAGTACTTTTGCAGTATTTAGCACATTTTGGGGTATTTTTATAGTCAAGGGAGGATTTGAGCATGTACAGTGATTTAATTGCGAAAAAAGTTTCTTCCCATAAATCTCTTGTGCTCCATGGCGATTTGAATGAACCATCTTGTTGCTGAAGTGATTTAATCCATGAAATGTGCCCCAGAGGGTCGATATTATTGATTTGATCGCTTTTTTCTAAAATTTCCAGCCCCTTATAAGTTGATATTAAACGGGGTCCGCTTTTTGGCCAGAGCCCAAAGCCTCCGGGTCTGGCACACTGCATAGTCCACTGAACAGCTTTACTCTTAAACTCTGGATGTGTTTGGTTTGTAATAAGAAAAATCTGATAGATATCATGCATTGTAAGATTTGGTTTTTTGAATGATTTTATGTCTTTTGAGATAATAGACCTGAAAATATAAATGATTTTTTCGAAGATTTCATTGGATTGCGGTATTGAAAGTAACTGCATGCTATGAAATAATCGAAAGATTTTTACCCGCATGCTGAGTGTAGATTTTTTTCTTTCTGCTAACTGGATTAAAACCAGGGCTATACAGCCGATGATAATTAAAGTGATGACCGTCCAGCGAACGGTTAATTTGTCAGATAAACTGCTAAATAAAAATGAGCAAGTCAGATATGACATCAATATTGGTAAAATAAGCAAAGAAGGAAATATTATTGTGTCAATTAGTTTATATTGTTTTAGGAATCTTTTGCCCTCTATATGGTAATTGAAAAACATACCGGATATTATTATATAATGGTCCGGCATAGAAAACCGGCTGCGGCCTGTAATATGAAATGAAATAATGATACCCATCAGAGTACTGAATATCAGATTTGCACCCTGAAATGTTTTATTGCTGCTAAGATAATGCATACCAAGAAAAGTGCTGCCAAGAGCAACAGTTAATAAAGGGACAAATGTCCACAGTACTTTAGAGAGCCCTTTTACATCGCTTGTCTGAAGGTATCGTGCTACATTCCATAAAAATACAGATACAACACTTACGCAAAATCCCATCGCTACAATAAGCAACTGCCAGAAAATACAAAGAATGAAAAGAACCATAAAGGGCATCTGGATCAGCATCGCTGTCAATAAAAGCATGCTTATTGCGAAGCTGCCAATAAAAGCTGCGAAATGATGTTTAACTAATAAGCGAAAAAAACTTTTGTCCATATTCGGTTTGCCCAGTGATGACCAGGATGGAAGTGTTACAAAAACTACCCAAAACCCAATCGCCGGCACTGCCGCCAGTCCATATAGTGTATGTGACAGAAGAAGACTATCTGTGTCGTCAGGAGCATATCTAATCGGGCCAGAGAGCCAGTATCCGCATAATCCAACTACAACCCCTAAAAAACCAAGTGTAACACCTGCCCAGAAACTATTTTGTATATTTGTATGTGGTTTTGCCACAATTTTATTAGTTTCCAGAATATTTTCAATACGCTTTAACCGATCCGGATGTGATACATGAAAGAAAGAAAACACTTGAAGTATTATTTTCCAGTATTTTGTGTGTTTGGAAAATAATGCTTTGTCAGTAAACCATTGATATAGCCTTTGTGTGATGTTGATTCTGGGATTTTGAATAAATTTTATGTCATGACTGTAATCATTTGAACTGTGTGAGGAAATCGCCTGCGTTATATGATCGGATTTGATCAGCAATGCTGCTGTTGAGTCTGCCAGCAGCTCACGTGTTCTAATGATATACCTAAGCATGGCATAAAGTGTTAGAAGACATGAAAAATAAATATATATCGAAGGTGCAATTTGATGTAATTCTAACAGATGTATCAGGATGATCAAAGCCGGTAAACCGATCAGTATCCACTTTAGATCCTTTATGTATGCTTGTGACCATGCCAGAAAGCCTACATCATGATTGCGGATGTGTGCAAGTTCATGCAGTAAGATAGAATAATTATGGGGATTACTATATATGTCCCATTTTACAGGAACCGCAAGAGATGCCTTTGATGAATGACGACCAAAGACAAATGGTGTTTGAACAGAATCTGAAGAAAAAAACTCTGGCGAGGAAATACCCATTGATTTTAACAGGGGTAAAATAGTTTTTATTACAGTCTGGTCCTTGTGTGGTATAAGATCAAATTGTTTTGTTATTCTTTTCGGTTGTGTTAAGTAGTTATAGAAAACCCTGGCTGGAATTAAAATTGCAAGAAGACCACAAATAAATCTTGCAGAAGTAGAAATAGATGAATTTGAAATTGTTTGAAAAAACAGCAATCCGATACAAAGTGATATATTGATAATGCCGCTGATGACCAGAATACGCCCGCTGAAATATTCAACCCCTGTCCCAAATAATTTTCGTGCGATTAGGATCGTAGATGAAATTGTAATAAAAATACTTACAAAAAAGACAGTGTAGATCACTAAATCATACATCGCCATCCTTATAAACTTGTAATATTACAGCCGGGACGGTTTCCAAAAGGCGTTTTTGAAGTTCTTTACCAGCTCCAAGTTTTTCGGCTACTTGTTTTACCATTATTTCTATATCTTGCTGGGAACTTTTGATTGTTCCATCGGCAATAGCCTCTGAGACATATAGTGTTGTCATTAAAATTATCGAAGTTGCCTGTGATTGTGGGTCAGATGTCTGGGCAAAACCAAGTACACCGGCCAGCTGAGGTTGCTGGGTCAATGATGGCCAGTTTTCAAGGGCCTTGTCTTTCAGGCTCGATACCCATGACAGAACAGATTGCCAGCTCTCATCAAGCATCTCCAGTTTGGCTGGCAGTAATTTTAAAAGCGACTCTTTTGCTGCAATATAGCCAGGGGTCCTTGCTAAATATTCACGAAATCCCTGTTCCTCCTGTTTTTGCCAGTTATCTAACTCCTGCTGTGATGCACCTAATGCCCATACATAAGTCTGGCATCTGCTGCAAAGGCCGATATGTTCGCCGATCTCATTTGCTTGTGCTTGCTGGCAGGTATTGTTGCTGTATCTTTCAAGATCAGCTATAGAAGGGCACTGATCATTTTCAACCAAACTGTTTAATGTGTCATGGAATGCTAGAAGTTCCTGAAGCTGTTTTTTACAAGTGCTGCACGTACGAATATGTTCGGTAATCGATTTTGCATTAGTATCGGATAGTTCGCTGTCTATATAGTCCTGTATTATTTCTCTATCTGGACAATTCATTTTAGTATCCTTATTTAATCTTCTTCTGGGTTAGGATTGAGTTTTTCCCTGAGATGATAAACATCGTGCCAGTAAACCCGTTTGCATTCATTGGAAGTAGTGGAAAAAATACTAGCCATATCGGGATATGTTGAACCTCTGGTCTTTTGGAAGACAACCTTTTTTGAAAATGGGTCGTGATCTTCCAGTATATTTTTGGTTAGTTCAACTATTTCATTGTTCTCTGCTTTATCGGGAGGTAACGGTTCGGGGCTGCTGGCTCCCAGCAATGAACCGGGTATTTTGATATTACACTGTTCCATTATTTTGCCGGTGTCATGCTCCCGGGTAATCCGGATCCTTTTGCGGCAAACATCTCGAAAACTGTTTTGAAGACATAAACCAAGCGGCAGGCTTCGATTTTGTTTGACAATAAGTGCATCGGTTACCGCATCGAAAGCCAGTTCCTTTTTTACTTGTTCTACTGAAATACTGGGAAAACCGAACTTCTTTCTTATGTACAAAAAATATGGAATGCACAGTGAGACAAGCTGTTGGTACATTTCTTCCTGGCCCTGATTGATTTCTTCGGCATAGTGGTTTGCCAGATTAAAGTTCATAAAAAATCTCCAGTTAATACACTCTTAACTTGCTATAGAATATACTATGGTCATAGATAAGACAACTGTCAATTTTGCAATTTATGGACATTTTTTAACTGGAAGAAGGCATGTTTTAATCTATTTTTACAAATCATTTATTTATAGTTGTTTATGAATTATTTATCGCTATCTATCGTGGCTAATAGTATATAGATAGATGGATAGATAGAATAGATAATTGCTTAATATGGCCTTGTGGTTATTTGTTGTCAGGCTCGAGGTGGTGGGCTCTGGCAAAATTTCGAGATGGATGACCAACCATTTTTAATGGCGATTATTGTCGAAGTGCATATAAACTAAATGGGTCGTGATATATTGGTAGGAAAAATTATCATTACTGTTTTGTTAATTTTTTAGCCGTTTTTTAAGCGCATGTATTTGGTATAATTGACAGCTCAAAATTATTACTTTTATACAACAAGACCATGTCGGTCTGTTTTGAAAACAGATATTTAATTCAGACTGGTTTTATCTGTTTAATCATCAAATTTTTGATTATCCAATAGGTGGCGAACGACCTCGGACATGTTAGAAAAGTCATTATTAAATTTTATGTTTATAAGTTTTTTCCACAACTTTTTTTCAAGTCTTATACCTTTTGTTGATTCTGGCATAAAATTGTCAGGATATGCGACTTTATAAAGATATTGAAAAGCAGGGTAATTGAATCGGGCCTTCTAGAAATGTTGAAAATAGAAAAGTTTATAAAGTCCGCTTGTGTTGAAATATTGAAAAATGGTAATTGCACATAATATTGACTGGCATGATGAATATAAACACAATCCAGAGAAGTGGCTAAATCATGGCCGCCGAGTTGCTGAATATAACTGTCAACATTATACTCAGGATAAAGATAGCCAAGATAGAAAAGCAGCGAATATGCTTTATTCGGGCTGGTGCCGGGAATGTGATTTTTATGAAGACAGCTGTGACCCTATGATGAACTATGGTTATCCGCTTTATGGCTTGCCTGATGACAGCAAAATCCTGAAAATTATAAAAGAAACCTGTTTGACCGTCATGGAAAACTCTGACACGCAGGAGTATTTCCTGGTGCTTTGCGGCGGTGGTATGGATTTGAGCCAGTCGATTGCTTATGCATACCTTTTGGCAGGTCAGAGGATCCCGGATGAACTGGTTTTTCAGGTTTGTACTCAGCCATGTCTTAGTATTGGCAGAAAAGAATATTTTCAGGTAATGGAGGCTTGTAAAGAGCAACTTGAAGATATTAATCAAAGAGCTTTACGGCGGATTAAAAATATCGATCATATTTTGAATAAATTTAATAGTGGTGTAATGGCCGATAAAGATTGCACCGGCGAGGACCGCCCCAAATGAGTGCTTTTGTGGTTAATGATAAAACCATCAACAGGATATTGACTTTTTTAGGTAATTGGGATTTTGGAGGAGATTTAAAACTTAAAGAAGAATATTGGGCATTGGCGGAAAAAATCGAAGAAGACCTAACAGATGAGCAGATTCTAAATTCAATTGGTATTAAATTTAAAGAATTAAATTATCAAGCGGTATCGCAAAGATACAGAGAAGATCAGAATAAAATTGAATATTTTTATATACCGCAACAATGCGACATAAAACAGGCATACATGCATTTGTGTTGTCTTACTTATCAATGTTGTGAGGGTGATATTCCAAGTTCAAAAATATACAAGCTTCTTGAGAGAATAGAGGTGTGTTTAGAGCATGTTATTTGCTGGAACCAGTGCAAAGCTCTAGAATGGCAGGCTAAAGAATAAACACGAAATATCACTGCCATAATAAAAAACTATAGATCCTTGTATTTTATCTTTATCTGGCATATTTGTGTCGATAAATCAATCCAGCTATTTACGAGAGATTGTAATTTCTTATGGTTTTTTATCTGTTTTTTCACGACGGCAATATCTGAATTTTTAATGTATTCTGTTCTACTTTTTCCGTTGCGGGTATAACTTAACTGGTAATAAGGACCGTGTCTGTGGGCAGGATCCTTCTTGCAACTACATCGCGGGTTTCCGCATGTATTATATTGTTTTGATAGACAGCCGGGGCGTAGATATTCCAGTTCGATAATTTCCTTTTTGATTTTATCGATTCTGGCTTCAAGTATGTGTAATTGATTAGTCATTTGGGTTTCCTTAAGTAAGATATATCCTGTAGCATTATAATGCTATAAAAATAAAAGTAAATATGAAAATCTATACGAAAATGTATAGTGTCTGAATTCCAAAACCGCGGAATACCTTCAAATAAAAGCTGTATACATTTATTTTGACATGATGCCGTAATGGAAAAATAATTTAACTCAGGAAAAGCAACAGCTTAGTGATCTGTAGTTTTATGCGACTCAAAACTACAGGTAAAATCATCTCTAAGGACCAGTTGAACCCTGGGGAAGATCAGTAAATTAGAGGCAGCCAGGTCTTTTTCTATTTTTGCATATGCATTTTTGTTAGTGGCTACTATGACAATTTTGTCGAATTTAGCCAGGAGATCCTGCCGGATGTTTCTGAGATAATTACTCTTTCCGGTCTCAATCTCAAGGGCAATTTTATGGTTATCTTTCCGGGCAACAATGTCAACCTGGCCCGATATTCGCGGCACTTCGAAGCTAACTTCATAACCCTGTTCGTGAAATCTTTCGGCGTAAAACCTTTTCCAGTATTCATGAACAATAGATCCGTGTTGAGGTTCAGTGTGATCTATTTTCAGGGCAGATTTGCCCGGTGATGTCAATCGCAGACACATCTTTTTGGTAGGTCCGAGATCAACTGCCTGTGAATCTATCCAGCCTTGATCTATTAGTGATTCCTTTAGCCTGGTACCTTTACCTGTGCTAAAATCCAGCCTTCTATATCTGGATTTTACACCGTCCTGAGGATAGTTGACTATATCATATAGTAGTTTGAACGAATCATCGTTCAAAGGGCTATTAAAGAGCGTTGGAACCCGCGGAACCTGCCTGAAATACCATGGTAGAGACCTCTTCCGGCCTGAACCCGCCGACTTAGAGGTTTTTACAGCGGAATACCTTGCCAGCATTGAATCTGTTACCAAACCCTTATCAATATTTATAAGCGGGAACTTGACATTTATTGGCTGCATCCATCTGTCCTGAAGTTTAACGATTCCCTGGCCTACAGGAAGAAGGCTGAAATACTTTTTTTCATCATTATCCAGAAGACATACCGCCGCCGCTTTATTGATATCTGATGGGTCCTTCTGATTCAAAAATATGCTTGTATAAGTATTACCCAGGGCCGCTGAACTCAACAGATGCGGATGCTGGTCTATTACGACAATGCCAATTCCAAGTTCACGGCACTGCCGAAAGAGCATTTCTAAAACAGTTTCATTGGAAGTCTGGGCTCGTTTGTGCAGGACATGATGAGCCTCCTCAATGAAGATAACAAGTTTTAGTTTTTCACGCTCAGGTGAGTTTAGTCTAACATAATACAGCCACAAGCTCAATATAGGTATCAAAAATTTCTTACTTTCAGATGCCAACCCGTCCATTTCAATTACAGTATTTTCGCCAAGCATTTTTTGGGCCAATTGTTCTTGTGATATCTGGTCATTAGATGTCAGGTCTGCAAATTCCAAAGATTCCAGTGCCCGCATCGCGGTAACCTTCCAGCCGCCGGCACGGCCACTGTCAGGGACTTTTTGCAGTTCTGTGATAATATCACCAACTACCGGACAAAGATTGCCCTGAGCGTATATAGCAGCGATTGCTTTTCGAAGTAAACTCCGAGAGCCATCACCAAGTGTAAATGCATGGCTGATAACATCGACAAGCTGGTTGACATATATATTGGATTCGATCCCCGGCGGAACTACAAAGGGATTAAATGGGAATTTAGATATTGCTCTGCCGGGTGTGTAGATATTTAACTGGCTTTTGAAATTCGGTATCAAATGCCGAACCGTTCTTTTCCAGTCCATAAACACAAAAGGAATATTTTTCTCAATTAGCTGAGTTAACATGCCAAATGTAACATTAGTTTTACCAGCACCAGATCTGCCAAGGATGGCGGTATTTTGTATCATCTCACCATATTTAAGACCCAGTGGCCATTTTTCTTTGTCATATAAAATTGTACCAAGTTCTATTGAGCCATTTGCAACTTTTTCAGGTGGAAGCGACAGAAGTATCTTGTTATCAAAATCACCGAAAGTTTTATAGGCCAGTGAAATGATCTGTTTTTCTATCAATGATTTCAGCTCCGGCTCTGCCAGCTGCCTTGATCTCAAAAGTTTTGAGATTTTCTCGGGCATTAGCGGCCTTAGTTTGGCCGCGATCTTTTCGATATTCATATTTGTATTTC